>DATMIH010000053.1:0-39048 GCA_035554595.1 Solirubrobacterales bacterium
AGCGGGCGATCGTCGGCGGCTTCGAGAACGTCTACGAGCTGAGCAGGTTCTTCCGCAACGAGGGCATCTCGCCCAAACACAACCCCGAGTTCACGATGCTCGAGTGGTTCCTCAGCTGCGCCGGCTATGAGGGCGTGATGAGCTTCGCCGAGCAGATGATCTCGACCGTGGTCGAGCAGGTGCTGGGGACGACGGTGGTCGAGCGCGGCGATCGCAGGATCGACTTCAAGGCACCGTGGAAGCGGATCACCCTGCAGGACGCGATCCTCGAGGAGACTGGTGTCGACATTCTCAGCGCCAGCCGCGAGGAACTGATCGAGCTCTTAGGAGAAGAGGTCGAGCCGGACACCGACTGGGCCTGGATCGTCGATGGCATCCAGGGCAAGCTGATCGAGCCGAAGCTGGTTCAGCCCACCTTCCTCGTCGACCTGCCGCGCGAACTATGGCCGACCGTGAAGCCGGTGCCCGAGCACCCGGACCTGCTGGGTGAGGCCTTCGACGGGGTCGTCGACGGGATGGAGATCATCGGCGGGGGCACCGATACCAACGACGCGGATATGCAGCGGGAGAACTTCGTGCGCCAGCGCCAGCGCCGGCATCCCGAGAGCGAAGAGGCGCCCTACCCGAGCGACGACGAGTTCGTGCGGGCGCTCGAATACGGCTCGCTGCCGGCCGGCGGCTCGGGCATCGGCATCGATCGCCTGACGATGATCCTTGCCGGCGCCGACAATCTGCGCGACGTAATCCTCTTCCCCTCCATGCGTCCAGAGGCCGGTCCCGGCAGGGGTTCCGCTTAACTTTTTCGGTGGAGAGTCTGGGAGCTGACGCCGCTAGCTCACGACGAAAAAGTGCAAGGCGCTCCACCCCTGCCGGGACCGGCCTCAGAAGGCGGAGCGCAACAGGCCACCGTCGATCGGAATGACGGCGCCCGTTACGTAAGCAGCTCTGTCTGAGCAGAGGAAGGCGACGAGGTCGCCGTACTCCTCGGGTCGGCCGAGGCGCGCGGCCGGGACTTCCTGCTTTGCGGCCTCTTCGGCGCCGGCCAGCGAACCGCCTGCGTCGGCGAGGCGCTCGGTGGCGAAGCGGCCGGTGGCGACGGTGTTGACGGTGATCCCGTTGGCGGCGACCTCGCGCGAGAGCGTCTTGAGGAAGCCGACCGCGGCCATGCGGTGGGCATTGGAGAGGTTGAGGCCCTCGATTGGCTCGCGGGTGGAGCTGGAGCCGACGTTGACGATCCGTCCCCAGCCGCGCTCGCGCATTCCCGGCACGACGGCGCCGGCGAGCACGCGAGGGGCGAGGACGAGCGAGCGGTAGGCACTCTCCCAGTCATCGAGCTCGTGGTCGAGGGCACCGCCGAAGGGCGGGCCGCCGGTGTTGAGGACGAGGATCTCGAGCGGGCCGAGCTTGGCTTCGACCTCGCTCGGCAAGGCGGCGAGGCGATCGAGGTCAGCGGCATCGGCCGTGAACGGCGCTACGCCCTCCCCGATCTCCGCCACTGCTTCCTCCAGCTTCTCGGCCGAGCGGCTGGCGATTGCCACTTTGGCGCCTTCGCGCGTCAGCGCCGCGGCGATCGCCCGGCCGATGCCACGGCTGGCGCCCATCACCAGGGCCACGCGGTTCTCCAGGCCGAGCTTCACGGCCGCAGCTCGAGGCCGGTTTCGCGCTCGGAGACCCGCCAGAGCTTCTCGATCGCCCGGCTCATGCCCAGCCGTCGCAGTACTGGCTTGCGCACCGGCGGGCCACTGTTGACGAAGAGCGGGCCGTAGAACTCGCCGCCTTTGCCCCCGGGGTCAGTCGCCGCGCGCAGTTGCGAGAGCGCGCCCTCGCCGGGGGACATGCCGACCGTGCGGGCGAGCATCAGGAAGAAGCGCTGGGAGAGGCCGCCGCCGGTCTCCTCGACGCTGACCGCTTGCAGCTCGGTGTTGGAGAGACCGGGGTGGGCGACAAGGCTGGCCGCGGGCACGCTGGCGTCGCGAAACAGGCGGTCAAGTCCGAGGCCGAAGTGGAAGTTGGCGAGCTTGGCCTGCCCGTAGGCACGCCAGGGCCCGTAGCGGCCGTCGAGGTTGGGGTTGTCGGGATCGACGGCGCGACCCATGTGATGGGCGGTGCTGGTGACCGTGACGACGCGCGCTGTCGCCGCCTTCAGCAGCGCCGGCAAGAGCCGGGCGGTGAGCGCGAAGTGGCCAAGGTGATCAACGCCGAACTGCATCTCGAAGCCATCGGCCGTGCGGCTCTGGGGAATGCCCATGACGCCGGCGTTGTTGACGAGCAGATCGATCGCCTCATGGGACGCCAGCACCTCTTCGGCTGCGGTCTTGACCGAGTCAAGCGATCCAAGGTCCAACTTGACGATCGCCAAGTTGGCCGCGGGGACCGCCGCCTGGATCCGCTCCTTCGCCTCCGCGGCGCGCTCCTGGTTGCGCGCCGCGATCACGACCTCGGCCCCGGCCGCCGCCAGGGCCCGCGCGGTGGCGAGGCCCAGGCCGCCGTTGGCACCGGTCACCACCGCAACGCGCCCGTGCTGGTCGGGGATGTCGGCGGTGTTCCAGCTCACGAAGCCATCCGCCTTGCGTCCGCGCTCATCGAGGCCTCAGGCCGACCAGGCGGAAATTGATCGCGCAGAGGTAGGCAAAGAGACCAACGGCGACCAAGGCCCCCAGCCAGTGCTGGCCGATCAGCACGGCGAGCAGGCTGACGACTCCCGCCAGCATCGCCCGCACCAGCGTTGGCTCCGGCTCCAGTCCCACGATCCTTGCGGTCAGCCAGGCGCAGCCAAGCCAGGCTAGCGGACCGACGAGCCAACCCCAGCTCTCGAAGAAGCCGTGGGAGAAGATCAGGGCGAGCAGAAGCGAGAGCAGCGCCACGGCAACCAGCTGCACGACCGCGACCCGCCAGAAGACCTCGAATCTCACGGCGCGGATTCTCCCATTCCACCGACCGCGCCACCTCCTCCTCCCCCGTGTTCCATAATCAGAGCGCTGCGCCTGGGCGGTTAGCTCAGCTGGGAGAGCACCTGCTTTACACGCAGGGGGTCACTGGTTCGAACCCAGTACCGCCCATATTCAGGAGTCCGCTTGGGAGTTGCGATTGCGCGGGACAGATGCCTTCAGGCAGGCTTGCCCGACCTGGCCCTCATCGCCATCGGGCCAATCTTCGGGTCAATCGACCGCGGTTTTACTTCCTTTCGAACGGCACGGACGAGGACGGCCCTAGCTCACGGATCGACAAGTCTCTGTTAGTGGGTCGCAAGAACCGCAGCTTTAGAAGGGATGCAGGAGTTGTTCAAGAGCTATTAGGGACCGAGTGCCCTGTGTGGCTGGAGAGATGGCCGGCCAGTTCGACCTTATGAATGAGTGGGACGCGCCGCCAGCACAGCGCCACCGCATATTGCGCATCCAGGGACCGGAACGAGCGGCTCGCGTTTTGCCTCCATGGTGCGCAGGTCGCAGATGTAGGTGGAGCCGTGTGTCGAGGGCTTCGCCAGTTTCGTCAGGTAGTGAACGATGTCGAGCGCAACGTGGCTGCCGATCAAGCCGCACGCAGCACCAAGGGTCGCGGCAGGGGAGGCGGTGCCTCGCTGCTGCTCTACCACCAAGTCATACAGGGGGAATGAGTCTCTGAAGGTCATCTCTTGGCACCGATAGCAGCCGGTCTCACCAGGGACGTAAAACGGCCCGACTCTTGCCACGGGCGGGAAATGGCTCATGGCGATGAAGGGGATTCCCTCGGCAAAGCAAGCCGCGTTTACCCACCGCTCGATATCTAGAGCCGGCCAATCGACGGCATCAATGACCACATCGGCACCCGCGATCGCCTCCTGTACGGCTGGTTGGCTGTCCAAGCGCTGCTCCCTGGCCTCGATCCGCATGGTTGAGTTGAAGGCGGCAAGCCGCTCAGCGGCTCCCCGAACCTTCAACCGGCCTACGTCGGCCTCGGTGTAGAGGACCTGACGGTTGAGGTTGTTTAGCTCGACCCGATCGAAGTCGAGGAGCAACATCTCGCCGATGCCGTGACAGGCGAGCGCAAGCGCGGACCATCCCCCCAAGCCGCCGACCCCCAGAACGGCGACCCGCGCGCCTTCGAGCCTGGCCTGGCATTCCGAAGGTGACGGCCCCTTGGTCACGTCGCTGAAGTAGCGAAGCTGGCCGTCGAAGCGTTCCTGAGCCTGCGGTGAGATCAGCTCGTCGTCGGCCGCATCATCAAGCAGCTCCAGCTCCTGCATCTGGGCGAGTGTTTCCTCGACGAATTCCTCGCCGAACCCGGCGACGAGTTCCTCGTGGGTCCTCGACCCGTCGAGGGCTGCAAGTAGACGGCGATCTTCCTGACTCGGTTGCTCGATATGAGCATCGCGCTCGGCGCTCGGCCGCATCAAATAGAGGTCGCCGTTCGGAGCATCGGCGCGATAGGTGGTGCGCTTGATCCGGGGGCGCAGCATCGCGTGGGCTACGGACTGTAAGCCGCTCTCCATGTACCTAAGACCCTCCGATTACTTAGAAAAGTTCCAGCAATGGAGTTGCAAGCTGATATTGAGGCCGATCCCGACCCCGGATTGGCGATCGGGATCGGCCCGGGCATCACTTCGTCTTAAACACGTGCAGAAGCGACGTGACCCGACTGATGGGCACGATCTTCATCCTTGCTCACCCCCTCCCGCTCGTCAGCGCCCGGCCTTTGCCGGGGCGGGAGAGGGAGGGTAAGCAAATGCTTAGCGGTGGCCGTTTGCTTAGCGCTCAGAAAGCCGATGGACAGGGGAAGTCCATATGCTCAGGCATCCTCGACAAGACTTGACGGACCTGACTGGAGCGGAATGGGTGTAAAGCACGCAGAGCTACGGGCCGGGCGGAACCCGGTGAAGCGGCGATCGAGGTTGCCGGAGGAAGCCCCTACTTATCCCGCAAGTCATCGAGTCCGGCTCGAAGCGCTCATCATCCTTCACGAGGGGTCGTTCAGCCCAGCCGAGATTGGGAGGATGATTGGCGAGGACACGCCCACGGTGACCAATCACCTTCGCGACCTCTACGACGCTGGCTGCATTGAATTTGTAGGGCACGAAGAGGACAAAAGAAATTTTAAAAAAGCAGTCTTTCGAGCCATTGCCCGGCCCTTTATGAGTCCCGAGGAGACCAAGGCAATGTCGCTCGATGAGCGCCAAGAAGCTGCTGGTGTACACCTCCAATGGATACTGGCTGAGGCTCTCAGCGCATACCGTAAGAAGAGGATGACCAGAGACGAGACCGTCGTGATGTCGGATGAACCTTGCCTCGACACCCAAGGCGTACTCGAACTACACGATTTCTTTATCGCGTGTTGGACCGGCGATGTAGAGACACTGACCGAGCTGGAAGGTGTGCAACAAATTGCCGCTAAAGCTATGAACCGGATGGCGAAGTCAAATGAGGCGGGTACGACCATAGTTGCTTCGCTCATGGCCTTTGAGCGGGCTCGTCCCTCGATCTCTGAGGGATCGTCGCGAGTACCGATAAGCAAACGATGAGCGGTAAGTGAATTTCAGTTGCGGTAGGCGCACCGATCTGAAAGCTTTCCGCAAATCAGGGCTGGCCAACGCTTCGGTCGTTTAGCAACCGAAGGAAGGGTTCCAGTGTTGGTTGCCCCGGGCGATTGCGCATGACGGTCGTCCGGGGCCTAGTTCACCAGTCACATGTCCTTACACCAAACTTCCACAAAGCAGCGACGCGCCGACGCTGGGTCCCTAGTCCAAAAGCGGCGTATGCCTGCACAGCTAGATCTGCCCGAAGGCACTGGGGGCAGAGGGATAGACGGGACCGGGCGCCTCTCCCGAGTCGGCGCCCGGTCCCATATCCACGAGGCAAGGAAGGCGATCATCGTGGAGATGGGCGAGCTGGATCGCCCTGTGACCTCCAAGGAGCTTTACGCGAGGTTGGACCGCGCCTGGTCACTGAAGGCGATCGAGTACCACCTTTCAACCCTCGTGAAGACGGGGGTTGTCGAAATCGTCTTCGGTCCAGAACTTCGTTACAGCCTTTCCGAGAGCGGGACCAAACGATTTAACAGGGAGCGGTGCCGTTAGCGCTTGCGGATTGAAGCGCACCGAGCCCGGTCGGGCTCAAGCAGAATCCATTCGAGCAAATAGATCAAGGGGAGGAACTCAGTGAAGGGGATCAGGCTTATTGCAGCGCTTGCTGCTGTCTTGCTGGCGCTGGCGGCTGCGAGCGTCGCGCTCGCCGCGCAGGACGAAGGCGATGGGCAAGGTGCTCCTTCCCCTGTCGCTGAAGGCGAAAGCCTGCCTGGCCGTACCGCGGACTCGGAAACCCTCGCCCTCCCCGACGGCCAGCTCGAAACGAGGATCTATCCCGATCCGATCAACTACCGCGACGAAGAAGGCAACTGGCGCCCGATCGAAGAAGCCCTCCAGGAAGGAGATGCCTCTGCGCTTGCAAACGGCCAGAACAGCTTCGAACTCGCCCTCCCCGGGCAACTCGACGCAGGAGCGGTGCGGGTCTCAAATGGGGACGGCTGGCTTTCAAGCCAACTGCTCGGCACTGACACCCAGGCGGCCGAAGTCGAGGACAACTCCGCGAGCTATGGAGCAGACCACGGCAGCCTCGAATTTGAGCTCTCGAGCCTCGCCACCGGGCTCAAGGAGGACATCGTCCTTGCCGACCCCTCCCAGCCGAGCAAGTTCAGCTACCTGCTGAAGGCCTCCGCCGGACTGACGCCGCAGCGCCGCGAAGACGGCTCGATCGTCTTCCTGGACGAAGACGGAAAGCAGGTCTTCATGCTGCCGGCCCCGATCATGCTCGACTCAACGCCTGGGCTTCCCACGATCTCCGACGCAATTGAATACGGGCTCGACGAACGAGGGGCAAGCGAATGGCTGCTCACGATCGAAGCCGACCGCGAATGGATCGAGAGCCCCGAACGGGTTCTGCCGATCCGCTTGGACCCGACCCTAACCGTGCCGAGCCCCAGCCTCGACTGCGACTACCTCCTCTACAACACCACGACGTCGAAAAACGTCGGTTGTGGCTCGACCGGCTTCAACAAGCTGCGCGCTCAATACCAGCCCGCCTACAAAGAAACCGTTCAGGAACGCGAACGCTCCGTCCTCAAGTTCGACACCTCCTCGATTCCCTCCGGCGCGATCGTCAGCGAAGCCACGGTCGGCCTCTTCGCTCCCTACGAACCGCTGGGCATCAGCGGGATGGAACTGCGTCGCGTAACCCAGAGCTGGGACTCCAGCGTCACCTGGACGAAAGCAAACGCCACCACCAACTGGACCACGTCCGGCGGCACCTTCAATACCGAAGGCGCCGAAATCCTCACCAGCGAACGAAAAGAACTCGAAGGCTGGTGGAACTTCTCCAAAGGCCTGGCGCCGATCGTCCAGGGCTGGGTATCGGGCACGATGAGCAACCAGGGCCTTCTGATCAAGCTGAAGAACGAGGAAGGCTGCGTCCCTCCCGGCTGCACCAACAGCTGGGCGGCCTTCAACAGCAGCGCCGCCACGGATTCGACCAAACGTCCCTATCTCTCCGTCCTCTACGGCCTCAAACCCAGCGCCACGACCGAAGCCGCCAGCTCGATCGGCGAAACGACCGCCACGCTCAAAGGCCAGGTCAACCCCAACGGCGCAGCTACCACCTACCAGTTCGAATACGGCACGACGACCTCCTACGGGACCAAAGTGCCGGCCACGGCGGAAAGCGTCGGCTCGGGCACGACGAACGTCGCGGTGAGCAAAGCGATCAGCGGCTTGAAAGGCAACACGACCTACCACTACCGCGTCTCGGCGACCAATGCCTCCGGGACGACCTCCGGTCTCGACAGAACCTTCACGACGCCGAAACTGCCGACCGCCACGACCGAAGCCGCTACTGGAGTCAAAGAAAAAGAAGCGACTCTTAAAGCGTCCGTGAATCCCAACGGCAATGCCACCACCTATCAGTTCGAATACGGCCCGACGACCTCCTACGGGACGAAAGTCCCGCTCAGTCCTGAATCGATCGGCTCGGGGACTGCAACAGTCGCGGTCAGCAAAGTCATCACTGGTCTTGCCGAAGGCTCCGAATACCACTATCGCGTCGTCGCCTCGAACGCTGCCGGCACCGCCAAAGGCGCCGACAAAACGCTGAAAACCCTCCACCCTCCGCAAACGACGATCATCTCAACCACACCGAACTATAAAAATCACGAAGAAAAGCCGATCGAATTCGAATCGAGCCAGGCAGGATCGACCTTCAAGTGCGGCC
Source organism: Solirubrobacterales bacterium (assembly GCA_035554595.1). Classification (GTDB taxonomy): domain Bacteria; phylum Actinomycetota; class Thermoleophilia; order Solirubrobacterales; family 70-9; genus VRUE01. Next base: position 8,232 of record DATMIH010000053.1, read on the forward strand.
TGGACAAAGGCGAAACGCCGACCGAAAGCTGCACCTCGCCATACTCGCCCGCCGAACACCTGAGCGAGGGCGGGCACACCTTCGTTGTTGCCGCGGTGAACTCCGAAGGGCAAACCGATCCGACGCCGGCCAAGTACGTCTTCGATCCCGCCGCCTATCCACCGGCGCCGGCCACAAGCAAGCTCGTCTATCCCGAAGACGGCAAGAAGACCGCCAGTTACTACACGCTGGAGGCCGAATGGGGCTACCCGCCCAAAGAAGGCGGAGGCGTCAGCGATGTCACCTTCCAGATGAAGATGCCCTACGGAACCTGGTCACAGTTCAAAGACGTGCCCGAGGAATGCACGGTAGATGGCGAAGGCAATGAAGTCTCCTGGCCGCTGCCCGTGACGAGCAACCCCGGCCATAGCGAACCTGTCTTCCTCAAAGTCCGTGGCTGCACCGCGTTCTCCTCTAACGGCTATCAGGAAAAAGACGTCGAGTTCCGAGCGAGCTTCGACGGCGGCAAAGAAGCGGCTGGTGCCAGCGAAACGGTCTCGACCGAATTCGCACGCAACCACAACGGCACCGCCGTGGCGACCGACACCTTCGAATCGATCGGTCCCGCCTCGGTCGACCTGCTCACTGGAGCCTTCACGATCAGCCGCACCGATGTCTCGATCCCGGTTCCGGGAACCGAAGCCAACCTGGAATTCACCCGCGTCTACAACTCGAGCAGGCCGAGCAAAGAATCGGGCTGGATGGGATGGTGGCTGGCATCGACGCCAATCGAAGGTGAATTCGAAGGCTCCGCTTGGCAAGGCCTCCATGAAGAAGTGATTCCTGCAACCAAAGCAGTCTTCGAAAAGGAATGCTGGAACGAAAAAGGCGCAACCATTGGATGTGAATCCGGCGCGCCCTGCGATGAAGCACACAACTGCGAAGAATGGGAAGTCGAAGAAGCCCGGCCCGAAGAACGCTGGATGGAACTCACGAGCAACGAAGGCGAAGCGATCTCCTTCGAAATTGCCGAAGTAGAAGGGAAAATCAACTACACCGCACCTGAATACGCCAAAGAACTCGTGCTGGCGCGCGAAGGCGAACACATCGTGCTGAGCACCCCCGAAGGCACCCATACGACCTTCACCGAAAAGAGCAGCCGGGAATACCTGCCGGAATCAGTTTCATTCCAGGCGACGCCGAGTTCCCAGCGGCTGGTCTACACAGGCAAAAAGCTTCAACGGATTATCGCTCCCACTCCCGAAGGGGTAAAAGAATGCGGGGACTGGACCTCGATCGAAACGGCCGGTTGCCGTACGCTGGTGCTGGAATTTAACCCGACCCTAGGTTGGCATCCACTCGAATCAATTCGCTACTACAACGCGTCTGGGGAAGTCGCAACCTCTCAGGTCGTTGCAAAATATGCATATGGCGGCCAGGAAAGCAATCATCTGACAGAAGAGTGGGACCCCCGCCTCCCCAATCTGAAAGAGAAATACGGCTACCACGAAGGCAGCTATCAGAGCCTGCTGACATCGGTAACTCCGCCAGCGGCGGAACCCTGGAACTTCAACTACGAATTCGAAACATCGAAAAAGCCAACCAGGCTGAGGAGTGTAAGCCGGGCCAGCCTTCTCGCAGGCGAACCGACCGCGACCACGACGATCGCCTATGAAGTTCCGGTCAGCGGGGAAGGCGCCCCCTATGAAATGAGCCCTGAATCCGTGGCTGAATGGGGCCAAAGCGACTTCCCGGTCGACGCGACGGCCGTCTTCCCGCCCAATCACGTCCCCTCCGAACCTCCCAGCAACTACACGGAGGCCGTAGTCCACTACATGGACCCTGACGGCTATGAGGTCAACACGGCCTCGCCGCCGGTTCCCGGAGTCAAAGGCGATGCGATCGCCACCACTGAAACCGACGTGCACGGCAATGTTGTCCGCTCCCTTTCAGCCCAGAGCCGCCTCAGGTCCTTGGAAGCAGAAGACTCGGCTGCGCGTTCCCATGAGCTCGCGAGTGGGGCTCGGTTCTCTGATGATGGCACCAAGATGTTCGAATCGTGGGGGCCGCTGCACAAAGTGCGCCTCGAAGACGGGAAAACCGTTGAAGCGCGTACCGATACAGAGGTCCTCTATGACCAGGGCGCCCCGAAACTGAAAGAAGGCGAAAGCGCACCAAGGCTGCCGACGATGGAAGGGGTATTTGCCTACGTTCCCGCGAAAAGCGAAGACCTTGAAACAAAAATCACCGAAACCAAGTACGACTGGACCCTGCGAAAGCCGATCGAAACGATCGTGGATCCCACTCGCACCGAAAACGGGGTCGAAGTCAAAGGCCTCAATCTGAAAACGCGCATCGCCTACGACCCTAAAACGGGCCTGCCGATCGAACGCAGCCTGCCCGCCAAACCCGAAGGCGGCGACGCCCATACGACCAAGACGATCTACTGGACGGCGGGCGCCAATTCTCAAGACGCGTCCTGCGGCGGCAAAGCCAGCTACGTCAACCTGCCCTGCAAGGTCATGCCGGCAAGCCAGCCGGCGGCTGAAGGCCGGCCGGAACTCTTGGTCACCAGATACGCGAAATATTCGCCGCTCGATGCGCCAGAAGAAATCATCGAAAGCCCGGGCGGCAAAGAAGAAGCGGGGAAGACTCGCAAAACGACCAAGACCTACGATGTTGCCGGGCGCGAAGTGGGCAACCTGCAGGAAGGCGGCGGCACATTGCTACCGGAAACCAGGACCGTCTACAGCCCGAAGTCCGGCCAGCCGGTCGAACAGCGTTTCGTCTGCAAATCCGGATGCCGGAAAGGACCGCTGAGCTATGCGTCGTCCTTTGGCTCGTCGGGATCAGAAGAAGGCCAGTTCTCAGGCCCGGGCGGGATGGCCATCGACTCACAGGGGAATGTCTGGGTGGCCGATGCGTATAACCGCCGGATTGACGAGTTCAACGAAGCCGGCGAATACCGAAACTCCTTCGGCTCATATGGCACCGGCAATGGCCAGTTCGCCACCCCCACCGACGTGGCGATTGACGCTAAAGGAAATATTTGGGTTACCGATCCCTCAGAAAACCGCGTGCAAGAGCTCAACCCAGACGGCGAATACATCGGCGAAATTGAAAAAGGGCAGCTTTCCTCGCCCCACGGCATCGCCATTTCGCCTGCCAGCGGCAACATCTGGGTTGCCGACACTGGGCACAATTGCCTGAAAGAGTTCGATGCAAAAGGGAAATACATCCAGACCGTTGGCAAAGAAGGCTCTGGAAAAGGCCAGCTGAAAGTCCCGGAGGGGGTAGCGGTTACCTCGGGCGGCAATGTCTGGATTGCCGACGGGGGCAACAATCGGATTGAGGAGTTCTCCGAAGCGGGGTCCTTCATTAGCGAAGTCGGCAAAGAAGGCACCGGCAAAGGCCAGTTCAGGAAACCCAACGCGATCGATGTAGATTCTGTCGGCAATGTCTGGGTTGCCGACGGGGGCAACTACAGGGTTCAGGAGTTCGGCCCAAGTGGGGAATTCCTCGAAAGCTACGGGTCCGAAGGCACCGGCAAAGGCCAGTTCGGCGGCTTCTCCGGCCCAGCTGGGATCGCCGTTGGGGAAGGATACTTCCTAGCCTCCGACTACAGCGGCGGTCGCGTGGAGAAATGGGAAGCGGCCGAAAGCTTTGACAGTCAGGCGGTCGTAACCGCCTATGACAAGCTCGGCCGCCCGGTCCAATACACCGACGCCGACGGGAACACCTCCAAAGTGACCTATGACCTGCTGGGCCGCCCCGCGAGCACAAACGACGGCAAGGGCACCCAGACCTTCGGCTATGACGAAACCTCGGGCGCGCTGGTCGCTTTGAGTGACTCGGCTGCCGGCACCTTCACCGCTTCTTATGACGCCGACGGCAGGATGGTTGAAGAAGGCCTGCCCAATGGCTTGGTCGCGAAAACGACCTATGACGAAGCCGGGCAGCCGACCAAACGCAGCTACACGAAGGTCGTGAGCTGCACGGGAGAATGCACCTGGGTCGAAGAAAGCAACGAACGCTCGGTCAGCGGGCAGATCCTGTCCCAGACCAGCCTCGCCTCCACCGAGGAATACAGCTACGACGACGCCGGCAGGTTGGAATGGGCCAAGGAAACCCCGACAGGTAAAGGTTGCACGACGCGCCAGTATTCATTCGACGCGGACTCCAACCGCACGAAACTGACGACCCGTCCGTCAGGTGGCGCTTGCGAAACAAAATCGACTGGGACCAGCCAGGAATATAAATACGATGCCGCCGATCGCTTGATCGGGCCTGAAACCGTCACCTACGACCCCTTTGGTCGAATCACCAAACTGCCCGCCAAATTCGCGGGTGGCAGCACTCTGGAAACCAGCTACTACAGCAATGAAATGCTCGCGAGCCAGTCCCAGGGCGGCCTGACGAACAGCTACCAGCTGGACTCGACGGGACGCCCCCGGCAGGTAACCCAAACGGGGACGAAAACAGGAACCGAAGTCTTCCACTACGCGATGGCTTCGGACTCGACGGCGTGGACTGAACGCGGAAGCAGCTGGTCCCGCAATATCGCCGGGATCGGCGGCGGTCTCGCTGCGATTCAGGAAAGCTCAGGTACGACTAGCCTTCAGCTCACCAACCTGCACGGCGATGTTGTGGCCACCGCCAGCCTTAGCCTCTCGGCGAAAGAACCGACTGCCAAATTTGGCTTCGATGAGTTTGGAAATCCGACGAAAGGAAGCGCCGGGCGCTATGGGTGGCTAGGTGGCAAGTCGCGCCGCTCCGAATTGCCTTCCGGGGTGATCCAAATGGGCGTCCGGAGCTACATTCCTGCGATGGGGCGTTTCATTTCAGCCGATCCGGTGCAGGGTGGCTCAGCGAATGCCTATGACTACGCCAATGCCGATCCGGTCAATGGGCTTGACCTATCAGGAGAATGTGCCCGCAAAACTGCCCGCAATATAAAATGTGGAAGAGCAAGGCGCCTGTCTCCCGTCGATAGAGAAAGGAACCACCTGGCGATAATCTTCAACAACACAAAGCGCCGCCTGACTGCCATTTCTCGTCATACCCAGGACGATTCAGCCGCCGCAGAACGTGGAAAGAAGGTAGTGGAAAGTGCGTTTGATCGGGCTCAGCCGCAATTTACTCAACATCCGAGCTGGAAAAACGCCTGCATGTCGAAATACAATCAGTTCGTTCGTAACTATCCGCCAGACTCGCTGTATACATACGAAGGCGGGTTTAATGCATGCGGCTCGGCCGTAGCGCGGGTGTGGGGCAAGGAAGAAAAAGCAGGGAGCCCATACGGATGAAGTTTGCCCGCCTCAACTTGATTACTCGACGCAATAATGATAACTTTCGATTCCCTGATCGACATGTTGACCCATAGCGTGCAATCCATCGTTCTAAAAGTAACGCTTTTCGGAGTAATAATACTGAGTGTGGCGGTCGTGTCGGCAAAAGGCAACGATCAGTATCGGCGCGAGCACCAGGGCGCGAGCTACGCGCGGGATGCTGCCCAACTCTGGCTCAAGGGGTCGCATGGATACCGTGTGACGGTGCGTATATCGCAGCGCAGCGCACAGCTGATAGTCCGCAAAGCGCATACCGCATCAATCTATATGACACACAATGCTCGATTGCGACATCGAGAGTTGTTTGCTCGCTTCGGTGAGCTCGGGAGATTTCACATGAGGTTCGATCGAGAAGGAGGTTGGCATAAGAGAAGAGATGCTTGCGGCTCAAACCAGCGATCAGTTGCCGGGGTGTTCCATGGGTATGCTCATTTTCGTGGGGAGGGCGACTTTACTGAGATCTCTGCGAAGAGTGCAGTTGGTATAATGACCAGCGGTAGAAAAGAGCATTGCGAGGCAGCCGCCGGCAGAGCTTACCCAGACCCGACGGCGAGTCGCTCGAAAGAGGGAATTACTGTCTTTTCTTTGGGTGGCCGGGGTTACACTAGGGTCACGGGTGGGCGATATGCGGTCTCGGAGTTGAAAGCGTGGGAAACGAAGCTGGATGTCCAGCTCGGCTCGTGGGCCATTGCGCGCAGCGCCGCTCCGTTCTCTGCGAGTCGCAGTCTGCGAAGCGGTGGTGTGGAGATAGTGAGGCTAGTGGCTGCCGCTGGCACGCAGGGGGCGCTGAGCATTGGAAGTCACGCAGAAGCTACCGTTAAGCCGCCTGCCCCATTTCGGGGTGTCGGACGCTTGGAGGCCTGTCGGCTTGGTAGTTGGGCTGGAGATTTGACAGCTAACTTTCCGGGTGAAGAAGTTGATTTGACTTGCTCGAACTGCTGGGTGCGTGTGTATCCCGTTGCGCGGAACGGTTGTTAGCCGTCCTACGGCGGCCTCCGCGCGAGGGGCTAATTGGTTTCATCGCCGTTTTGGCAGGGTGGGAGACGGAGACGCGGGTCGGACATTGGAGCAATTCTCGGTGGAGTGGCCGGTCGCGCAGCCGTCACCTACGACAACTTCGGCAGAATCACCAAACTGCCCGCCAAATTCGCAGGCGGCGGCACTCTGGAAACCAGCTACTACAGCAATGAAATGCTCGCGAGCCAGTCCCAGGGCGGCCTGACGAACAGCTACCAGCTGGACTCGACTGGACGTGACCGCCGAGTCACCCAGACAGGGACCAAAACAGGGACGTAATCTTCCACTACTCGATGGCTTTGGACTCGACGGCTTGGACCGAACGCGGAGGCACATGGTCTCGTAATCAGCGGGATAGGTGGTGGCCTTGCGGCGGTTCAGGAAAGCTCAGGCACGACTAGCCTTCAGTTCACAAACCTGCACGGGGATGTCGTGTCAACTGCCAGCCTCAGCACCTCGGCGAAAGAACCGACTGCGAAATTTGAATTCAGTGGGTTTGGCAATCCTGTGAAAGGCAGTGCCGGCCGTTTTCGGTGCTATTTCAATTCCGGAGGCGATCAAAGGGAACATCCTAATGATGGTAATGGCGGGGCTACTGGTGCTTGGTAGCATCGGCCATCTGACGCTCAATCCTGCCTTGCGCCCAAAGAAGCTAGCTCGGTCGCTGGAAGCATCAAGGAAGGTTGTTGGATTGCACGGTTAGCGGACTACACTGTCATGTCTCTAAGCTTAAATGCCAGGTGTGACCACCGACTACGCGAGTTCTGCCGTAGATGAACTAATCGTGGGCGCAGCTGGGTCAGAGCCTAGCGCTCTTGGTTGCGAAGCAGCTCCTTGCGCTTGTCGGCATGGGCTTCGGCCGTGGTGTACCCACTTGCGCACCGTCCCTGGTGGATGCCTAGGTTGCGGGCTACGTGGCAATGGCTGACCGGCCTCGGCGAGCTGGGCAATTTTCGTGCCTGATCGAGCTAGCTGGATCACCTGACGGCGACCCTCTGCTGGGAACCTGTGGAGCATCTGAATCCTCCTTGGCGCCGAAGGACTCTAGGACGGGACTCCATCAGATCGGGGTAGATCAGGGTCTCCGTCAACCCTGATCCGGCTCAGCCTCGTGTCGGCTCCTCCGCAGTTCGGTCGGTTCGACCACAAGCCTCTGCGGAGGAAGTAGGCGATTGCTTCCCCCGCTCGTTGGGGGGCGGTACCCGTTCGATTTGGCGAGAAAATAACGGACGTCATCCGCGCTGACGAGGCCGTGTAAAGGGGGGGCGTTCGCCGTTAACCTCGGAGCCGGTTGGCCCATCTACGAGCTGCCGGTAGGCGGAGGGGCCTGCCGCGGCACCGTTCCGGGACGAGTCCAAGGCTGCTTCGGTCCAGGTTCGTTGGACCAATGGGCCGTATATCGGGCCGAATACAGCCGAACCGATTGCCCGTCTCTCCCCGACGCGGAATCGCTACTACGACCGCGTTTCCGGGTTTTAGAGCGGATTCACGCGTCAGCGATAAAATGCTTTACACGCAGGGGGTCACTGGTTCGAACCCAGTACCGCCCATCAGGGATGGAGATGCTTCGAACAATTCGAGATGGAATTTTCCTGCTCGGGCTCACCGTGGCGATGGCCGCTGTCTTTGTCGGATCTGCGCAGGGCGCTTTCCCTGGCAAGCCGGGGCCGCTCGTCTACCCGCGGGCCAGCTTCGGCGAATCCGCCGATACCGGCGGACTGGTTCTGCACGGACCGCGGCAGCGGCAAAAACCGCATCAGCTGACGGCGAACTCGGCTGACGACACGCCGTCGTTCTCGGCCAACGGGCGCTTCGTTGCCTTCGCAGGGAACTACGAAGCGGGCACTCCGCTGCCCCCGGGCCGCCACATCTACGTGGTCAACATCGATGGCAGTAGCCTGCGCCAGCTGACCAGCGGCAGCTCCAACGATTCCGAACCGGTCTACTTGCCTAGCGGCAAGCGCATCGTCTTCGTCAGCGATCGCGACCACGACGTCAAGACCGACCGCAGCGACATCTTTGCGATGGGCCCCAGCGGTGCCAACCAGCGGGTCCTGATCGACGGGCCGCGCAACGAGGATGAACCGGACCCGGCGCCGAACGGCAAGAGCATCGCCTTCGTCAGCAACCGCGCGCCTGGCATCAACATCTTCGTCGCCGGCGCCAATGGCAAGCAGGTGCGCCAGCTCACCCACAACAAGCGCGATTGCTTCAGCGGCAACTGCAACCTCAGCCCCGCTTGGTCACCCGATGGCAGGCACATTGCCTTTCTCGCCGTCGGTCGCTTCAGCAGCGATCTCGAGGTGATGCGAGCCGACGGGGGCGGCGAGAAGGAGTTCTCCAACGGCAGTACCGAAGAAGAAGGGTTCGGTACCCGGGTCGGACCCCCGAGCTGGGGACCCGCTGCCCGACCTTAACATCGATTTGTGGCATGTTCGCTATCTTGAAATTTGGGCAAACGGGAGGGGAAGTAGGTCTATGAAGAAGAGGATCGCTGTAGTCGCCGTGCTCGCCTTGCTTGTCGCCGCTGCGACAGCCAGCGCGTTCAAGGCACACGTCGTAATCGGCAACCTGGTGCTTGACGCGCACGGAAACTTCGCGCCGAAGGCGCTGCCGAAGCACGAAAACGCGCCGATCATGACTGAAGGTGGCGGCAAACTGTCGACCCTCAGCGGTGAGCTGCCACCGATCCTCGACAAATTCGTGCTCGAATTCGACAAGCACGGTGCCCTCGACACGACCGGCCTCGCGGTCTGCACCAAAGGCAAACTCGTCGCCACCGACGTGCCCGCCGCCCGCAAGGCCTGCGGCCCGGCGATCGTCGGCGAAGGCTTCGGCACCGCGGTGGTCAAGTTCCCCGAACAGGCGCCGATCAAAGTCGGCTCGCCGATCACCCTCTTCAACGGCCCGAAGAAGGGCGGTGACGACACGATCATCGCCCACGCCCACCTCGACTATCCCGGACCGACCACCTTCATCGTCCCGATCGTGATCGAAAAAATCCACAAAGGCTCGTTCGGCTATCGCGTCAACGTAAAAATCCCCAAGATCGCCGGCGGCTACGGCCACCCGATCGAAGGCTCCGCCAAAGTCGGCCAGAAATGGACCTACAAGGGCAAGAAGCACAGCTACATCAACGCCCGCTGCGAAACTGGCCACTTCGTCGTCCACGGCGCGTTCAGCTTCAAAGGCGGTCCGGAAGATTCACCCGAACAGGCGGCAGAGGCGAAGAGCATCCTCAACGCCAGCTTCCTGCTGCCCTGCAAGGTGCGTAACTAGGAGGGCCGACGGGGATGAGGGGACATCGATCTAGGAATCTCCTCATCCTCGGCCTGCTTGCCGTGGCGGCGCTTGCCTTGGCCGCCACGGCCCTCTCCGCTCACCGCGACAACGACACGGTCAAGCTCCAGGTCGGCGACCTGGTGATCAACGGCCGCGGTGGGTTCAGGCCGGAAACGCTGCCGAAGCACCACGACGCGCCGATCAAGATCTACGGCGGCGGCAAGGTCTCGACGATCTCCGGCGAACTGCCGCCGATTCTGGAAACGCTCACCTTCGAATTCGACAAGCACGGTCACGTCGATACGACTGGCCTCGAAGTCTGCACCGCCGGGAAACTGCAGGCAACAGACGTGCCGGCTGCTCGCCGCGCCTGCCCGCAGGCAATCGTCGGCAAGGGCTACGGCACGGCGACCGTCGCCTTCCCCGAACAGAAACCGTTCCCGGTCTCCTCACCAATCACGATCTTCAACGGCCCCAAGGTGCACGGCTTCGACTCCGTCCTCGCCCACGCCTACACGACGGTGCCGGTGGCGACCACCTTCATCGTTCCCGTCGTGATCGAAAAAATTCACAAAGGCGTCTACGGCTACCGGGTCAAAGCCAAAATTCCCAAGATCGCTGGCGGCTACGGGCATCCCGCATCGGGCCGCGTCACGATCGATCGCAAATGGACCTACAAGGGCAAGAAGCACAGCTACGTCAATGCCCGCTGCGAAACCGGCCGCCTGCAGGCGCGCGGCGAATTCCTCTTCCAGGACGGCACCTTCCTCACCGGAACCTTCTTCCGGCCCTGCAAAGTCCTGCCGGGCAGCGGCTAGCCCAGCTTCGTCCGCAGGCGCTGCCACAGCGACGGCGGCCGCGGCTGCGTCCGTCGCCACTCTTCCTCAGTCGGCAGGTTGCCGGCCTGGCGTTCGCGCATCACGCACTTGGTGTGGGCGTGGCGGCGCCGGCTGTGGTCATCCTCGGGGGCGATCAGGACGTGCTCGCTGAGCGCCGGCAGGTGCTTGCGGCAGATCGGGCAGCGGTAGGTCGCCGGCTTCATGTTCTGGGCGCGGCGCATCGACCACCAGCGGATCGGTGGGCGCCCGGCCTCTGGCTGGCGGGCCATCGGCTCAGGTGCCGGCGTGGAGCTGCGGGGTCACGGTGCCGCCGCGCTGGTGCTCGGTCTTGCTGACCACGTCGAAGAAGACGTCGTTGCGGCCGCGCCGCATCTTGCGTGGGAAGTAACGGCGGGCGCGGCGGTGAGCCGCGGTCATCGCCCGGAAGCTGCGCTCGTGGGCGGGGCTCCAGCGGATGCCGAAGATCTCCCGAACCCGCGGTGGCAGGGTGCCCTTGATGATGTGGTTTTGGGCGACGATGTTGCCGCGCGCCGCTCGCGGCACCGGTTGCTCGAAGGCGACCAGCGGCGCCATCTCGAGCCCGTGCGCTGTCGCCTGCAGATCGGGCGAGGAGAGGCGCTCCTGCCACCAGGCGCTGAACTCGCGGTAGCTGGCCGGGACCTCGCTGGCGGGCAGGCCGAAGAGCTCGCCGAAGCGGACGTAGTCCTGCCAGAGGTCCTCGCGCTCGCCCTCGCTGAGCGGCCGCACCATCGTCTCGTACATCGCCCGGCCGGAGTCGGCGATCACCGCCAGCGTCCACAGCATCAGCTCCGGGTCGAAGGCCGAGTAGGCAGCCCCGGCGGGGTGGACGCCAGCGGCTTCGGGCAGCGTGCCCTTGACCCTTTCGTGCAGCCGCTGCACCACCGCCAGCGCCTTGTCGGCTTCCTCGCGGGTGCCGAGCAGGATCGTCTCCTGGATCTTCGCCGTGCGGGCGAGGCGCTGGAAGGGCCGGTTGGCCGAGCGGGTGCTCATCATCGTGCCGGTGTAGGTGAGCGGCTCCAAGGCGCCGATCAGCAGCGCCCGCTGGCCGTAGAGCAGGCCGACCGAGCGCTCGCCGTGGACCATCCGCGCGATCGAGCGGCCGGGGGGGAAGTAGTGCGAGTCGGGGTCTGTCGGGGGCGCCATCTCTGCCGATGATGCTAGCTCGGCTCCGGCGCCTCCGAGGAAAGCGCGGCCACGGCGCGATCGAGCATTCCCGAGCGCGAGGGGGTGTGCAGCTCATGGGCGGCGAAGATCTCGTCGAGGTCCTCGCGGGTGAGGGTCTCACGCTCGAGCGCGTTGGCGGCGAGGTTGTCGAGGCATTCGCGGTTGCTAGCCAGCAGCGCACGGGCGCGGCGGTGCGCTTCGCGGGCGAGCACCATCGCCGCCCGGTCGACGTCGCGACGGGTCTGGTCGGAGACGGCGTAGTCGCCGGTCGGCAGCGCAATCGGCGGCGCCCCGTCGGCGTCGAGCGAGACGCCCATGCCGAATTCCGCCGCCATCTGCTTGCAGACGGCGTGCACCCGGACTAGGTCATCGGCGGCCCCGGAGTAGGAGTTGTTGAACACCTCTTCCTCGGCGGCGCGGCCGCCGAGCAGGGTGACGACCTCGTCGATCAGCTCGTCGCGCGACTTCAGGTAGGTGTCCTCCTCGGGCGAGTGGCCGACGAAGCCGAGCGCCGGGCCGCGCGGGACGATGCTGAGGATCTCCGGCGGGTCGAGGCCGAGCAGCCGGCGGCAGAGCGCGTGGCCGGCCTCGTGGTAGGCGACGATGCGGCGCTCCTTCTGGTTCAGTCGTCGCGCCTGCTGGGAGCCGACCGACTGGCGCAGCAGCGCCTCGTCGAGGTCCTCGCGCGCCGTCGCCTTGCGCTCGGCGCGGCCGGCGATGATCGCCGCCTCGTTGAGCGCGTTGGCGAGCTGGGCGCCGGTCATCCCGGTCGTCTTGCGGGCGACATCGGTGAGGTCGAGGTCGTCGGCCAGCGGCTTGCCCTTGGCGTGGGCGCGCAGGATCGCCTCGCGGCCGTCGCGGTCCGGTGGCGAAACCAGCACCTGACGGTCGAAGCGGCCCGGGCGCAGCAGCGCGCGGTCGAGCTTGTCGACGTGGTTGGAGGCGGCGATGACGATCACCGTGCCGGGATCGCGCTCGAATCCGTCGAGCTCGACCAGCAGCTGATTGAGCGCTTGCTCGCGCTCACTAGAGCCACCATCGCCGCCTCCACCACTGCGCGCTCCACCGACGGCATCGAGCTCGTCGATGAAGATCACGGCGCGCCCTGACTTGCGCGCCTCCTTGAACAGCCGCCGGATGCGGGCGGCACCCCTCCCGACAAACATCTCAACGAAGCTCGAGCCCGAGGCGGCGAAGAAGTCGACGCCGGCCTGCGCGGCAACCGCCCGCGCCAGCATCGTCTTGCCGGTCCCGGGAGGACCGAAGAGCAGCACCCCGCGCGGTGGCTGGGCGCCCAGCGCGGCGAAGCGCTTGGGGTCGCGCAGCCACTCGGCGACGTCCATCAGCTCGTCCTTGGCCGCATCGACGCCCTGCACGTCGTCCCAGAGCACCGGTGCGGTCTTGCTCGCCTTCACCGTCTCCGGCTTGGTCGTGCCCATCGTCGTCCGCATCAGCCGGAAGAAGACGAAGAGCAGCATCGCCATGAAGACGACACCGAAGACGGGATACCAGTCGAAGGCGAATTCCTGGATCTGGTCTGTGGTTAGTGCGAACGTCACGCGATTGCCTTGCGATCGAAAAAGGAGTGATCCGCAGAACTAACGATTGAGTGTGGGCGCAATGCGCACGCACTCCAATCGCATATGCGTCCAGGGTGTGCCTGAGGGCTAAAGGTCGACCGCGTGCCAGCTACAGGTCGCGCGGGGCGACGACGCCGCTTTGCAGCGCCCGCTCGATCAGGGCGACGCGCTTGCGGTTCTGCGGCAGGTCCTCGAGCTCGAGCTTCTCGAAGAGGGCCCGCAGGTGGGTCTTGACCGCGTCGACGCTGAGGTGGAGCTCATCGGCGATCGCCTGGTTGGTGGGAGGCGTGGCGAAGGCGGCGCCGTCCTTGAAGGGGCGGCAGAGGGCGAGCAGGACGCGGCGCTGGCCGGGTGAGATCGTCGCCGCGGCCGGGACCTCGGTGGCGACGACGGTCGCTTCCGGGGCGGACTCGCCGGGACGGCGAAAGAGCACGGTGGTGCGGCCGAAGCGCAGGGTGTCGCCGTCGCGCAGGTGCTTGCGCCCGCGCACGCGCTCCGTGCCGACGAAGGAGCCGTTGCGAGAGAGACCGTCGTCGAGCAGCGTGCACTCGCCGGCCACCACCTCGATCTGGGCGTGCAGGGCGGAGACCTCCTCATCCCACTCGATCCGCAACCCGGCCGCCTCGCCGCGCCCAACCCAGAGCTCGGACGTGCCGTCCTCTACGACGACGATCCGCTGTTCGCCGGCTCCGTCGCGCAGCACGAGGAAGGGCCGCCCGCCCCGTTCGGCCTCGATCTGCACCTTCAACTCGGCGGCGCTGGTTTGTCGCGGCTCCGCATTCATAGGCGCTGATCCTACGAGCCGCCTCGCTTCCGGTGCGCCTTATGCGGGCTATAGCCACATAAAGCGCACCGGAAGGGCCGGGGAAGGGGTGAGGGGGTCCACCCCTGGGGGGTCTGGGAGGGGCGGCCGGATCGGGCGAAGGTGTTCGCACAAGGCACTCACCGCCCAAACAGGCCCAAAGGAGACTCAAATGACACGCAATCGCACCGCCCAGAAGATCGCCCGCCGCGCCGGCATCATCGCCGCCTTCGTCTGCCTCGCCCTCGCCGTTGTCCCGGCTGCCGGCCAGGCCAAGCCTGTCGTCAAGTTCGGCGCGAAGCTGAACCCAACAGTGCAGCCCTCCAACTCGATGCCGGGGCTCGCCTGCAAATTGCCGGAAGGCATGGAACCGGACCCGGAACTCGCACCGCTGTGCACGATGGTGCTCAACGAAGCCTACGGCCGCCCCGACGGCGGCGAGCGGGCGCCCCGCCGGGGCATCATCAAGGAAATCCGCCTAATTGCCGGAGGGCCTGGCAACTTCCGGCTGCAGCTCGCCGACGTTAGGCACTCGATGTTTGGCCCCGACCGGGTGAGGGTCGTCAACGACGGCCGCCGCATCTTCTACAAGGGCCAGACCGAAGCCAACTTCGAAAACGACCATTACCACGTCGAGTCCTTCCAGACCAACTTTCCCGTCAGGAAGGGACAGCAGTTGGCCCTGCGCGGCAGCATCGCCCCGCTGGTCCGCTGCTCCTCCGGAGGCGACAACACGCTGATCTCCTCGCCCTACCTGAACCCCGATCCGAGCGGCCCCTTCGTCCTGCCGACCTACACCGACGGTTGCTGGCTGCTGATGGAAGCGGTGATTAAGTAACCGCTTGATCCTCTCCCTGGCGCGCGAGGCCCGCTCCGGCGGGTCTCGCTGCGTTCAGCCTCGCTCGACCTGGGAGCCGCCGACGATCGCCTCGGTTCCGTCGTCGTCGAAGACGATCCAGGCCTTGTTGCCGCCGTCGTAATCGGGCGCCCAGAGCTTCATCGTCGCCGGGCGTCCCCAGACAGTCACCGCCTCCTCGCCGGTCTCGTCCTCGCCGCGCCAGATTCGCACGAAGGGGTTGCCTTCGCGCTCCTCGCCGATCGTGGTCGGCTCGCGGTGGCCGGGGTGGACGGTGGTCCCCGGCGACAGCTCCATCAGCTTCATCACCGAGGACTTGAGGTCGGCGAAGCCGCTCGCGCCCGGCGCCATCGTGCCGCCGACAGTGCCCTTGAAGAGGACGTCGGCGGTGAAGAGGTCGGTGCCGTTGACGAGGAAGGCGACGTGGCCGGCTGCGTGGCCCGGGGTCGAGATCGCTTCGATCAGCAGGTCGCCGGTGCTGAGCGTCTCGCCGTCGGCGATCGTCTCGGCGACCTCGTCTTCGATTTCGGCCAGGGCCTCGGCGTGGGCGACCATCGGCACGCCGCCGAGCTGCTCCTGCGCCGCAGCGAGGCCGGCGATGTGATCGCCGTGGGGGTGGGTGATCAGGATGTGGGTGATCTCGACCCCGTCCTGCTTGGCCCGCTCGAGCAGGGGCCCGAGGTCGTCGTTGCCGTCGATCAGGACCCCCTTGCCGCCCGCTTCGTCGGCGACCAGGTAAGCGTTGGACAGCCACTGCGGGTTCTCGGTCCTCTCGATGATCAAGCGCGTCTCCTTCCGGGAGCTAATTCACGGCTGGCAATTGGGGAACTCTCCCAGACTCAACTCAGCGGCGGGATCAGCCCGCGACCGCGACCGCACTGCCCTCCAGAAGCGTCGCGGCGACCAGCTCGGGGTCGTCCCAAGTTGGCGTGTGGCCGACCTCGGGCAGGGCGAGGTAGCGAGTGCCGGCGGGCCGGCGCTCGGGACGCGGCGGGCGGACCAGGCGGTCGAGCTCGCCCCAGGCCAGGGTCACCGGTATCTCCGGGTAGCCAGTCGGGTCAAAGACGTGGGTGCGCATCGCCCGGTTGGCGCCGTCATAGCCGTTGGCGTCGATCCAGCCCAGCACCAGCTTGCGTCCCTCCTTTGCGGGGATGCGCTCCGGGTGGGCGGCGAAGGTGGCGAGCATGCGCTCGCGCAGGCTGCGGCTGTGCAGGGCCAGGGCGACCAGCGGGCGCAGCCGCCGCGCCCAGAGCTGGGCGTTGACCCGGCGCTCGCCGATCGGTGCGCGCCAGAGTCCGGCTGGGGAGATCGCCGTCACCGAGGAGGCCCAGCCGGCCCGTCCCATCTCCAGCGCGACCCAGCCGCCGAGCGAGTTGCCGGCGACGTGGGGTCGCTCGATTCCCAGCTCAAGGCAGCGCTCGTGCACCGCCGCCGCCAGGTTGGCGGCGCTCGGCTCGACTTGCGCGGCGAGCGGCGGCTCGGCGCCGAAGCCCGGCAGGTCGAGCGCCAGTGGCGCCCGCTCGGCCTCGAGCAGGCCGAGCACCGGTGCCCAGATCTCCTTCGAGCCGCCGAGGCCGTGGAGCAGCAGCAGCGGTTCGCGGCGCTCTTCGCTCACTGCCACCCGGGCTTGGCCAGCAGTAGTTGCACGTCGCTGATCCGGCGCTCGCGGAAGCCCGCCTCCGAGGAGCAGAGGTAGAACTCCCAGAGGCGGCGAAAGCGATCGTCGTAGCCGCTGGCGCGCAGCCGCTCCCAGGTCTCGAAGAAGCGCCGGCGCCAGCTGGCGAGGGTGGGCGGGTAATGCGCAGTGATGTCCGCCATCCATACCTGACGCATGTCGGTAACGCGCGCCAGGCAGTCGGCGATCAGCTTGTTGGAGGGCAGACAGCCGCCGGGGAAGACGTGGGTGTTGGCGAAGCTGCGCGCCGCCTTCTCGGCCTCATAGAGGTGGTCGTCGATCGTGATCGCCTGCAGCAGCATCAGGCCCTTGGAGCTGAGTAGCTCGCTGCAACGTCGGAAGTACTCGTCGAAGTGGCGCCAGCCAACCGCCTCGATCATCTCCACCGAGACCAGCCGGTCATAGCTGCCGTGCAGGTCGCGGTAGTCCTTCATCAAGACCTCGACCCGGTCGCTGAGGCCGGCCTCGCGCACCCGGCGGCTGGCCAGCTCGTGCTGGGCGGGGGAGATCGTCGTCGTCGTCACTCGGCAGCCGCGCTCGCGGGCGGCGTGGATCGCCAGCCCGCCCCAGCCGCTGCCGATCTCCAGCAGGTGGTTCTCCGGCCCGAGCCGTAGCTCGTTGCAGATCCGCTCCAGCTTCGCCAGCTGCGCTTCCTCGAGGCTGGCGCCCTCCTGTGGAAAATAGGCGCAGGAGTAGAGCATGCGCTCGTCGAGGAAGGAGGCGAAGAGCTCGTTGCCGAGGTCGTAGTGGGCGGCGATGTGCTTGCGCGCCCCGGTGCGCGTGTTGTCGGGGACGAGGCCGCGGATCCGGTGGGCCCAGCCGCGCGGCCTGGCGACGGCGCCACGCACGCCGCCGGCCTCGCCCAGTTCGCGGGCGGCGATGCGAATCAGCGCGACGAGGTCATCGGTCTCCCAGAGACCGTCGACGTAGGTCTCGCCGAGGCCGACGCTGCCACGCAAGGCGCCGCGCCAGGCGGCCGGGTCGTGGACGGTGATCCTCGCCCGCAGCTCGGCGCTGGCCGGGCCGAAGCCGCGCTCGCGACCGGCTTCGACGACGTCGATGCGACCATTGCACAGCCGGCGCAGCACCTGCGAGACGGCGGTGCGGGCGAGCTGGTCCCTCACGGCGAGAGGAACCCCCTCGGCTTCCTCCCCTCGGGATGAGGGAAGTAGCGCGCTCCCTTCAGCTTCAGGCGCAGCGACTGGGCGTAGATCTTGGCGACGGTTTGCAGCGACATCGCCGGGTAGCGGGCCAGCATCCCGGCCAGCCGGGCGCGGCTGAGCTCGTTGCGTTGCAGCGAGAGCGTGGCGTCGAAGGCCTTCGGCTCCGGGGGTGCAACGTTTTGCGGCTCTCCGAGAGCCGTAACGCGTTGCACCGGCCGGGACTCGATGTGGACGCTGAGCCGCTCGCCAGGTTCGCTTGCGCGGAAGCCGTAGGTCTGGTCCATCCCCATCAGCGGGGAGACGTGGAGGGTCTTCTCGAGCTCGTCGGTCAGCACGGCCCCGTGGCGCGACCCGCGCGCCAGGACGTAGGGATGGCGCTCGCCCCAAGGGATGTTGTTGACGTCGGCCACGATCGCATCTACCCGCTCCCCGGTCTGCTCGAAGCAGTAGTAGAAGCTGACCGGGTTGAAGACGTGACCGAGGTAGCGCAGGTTGGCGAGCAGGCGCACGGGACCGGCCGGGCGGCTGCCGGTCTCGGCCTCGACCGCGTCACGGGCGCACTCGGCCAGCGGGCGGTCGGAGTCGCCCATGTAGTCGGAGCGCCGGTAGTGGGCGGGCGCGGAGCGCCGGGCGGAGAAGAGCGGGTAGGGATCGAGCACCCCGGGCAGCTCATCGAGGTCGAGGTACATGAGGAAGAGCGGGTAGCGGAACGAGTGCTCGATTGGCTCGAAGCGCCGATGCCGCACCCACCCCTCATAGACGGCGGAAGCGCTCAAAGCGCTCCCACCTCCTGCTGAGTTCGCCCTTCTGACTCCGTATGCCCCACCAAAGACGAAGTCAGCGGGTTCGTGAGGGCTTTGCAGGCCCGGATCGCGCTCACCACGCCGTCCTCGTGGAAGCCCCAGCCCCAGTAGGCGCCGCAGTAGCGGGTGCGCCGCACTCCACTGATCTCAGCGTGCTGGGCCTGGGCGGCGACGCCCTCGGCGGTATAGACGGGGTGCTCGTAGCTGAAGCGGCGCAGCACCTTTGCCGGGTCGATCGCCTCGCCGCGGTTGAGCGTGAGCAGAAACTCGCGGTCGGCCCGCAGCCGCTGCAGGTTGTTCATCCAATAGGTGACGGTGGTCTGTCCGCTGGCGGGCTCGGTGAGGTGGAAGTTCCAGCTCGCCCAGGCGGTGCGCCGCCGCGGCAGCAGCGAGGTGTCGGTGTGGAGGACGGCCTCGTTGCGCTGGTAGGGGATCGCGCCGAGGATCTCGCGCTCGGCCTCGCTCGGGTCGGCGAGCATCGCCAGCGCCTGGTCGGAGTGGGCGGCGATCACGACCTGGTCGAACTCCTCGCTCTCGCAACCATCGGCGGCGATCCGCACGCCGTCGTCGAGCCGCTCGATCCGGCGCACCGGCGCCCGCAGGCGGATGCGGTCGCGCCAGGGGGCGGTGATTGCATCGACATAGCTGCGCGAGCCGCCCACCACGGTGCGCCAGCGCGGCCGGTCGCGCAGGCTGAACATGCCGTGGTTGTCGAAGAACTCGGCCATGAAGCTGGCCGGGAAGCTCCACATCTGCTCCGGGTCGGCCGACCAGACGGCGGAGGCCTGGGGCACGATCAGGCGCTCGATGAAGTGCCGCGAGAAGCCCTGCTGCTCCAGCCATTGGCCCAGCGAGGGCGCGGTGCCGTTCATCCCGATCAGGGCCTGGGCCTCGCGGTTGAAGCGGCGCCAGTCGCGCAGCATGCCGAAGAAGGCGGGGCTGAGTAGGTGGGCCTTGCGGGCGAAGATGCCGCGCGGCGTGCCCGAGTACTCGAACTCGCCGCGCCCGTCGGAGACTGAGAAGCCCATGTGCGAGGGCTGGCTGGGGACCTCGAGCTGCTCCAGCAGCCGTTCGAAGTTGGGGTAGTTGCGGTCGTTGAAGACGATGAAGCCGGTGTCGATCCAGTGGCTCTCGCCACCGCTCTCGACCTCGACCGTGTGCGAGTGGCCACCGACCCGCGCCCCCGCCTCGTAGACGGTGATCTCGTGCTCAGGGTGGAGGAGATGTCCGGCAACGAGTCCCGAGACGCCGGTTCCGACGATCGCAATCTTCATCGCCTATGCCTACGCGGCCGAGCGACGATTGGATGAATCCGCTCGCCTTTGTCGAGGTGCAACGTTTTGAGGCCCCAGCAGAGGAACAAAACGTTGCACCTGTTTCAGCCGTAGGGCCTGTAGATCATCCGCTGGCCGAGCAGGTCGGTGACGGTGGCAAAGCCGTAGCCGCGGGCGCGCAGGGTGTCGATGATCTGCGGCAGCGCTGCCAGGGTCTCGTCGCGAGGGCCACCGCCGTCGTGCATGAGGATGATCGAGCCGGGCTGGGCGGCGTCGACAACTCGGCTGTAGATCGCGCCCGTGCCGGGCGTCGACCAGTCGGCCGGGTCGACATCCCAGGTGATCGTGCGCAGGCCGTCCGCGGCCGCGGCGCCGATCACCGCGGAATCGATCGCGCCGCCGGGTGGGCGGAACAGGCAGGGACGGAAGTGGGTGATCGACTCGGCCAGCGTCGTCGCCGGGGCGATGGCGCCGTAGCCGGGGAATTCGGTGTGGTGCATCGTGTGGTTGCCGATCTCATCTCCTTCGCGGAGGATCTGGCGCATCGTTGCGGGGTAGCGCGACATCTCCTGGCCGATCTCGAAGAAGGTTGCGGGGACGTGCTTTTCGCGCAGCACCTGGAGGAAACGCGGCGTGTATTCGCTCGGGCCGTCGTCGAAGGTGAGGGCGACGACGTTGCGCTCACGCGGGCCGTTGGTGTCGAGCCCGGCACTGCCGCCGCTGCAACCGACCGCGCGCACGGATCGCAGGCGAAAGAGCCGGGCGCCGCTGGTCGGCAGGCTCGCTTCGCAGGCGCCCCGGCGCTTGGCGCGGCAGCCGCCCGTGCGGGCGACGACGCGCCAGCGGTAGCGCTGTGGAGCGAGGCCCGCGTCAGCGGGGAGCAGAGCGAGGACGAGCTTGTCGGGCTGGGGGCGCTTGAGCCGCGCCGGGACCGTTTCCTTGTCGGTCACTTCGCCGGCCGCGTTGAGCAGCTCGAGCCCGACGCGCTTCGTGGCCTTGCCGGCGCCGCCGATGCAGAGCCGCCGTTCGCCCGCACCGCCGCCGGCCCGCAGCTCGAGGCAGAGCGAGGACGAGCCGCTGCCCACCGGTAGTCGGCTGAGCCCGGCGAGCGCCTCTGGCTTTGAGGTCCGCAGGCTAAAGATCAGCCGCCGCCCGGCTTGGGAGAGACGAGCCCGCACCGGTGCGGGCGTCGCCGCTGCCGCGGGCCCGGGCGCGCCGACCGTCGCCAGCGAGGCGCTGATCAGGGCGCCGGTGCAGAGGATCTTGCGGGAGGGGGAGATGGCTTCGATCTAGCTGACTAACTCAAGGGATGTGTCCCATACTAGGCGCCGCGTGCTCGCCGATCGACAATCCGCAAGCGCCCCAGACCGTCCGTGCTCAGTTTCGGTACGCCAATGGTATGACGGTTTCTTTGCCCGCAGCGAAATCGCCGCTACCGTGTTCCCAGTTGACGTGAAGACCAGCTCTTCCGCGGCGCCAGGGTTCCGCCCAGTGCTCTTCGCGATCACCGTTCTCGCAATGTCGCTCCTCGCGTACATGCCAACCCCTGCCTGCGCAATTCCGGGTGGAGCCGGTGAAGCTGCCGTCCCCGCGACCGAAACCGCCGCCGGCACGCCGTTCGACCGCCAGGGCATGTGGATCTGGTACGTCGATCACTCCGAAGGCGGCAACCTCAGCCGCATCGTCGCCCGCGCCAAGCAGGCCGGCATCGGCACGCTCTACATCAAGTCCGGCGACGCCGGCAGCTACTGGAGCCAGTTCAACTCCGGCCTGGTCAGAGCCCTCCACGCCGGCGGGCTCGATGTCTGCGCTTGGCAGTTCGTCTACGGCGTGAGCCCGGTCGCCGAGGCCAAGATCGGCGCCGCCGCGGTGCGCCGCGGAGCGGACTGCCTGGTGATCGATGCCGAGGCGGAGTACGAAGGCCACTACGCCTCGGCCGAACGTTACATCCGTGCCCTGCGCGCCCGCATCGGTGCCGAATTCCCGCTCTCGCTCGCCGGCTTCCCCTACGTCGACTATCACCCGGCCTTCCCCTACTCGGTCTTCTTCGGGCCGGAAGGGGCGACCTTCAACCAGCCGCAGATGTACTGGAAGGCGATCGGCACCTCGGTACGCGCCGTCTTCGAGCACACCTACCTCTTCAACCGACTCTGGGGCCACCCGATCTACCCGATCGGGCAGACCTACGACAACCCCGGCGCCGGCCAGCTCCTGCGCTTCCGCCGCTTCGCCGCCAGCTACGGCCTGGCGCCGAGCTGGTGGGACTGGCAGGAGACCAGCACCGCCGGCTGGGGCGCGCTGGGCTCGACCGCGAACGAACCGCTGGTCGGCTACCACCCGATCGCCGAACACCCGCTGCTCAAGCGCGGCAGTCGCGGCGACCTCGTCGTCTGGGCGCAGGAGCACCTGGTTGGCGCGGGGCAGACGCAGCTTCCCGTCACCGGTGTCTTCGGCAAGCAGACCTACTCGGCGGTGCGCTCTTTCCAGGTGGCCAACGGCCTGCCGGTCGACGGCGCGATCGGCACCACCACCTGGTCCTCGCTGCTGGGCGCCGAACCGGCGCGGGGGCGCTGGGCGGCGCGACCGGCGCGGGGGCGAGCGGCCGCCAGCGGGACTCACCCTCCCTTCACCACCTCAAGGGTGGTCAATGGGGGGCAGATACCTGCCCACCGTCCCCTCTCCGCCACGCTTCCAGCCCACGCCTACGAGATAAGGCCGGGTCCAGCTCCGTGAGCGGGCGCCCGGCGGGGGCGCTTGCGGGCATAGCCATGATCTTGCTTCTCCTGGCGGTCCCGGGAGGGGCCGTCGCCGAGCGTCCCAATCCGGGCGTCACGCTCGAGGTGCCGTCACCGGCGGTACCGATGCACGACGTCGTGTTGGGCGAGCCTGGCACTGCGGCGGCGCGGATATCGGCATCCGCGTCGTCGCAGCGCTACTCGATCGACGACGGCAGCGGAGCGACGATCGCCGTCTCGGTGACCGAAGCCTGCGCGCAGGAGTGCGACGTCACCGACCCGCAGCAGGTCGCCGATTTCATCGGCACCCTGATCCATGGCCCTGAGGTCAGCCTGCTCACGGTCCAGCTCGACAGCGAATTCCAGCTCGGCTTCGACTGCGGCTTCGGCGCCGAGGCCTGCTACTTCAGCGGCGAAAACAAGATCGTCATCGGCGGCTACGAAGAAGCCGACGGCGACGGCGCCAGCTTCGACTTTGTGCTCGCCCACGAGTACGGCCACCACGTCGCCCAGCACCGCGAGATGCCGCCGCCTTTCGGCAGCGCGATCGACTGGGGGCCGGAGCGCTGGGCCAGCGTCGAGGGCGTCTGCCGCGGCCAGCGCAGCGGTCGCCTCTACCCGGGCGACGAGGGCACCCACTACTTCGAGGACCCGGGCGAGGCCTTCGCCGAGGCCTTCGCCCACTACCGCTTCCCCAACCTCTCGGTCCCCTGGCGCTACAGCCCCGCGCTGAAGCCAAACGAGGCCGCCTTCAAAGCGATCCGGGAAGACACCCTCGAGCCCTGGCAGGGGCGGACCAGCCTGACGCTGTCCGGGCACGTTCCAGCCAGGGGGGAGGGCGCAGCCGTCGAGTCCCTGCGCACACCGCTCGACGGATTGGTCAGCCTGCGCCCAAGCAGTCTGTCCAGGCACGGCTACGAACTGGCCCTTCGTAGCCGTGCCGGCAGGCTCCTGCGCAGCTCCCGCAACGGCCTCGACCCCAGCCACCAGCTCGACTACACCGTCTGCGGCCAGCACCACCTCCGCCTCGTCATCACCTCAAAAAGCCCCCACGGAGGACCCTTCCACCTCCAAATCCAGCGACCCTGAGATAATGACCGCCGGGCGCTAGTCTGCCCTGCCTTCCGGGGGCGTAGCTCAGCTGGTTAGAGCGCTGGCCTGTCACGCCAGAGGTCGCGGGTTCGAGTCCCGTCGCTCCCGCTTTGAGACTTGCGCTTGCCTCGAGCAAACGCCGTATCGTCCGCGAATCGCACCCCCCGGCCACAAGCCGAATCGACACGGCTTTCTCGTCGTCAGCCACGCCACCCGCTGGCGCGTTTGCTTTACCGATGACACGCCGTCGGAGTGGTCAGACAAGCGGCAGGCCGAGGATTTGCTCGGAAAGTGGCGCAGCGCGGCGGAGGACATGCTGTCGAGGGCGAAGGAGAAGGTCGAGAAGGCTCGGGAGGAGTTCATCGACCAGACCCAGGTCGAGGTCATCTTGGTGCCCAACCCCAATCCATTCCAGGTCGAGGATCGCAAGCCGACTGTGACCTTCCCCGACGGCTCAACCATCCAGTTTCCCGAGGAAACGCCGCAGAACGCGATCGACGAGGAGATCCGCAATGCGGCGAAGGAGGCGCACCCGGATCCATCCCCGCAAGACGTCACGGGGGCTTCCGCCGAGCTTGAGAGCGTCAGGGTGTGGGAGCGTGAGCTTCTCGAGGGCGGACGCCGGCTTCCCTATCCGGACATCCTCACCTGGGATCACCACTTCCCGATGGCCGACGTTGCCCAGACCCTTGACGAGCTGGCGCGGGAGGGCTGGTCGGTCCTCGAGGCCTCCGAGGACCGCGGCCTCTTTCGCTCCGATCTTGCCGAGAGCATCTCCGCTCCTCTCACGGTCCGCTATCTGCTCGCGCGTGAGGAAGGGTCTCACTAGTGGGCATCTATGCCACCCAGCACCCCTTCGGCGCCCTCGACAGGCACCCCTGGAACAACCCGTTGGCTCCGCAGGGCTTCAGAGACCCCCGGCCCGACACCGAGCTCGCGATCCTTAGCGGAGGCGGCCCACGACCCGAGGACTTCCCATTCAACGACAGGGGTCGAAGCGAGTACTACGCGGCCGTCAGGGCTGAGGCCCACGCGCTCCAGGCGCAGATGCAGCAGATCGCCATCGCCCGGCAGGCTGAGGAGGAAGCCGCCGCACGCCGCGCCGCGTTCCTGCTCCTCTCCTGAGCCACTCCATGCTCCCGCTTCCTTGAGCTGCTCGCCAATTGCGATTTCGTCTATGAAGCGCGTTGCTGGATCAGCGTCGCTGAGCCGTAGGTTGGCTCGTTAGGGCGCTCAAGATCTTGTCGTGATCGTCGAGGGTTAGTTTCGCGAAGCCGCCGCCGAGCTGAATGCGGCCAACAGCCTGCCGAGGGCTACCCTGGACGTCCGTGGGTCCTGATCGATGAGCGGTACCCAGGCATCGACGCGGCAGGGGTAGACCCAAGGCCAGCGGAGCCCCCAAACCGGATCCCGTTTCCATCCGGGTTGCCGAGAATTTCTCCCTCGGCAAACGCGCGCGCGTGGATGACGGTGGGAAAGAGGACTCGATCGCCTTTCCCCATTTGCGGCGGCTGGCGATAGGTGGCGGGTCCGGTGCGGAGGGCGAAATCATCGAGTGGGTACTCCCCAACCAGTCGTTGGGCATCGGGGTTGGTGGATCGCTGATGCCGAGCGGCTTCAGCAGTACTGGGGCATCGGTCAAGCCCGCAGCCCGTCCAGCGCCACGCCAAGAATTCGGTCGATCCGCTCGGCGTCGGCGGTGCGGATCGCCCCTATGCCGCTGACCATCTTGGTGACGTCGGCGATGTCGGCGTCGGAGGGACTGCGCCGGCCTCTTGGGCTCGTTTGAGCAGGGGCTCGCCGACGCCGTAGATCGCGCCGCCGCAGGCGGTGAAGACCTCGGAGTCGCGGTCGATGTAGGCGAGTAGATCCTCGGCAAGGGTGTGCTTGGTGGCGGCGAAGCCGACGAACTCGTGTAGCCAGCCGCTCAGTGCCTCCCAGGGGCAGGTCTTCGTAGCTCTCGACGGCGCGGCAGATTCCCTCGACTCCCCCTAGATAGACGGCTTTGAGAGGCGCTCGCTCAGTTCCTCGGCGCGTAGCGGTTGTGGATCATCAGGTTGTTGCCAGCGGGGTCGGCGAAGAACGCCATGTGGCAGACGCCGCTGTCGAGGGTGTCGGCGAGGAATTTGACCCCCTTCGACTCGAGCTCGGCGCGGGTGGCTTCGACGTCTTCGACGTGGAGGGCGATCGGGTGGGTGTTTGGCTCGAACTCGCGGCCGATTGCGGCGGCGTCGACCACCTGCAGGGTGAGGTTGCCGGTCTCGACCTCACCGCCGGGGATTTTGCCGTAGTCGACTGATTGCTCGAGGCCGAGGGTCTGGCAGTAGAACTCGATCGCAGCGGGGTAGTCGGTGACGAAGACGGTGGCGAAGTCGACGCCGGTGATCGTGGTGGGGCCTGGCATGGCTTTCTCCTAGCTGGTATTCAGGGCAGGTGGTCTTGGGAGACGATACGAAGGTGGTGCTGCTGGCGGCGGCGCTGATGTTCCTTTGGGCGCTGTTGTTGGGGGTGCTGAAGTTTCGCCAGATGGACGCCTCCGAGGAGGGATTGGCGCATCCCTACACCGACATCGCCCACCGAGCGGCGCTGCTCTACAGCTTCGCCCTGCTGCTGATCGCGACCTTCGTCGAGCTCAGCGGCTGGGGCGTGCTGGTCAACCTGCTCGCCGCCGGGGCGCTGGCCTTCTACTTCTACGCCGCAGTCTTCGGCTACATGGTGCACGGCATCAAGCGCGACACCGACAACCAGTTCCGCCGCCCGGTGCGCGGGCTCGAGACCTTCATGGCGACGCTGATCGTCGCCGAGATCGGCGGCTGGCTCGTCCTCATCGCCGGCTTCCTCGACGCCCAGATCTTCTAGGGCGGCGACTCTTCTGACTTGGCCCAATGTGCTGAGGGACCGGAGCCCACGACCTTGATCTGGCCTGCGTCACGCAGTTGGTTGAGGGCGAGACGGATCGTGGCGTTGCTGACGCCGGGCAGCGCCCTTTCGATGTCCCGCCGGCGAAATTCGGCGGGGGCCTCCTCGAGTATGTAGTGGCGCACCCTCTCCTGCTTGCCGCCTGATTCCTCACGCGAGCTTGCAACCCGTTGGCCAAATTCGACGTAGGCCGCGTCAACCGTTCGCGCCAGAAAGGTAATCCAGGGCCAGATGTTGTGCTCGCCCTCATGCCAGCCACGCTGGGATTCGTAGAGGCTCGCGTAGTAGGCGTTCTTCGACTCGAAGACGCGCTGCTCGATGCTGATGTAGCGGGTTACGCCGTAGCCCTGCGCGAGCAGCTCGTGAGTGGTTACGAGGCGAGCCAGCCTGCCGTTGCCGTCGGCGACGGGATGGATGGCGAGAAGGTCGAGGACCAGCGCTCCGATCAAGACGAGCGGGTGAGTCCTTGCGTCGGCCTGGGCCGCTTCGTAGCGCACCAGCAGCTCAGTGAGCAGGAACTCGGTTTCCTCGGGTGCCGCTGGAGTAAAGATGACCTCTCGCCTGCCTGTTTCAAAGGAGACGATCAGGTTCTGGTCGGTCTTTAGGTGACCGCCCCGGCCATTGGTGTGCTCAAAGAGCATGCGATGGAGCGCCAGTACAAATGGAACCGACAGGGCCTCGCTGTCGTCTTTCCGCATGAGCGTGTCGACGGCGTCCCGGTACCCGGCAAACTCGCGCTCGTTGCGGTTGCGAAAGCGTGCCCCTTCTGCAATCCGGGTCGCGCGGTCCTCTTCCACGACAACGCCCTCGATCGCATTCGAGGCAGTAATCGAGGCGATCCGTGCGTCCTCGGAGAGGCGCTTCAGCAGTTCGGGCGCCTGGTCTTCGAAGAGGCGCTCCTGGCCGCGGCCCGTGTCGATCCGCGAGAGGATGGCGCCGAGCTCGCGTGGCTGGCCCGAAAAAGTCTTGTCGAGGTCGACGAAGCTGCGCATCGTGCTAAGGGTTCCATAATCGTGCTAAGAACGAGTAATATTAGCATGATCATGAGCCGCTCAGCCCGAGACGACGCAGTCCTTGGCGTCGGTCATCTTCAACGGTCCCGTGTTGGGAAACGCTTCCAGCAGCGCGTCGGCGATTAGCCGGCCGCGCGCCGCGTAGCCTTCGGAGGTGAAGTGGATCCCGTCGGGGATGAACCATTTGTCCTGCACGTCGGCGGCCCAGTTGTAGATGCGCATGTTGGGGTAGCGGTCGCAGGATTCGCGCAGCGCTTTGTCCCAGCTGACCATGTTCGCCGCCGCGTAGGGGCCGCTCGGCACCAGTGACTTGACGTTGACCCACAGCACCGGTTCATCGCCGATCGTCGACATCATGCTTTCGATCCGGTCGTCGTAGGTGAAGTTGGAGCCGGCGGCGACGTTGGCCGCCTCGTTGGTCCCCATCGCGATCACCCAGCAACCTTTGAAGCCTTCGTTCTTCCACGCTTCGGCTACTTCCTGGGCGTTCGGTTCGCCCTCGAAGTTCTCGTAGATCGAGCGCGCGCCGGCCACCTCAAGGTGCGCCGTGGTCGCGCCGACGCGCGCGTACTGGGCCGCGATCAGCTCGTTGCCGGGCAAATATTCTTCGGAGACCAGGCCCTCGGAGGTGGAGTCGCCGATGTGCACGACGCCTTCGCACGAAGTCGCCAGCGGCTTGCGCTTGGCGTTCTTGACTGTGACTGTCTTGGCCACGTTGGCCGAGCCGATCGCGGGCGAGTTGGAGGCGCCCACCCCGGCCAGGCCGGCGATCGCCGCGACGACGACGATACCCGCCGCCGCGATACCCACCCAGCCCTCGCGCGACACCTGCACGCGTCGCAGCTCGCCCGCTTTCCAGCGCTTCCAGAGCCTGCCCAGGGCGCCATGGCGAATCGGGTTCTCTACGTAGCGCCAGGAGAGCTCGGCCACCACCATGATCGCCGCCACCTGCAGGATCGCCCGCAGCAGGTTGGGGCCGTGCACCCCCTGGGGCGAGGTGAGGACGATGATCGGCAGGGTCCAGAGGTAGATCCCGTAGGAGCGTTCGCCGATCCACTGCATCGGCTTGCAGCCGACGATCGGCCCCAGGCGCGAGGCGGGGTGGGCGAAGGCGGCGACCGAGAGCGCCGTGCCCAGCGCCAGCAGGGCGAAGCCGCCGCGGTAGAGGAAGGGCGAGAACTCGTTCGAGCGCCAGAACATCAGCCCGATCACGATCAGGCCGGCGAGCCCGGCAGCGTCGATCACCCGCCGCGCCTGCGGCGTCACCTTGCTGGTGAGGCGGCGGCTGGGCCAGACCATCGCCAGCGCTGCGCCGACCAGCAGCTCGAGTGCTCGAGTGTCGGTGCCGTAGTAGACCCGCGAGGGATCGAGCGAGGGGTGGTAGAGGATCGCCATCAGGATCCCCGAGCAGAGCGCCGCGAGCAGGGCGACGGCGGCCAGCCGCGGCCTCGGACCGGCCTTACGTCTTGCTTCCGGCACGAAGTGGAGCGCCGCCATCAGCAGAAAGGGCCAGACGATGTAGAACTGCTCCTCGACCGAGAGCGACCAGAGGTGGTTGAGTGGCGAGGGCGGCGCGAAGCGGGCGAAGTAGGAGACGTTGTGGAGGATCAGCCACCAGTTGTTGACGTAGCCGACGGCGCTGAGCACGGCGACGCGGAAGTCACTTGGCTGGTGCGGGCCGATCACCGTCACCCAGGCCGTCACCACGATCAGCATCAGGAAGAGCGCCGGCAGCAGGCGGCGAGCGCGCGCCAGCCAGAAGGACTTCAGCTTGATCCCGCCGTGGTTGACCTGGTTGAGCAGGATGTCGGTGATCAGGTAGCCGCTGAGGGTGAAGAAGACGCCGACGCCGAGCAGGCCGCCTTCGGCCCAGCCGAATTTGAGGTGGTAGAGAACGACGCCGAGCACCGCGATCGCGCGCAGGCCGTCGAGGCCCGGCATGTAGCGCTGGCCGCGCCCTACCGGTTCAGGCATCGCCGACCAGTGAGATCGGGAAGAGCCGCAGTGCCCTGCCGATGATCGAGTCGAGCAGCTCGGCCTCGCGCCGGGCCAGCTTGTGGGCCGGTGGCAGGTCGGGGCCGGATCCAAGCGCCGGCTTGGCAACCGGCGCCGTGGCGATCCCGAGGCAGGCCTTGATCCCGCCCGCGATCAGGCGGGCGCGCAGTTCGGCCCCGGCCGCGATCGGGTGCAGGTCGTCGGCCTGCATCAGCTCGGGGTGGGTTTCCTCCGCGGTCGCCCAGTCGGGCACCTGCGTCCCCGGTCGTGAGGCGGCAAATTCCTCGACCACCCTGTTCTTGCCGGCGCTGTCGATGCCGTTCACGGTAAGGCCGTGGATGGTCGGCACAACCATGCAGCGGTCGCCGATCTCCGCCGCCACCTTGCGCAGGTTGGCGGCGAGGATCTCCGGATAAGCGGGATTGTCGTTGGTGCCGGCGTCGAAGACGATCACCGACTGCGACGGGTCATAGCTTTCCTGGAAGAGGTCGAAGATCTGGAAGCTGTTGGAGCCACCGACCGCGTTGACGGTGAGCGGCACGCCCGGCAGGTACTGCTTAAGGTAGGGCGAGGTCAGTTCCTCGAGGCTGTCGCCGACGACCAGCACGCCACCGCCGCCGCTCGCCTGCGCCGAGGGAGCGGTGAACAGGATGAGAGCAACAAGAGTGGCCGCCAGGGTCGCGAGCTTGCGCAAACTCGGCATCCAGCGAATTTCTACACTACGCCGATGCGGCTCAGCTCGGCGGCGACAGTCGGCATCCTGCTGGGCCTGGCGCTGATCCTGGGCGCCTGCGGCGAGGACGGGACGAAGGCTGCCGACAAGCCGGCGAGCACGACCGAGGCGGCGTCGTCCTCACCGGCGCAGGTCGCCAGCGCCGGCGACTCATGTCGCCAGTTGCGCCCCTTCGTCGGCTCGATGGCGGGCCTGCGCGATGACCTCGCCCGCGGCCTCAGCTACGACGACTACCTGCGCGAGGTGCAGGGGGTGCGCTCGGTCTATGCCCGCATCGACGCCGGCAAGCTGAGCGCGGCCTGCCTGCTCGCCAGCGGCGGTGCGGCCGAGCGTGCCCTCAACCTCTACATCGACGCGACCAACACCTGGGGTGACTGCCTGGCAACGGTGTCATGCAACACGCGCTCGGTCGAACCAAAGCTGCAGCGCAAGTGGGCACTCGCCGCCCATCAGGTCACAACCGCCCAGCAGGGCCTGAGCCGCGCTTAGCCCCTGATGCGGGCGGCGTAGATCGCCTTGGTGTGTGT
>DATMIH010000054.1:0-16714 GCA_035554595.1 Solirubrobacterales bacterium
AGTCGCCCCGCGGCCGGATCGAAGACGGGGAAGTGGAGGACGATGAAGAGGTAATCGTCATAGACGTCGATCTTCGGCCGCTGATTGCGCGAGAGCACGTCCTCGAGATCGAGCGCGTGGAAGTCGAAGTTCTCCTCGAGCCAGGTTCGCTCCAGCGCACCGGGGCGCTCGATGTTGACCCAGCGCAGGCCGGAGGAGTCAATCTGCTCGACGCGCGGTGCCTGCGGCTCAGCCTGAGCTGCCGCGGAGATGAGCTCGTCGCGCCGGCCGACGCGTCGCAGCCTCGGCTTCGGAAGGTTCGGCATCGTTCACGCTCATCGTCTCGTCGGGCATAGCGCGCACAAGATTAGCCGTCGATTCGCACCAGGGTGTGAACGAGATTCCCCCTGGTATGGTTCGTGCCTACATAAGCGCCACATCTAGAGGGGTGGAGGGACTGGCCCGTTGAAACCCCGGCAACCGCCCTGAACCGCAAGGTTCAGGGGAGGTGCCAACTCCAGCAGGTCACAGACCTGAAAGATGTGGGGAAAGTCCGATCGGACCTCTGCCCCACAAAAGGCGGAGGTTTTTTTGTTGGCGGTAACGCAACGAGAGGGAAAGATCGGATGGCAATCGAGAACCTGAAGTGCAAGGAGTGCGGGGCGACCTATGACCTCGGCGCGCACTTCGCCTGTGAGAACTGCTTCGGGCCGCTGGAAGTGGCCTACGACTACTCGGCGCTCGAGCCGGCCGAGACCAAGCGCAAGATCCAGGCCGGCTCGCAGGGCATCTGGCGCTATGCCGACTTCCTGCCCTTCGAGGGCCGTCCCGGCGATCCGCTCGAGCCCGGGCTGACGCCGCTGCTGCGTGCCGACCGCCTGGCTGAACGCCTGGGGGTGGAGGCCGAGATCTGGATCAAGAACGACGCCGCCAACCCGACCCACTCCTTCAAGGACCGCGTCGTCGCCGTGGCCGTGGCAAAGGCCCAGGAGCTCGGCTTCGAGACCGTCGCCTGCGCCTCGACCGGCAATCTCGCCAACGCCGTCGCCGCCCATGCCGCCGCCGCCGGCCTGCGCTCCTATGTCTTCGTGCCCGCCAACCTCGAGGAGCAAAAGCTGCTCGCCACCGGCATCTACGGCACCAACCTGGTCGGCGTGCGCGGCAACTACGACGACGTCAACCGCCTCTGCACCCAGCTGGCCGAAACCCGGCCCTGGGCCTTCGTCAACGTCAACCTGCGCCCCTATTACGCCGAGGGCTCGAAGACGCTCGCCTACGAGACCGCCGAGCAGCTCGGCTGGAAGCTGCCCGACCGCGTCGTCTGCCCGATCGCCTCTGGCTCGCTCTTCACCAAGGTCGGCCGCGGTTTCCAGGAGTGGCTGGACATTGGCCTGGTCGAGGGGGAGCAGCCGGTCTTCAACGGCGCCCAGGCCGAGGGCTGCAGCCCGGTCGCGACCGCCTTCGCCGAAGGCTGGGACGTCTGCAAGCCGCAGCGCCCCGACACGATCGCCAAGAGCCTGGCGATCGGCGATCCGGCCGACGGGCCCTACGCGGTCGAGCAGGCCCGCCGCACCGGCGGCGGGGTCGACTCGGTCACCGACGCCGAGATTCGCGACGGGATCAGCTTGCTGGCCGAAACCACGGGCATCTTCACCGAGACGGCCGGCGGCGTCACCGTCGGCGTGCTGAAGAAGCTGGCCGACCGCGGCGAGCTGGCGGCCGGC
This sequence comes from Solirubrobacterales bacterium, assembly GCA_035554595.1. GTDB lineage: Bacteria > Actinomycetota > Thermoleophilia > Solirubrobacterales > 70-9 > VRUE01. The sequence goes on from DATMIH010000054.1 coordinate 1,704, forward strand.
GAGCGCGTCGTCGTCTACATCACCGGCGAGGGACTGAAGACGCTCGACGCGACCCGCGATAGGTTCCGCATGCACGAGATCGATCCCCACCTCGAGAGCTTCGAGTCCGAGTTTGCCCAGGAGGTAAGCGTCTGATGGCAGTCACCGTGAAGATTCCGACCCAGCTGCGCGCCGCCACCGACGGCCAGGCCGAGCTCGAGGTCAGCGGCGGCACCGTCGGCGAGGTGCTCGACGCGGTCTTCGAGGCCCACGGCACGCTGCGCGAGCGGATCACCCAGGACGGCGACCTGCGCCGCTTCGTCAACGTCTACGTCAGCGGCGAGGACATTCGCTTCCAGCAGGGGCTCGAGACGCAGATCGACGACGGCGCCGAGGTCACGATCCTGCCGGCTGTCGCGGGTGGTTGAGCGGTCATCCCGGTAGGGGTTCCGCTTAACTTTTTGGGTGGAGACGGATTTGCTGTCGCCTCGGGGGTGGACGCCCAAAAAGTGCAAGACGCTCCACCCCTACCGGGATGACCGCTAAGCCCCCGGCCGCCATTCTCTGTGGAGGGCGTGGGACCAGGCTGCGCGAGAAGACCGAGTCGGTGCCGAAGGCGTTGGTGGAGATCGGCGGCCGGCCGATCCTCTGGCACGTGATCGGCATCTATGCGGCGCACGGGTTTGAGCGTTTTCTGCTGGCGACGGGATACCTGGGCGAGATGGTCGAGGAGTTCGTGGCAGCCGAGGGCTGGCCCGACGGGGTGGAGGTCGAGTGCATCGACACCGGGCTCGATACGCCGACCGGAGGGCGGATCGCGCAGCTCGGTGAGCGACTAGGAGGGGAGACCTTCTGCGCTACCTATGCCGATGGCGTCGCCGATATCGACCTCGAGGAACTGCTCGCCTTCCACCACCGACAGGACACGCTCGGCACAGTGACAGTCGTGCAGCCCCACCTTCAATGGGGAGTCGCGAGGCTCGGCGAGGAGGACAAGGTCGAGGGTTTCGTCGAGAAGCCGCGCAGCGAGCACTGGATCAACGGCGGGTTTTTCTGCTTCGAGCCTGGCGCGCTGGACTACATCGGCGAGGACAGCGTGCTCGAGCGCCAACCGCTGGAGCGTTTGGCGGGGGATGGTCAACTGAGCGCCTACCGGCACGAGGGCTTCTGGGACTGCATGGACACTTACAAGGACGCAGTCGAGCTCAACGACCTCTGGTCGAGCGGCGCCGCACCCTGGCCCACGTCGGCGGCGAGTGGGGCGACCCGATGACCTTCCGGTGCGCCTTTTGCTCTCCAGTGGTGCATAAAGCGCACCGGAAGGGGGTTTTGCGATGAGTCGCTCGTTGGTCACCGGCGCGCACGGGTTCGTCGCCTCCCACCTCGTAAGGGTGCTGCTCCGCCGCGGCGACGAGGTGCGGGTGCTCGACCGACCCGATCCGCGCATCGCCGACGTCGGCGGCCCGCGCCTCTCCGGGCTCGACCTGCTCGGCCTGCGCGGCGACGTCGAGCTGGCCGAGGGGGACCTGCGCGACGCTGAATCCGTTGCCGCTGCAGTCCATGCCTGCGACTCGGTCTTCCACCTGGCGGCGCAGACGATCGTCGGCGTCGCCCGCGAATCGCCGCTGGAGACGCTCGAAGTCAACGTGCGCGGCGCCTGGAACGTCTTCGAGGCCTGCCGCGAGCGAGGGGCCGCGCGGATTGTCTTCGCCTCCTCCGACAAGGCCTACGGCGCCAGTCCCGAGCTGCCCTACCGCGAGGACCTCCCCCTGCGTGCCGCCTATCCCTACGACGCCAGCAAGGCAGCCGCTGACATCATCGCCCGCAGCTACGCCAACGCCTACGGCCTGCCGCTGGCGGTCACCCGCTTCGCCAACATCTACGGCGGCGGCGATCTCAACTTCTCCCGCCTGATCCCGGAGGCGACGATCGCTGTGCTCGACGGCCGTCCGCCGGTGATTCGCTCCGACGGCAGCCCCGAGCGCGACTTCCTCCACGTCGACGACGCCGTGTCGGCCTACCTGGCGATCGAGGCCGCGCTCGACCGTGGCGAGGCCAGGGGAGAGGCCTTCAACGCCGGCGGCGAGCAGCCGCACTCGGTGCGTGAGGTAGTCGACCTGATCGCCGCCGCGGCGGGGACCGGCATCGAGCCCGAATACCTTGGCAAGGGCACCCCCGACGGCGAGATCGACCGCCAGTTCGTCGACTCGGCCAAGCTGCGCGAGCTGACCAGCTGGAGCCCGCAAGTCGAGTTGGCCGAAGGCTTGCGACGTACGCTTGAGTGGTATCGGAGGCACCCCAAGGCACGGCCTGCGAAGGAGGCGGCAAAGTAAGGGTAATACAGGTGTTACTCTTACTTCATGTCCAAGATCACCAGCAAGGGCCAAGTCACGATCCCCAAGGCCATCCGCGACGAATTGGGCCTTCTTCCCGGCGCCGAGGTCGAATTCATTCCCGGCACGAGTGAGGCACGAATTCGCAAGTCGCGCACGGGCCGTCGCCGCGGAGAGGACGTCGTTCGTCATCTGCAGGAGTCAGGCAAGAACTTCACGATGACTACCGAGGAGATCATGCGGCTCACACGGGGAGAGGACTGGGGCCAGGGTACTTAGGACGTCGTGCCCGCAACCCTGGTCGATTCAAATGTCCTGATCGACGTCGTTGTCCGGGGTGAGCCGTGGGCCGCTTGGTCGATCGAGGCCCTGATTGAGGCCCTCGACGCGGGCCCGGTGTTCGTCGACCAAATCGTCTTCGCTGAGGTCTCAATCGGCTACCGGACGGCCGAGGCTTGCCAAGAAGCTCTCGCCGTGCAGGGCATTGAGCGGGTTCCAATTCCGTGGCCCGCTGCCTTCCTGGCTGGTCGGGCTTTCGCTGCCTACCGGGATCGGGGAGGGACCAAGCTCGCGCCTTTGCCGGACTTCTTCATCGGCGCCCACGCCGCGGTTGCCGGCCTGCGACTGCTCACACGCGACGCGAGCCGATATCGCACCTACTTCCCCACGGTCGAGCTGATCGCGCCGGAGTAGCGCTGCCAGCACGGCTACCCTGGGCCTCATGTGCGGACGATTCACGATCACGGCAAAAAACGCCAAACAGATCGCCGACCACTTTCAGGTCGAGCTTGAGAAGGCGTTGGAGCGGAATTCCGAAGGCAACGCGCCGGCGCCCACGGCCGAGCGGCTGAAGAAGGTCGAAGGGGCGCTCGGTCGCTTCAATGTCGCCCCGACGCAGGAGGTGCTGACGGTGCGCTCCTCACCCGACCCCGACGAGGCCGCACAGGGTGAACGCGAGGCGCGGCTGATGCGCTGGGGCCTGGTGCCGCGCTGGGCCAAGGACCTCAAGGTCGGCTACCGGATGATCAATGCCAAGGCCGAGAACCTGAGCTCGAGCCGGGCCTACTCGCCGCTGGTCGGCAAGTACCGCCACCGCTGCCTGATCGTCGCCGACGGCTTCTACGAGTGGATGAAGGCGGAGGACCCCAAGCAGCCGCGCCAGCCCTGGCGCTTTACCGTCGACGGTGGCGAGACCTTCGCCTTCGCCGGCCTCTGCACGCGCAAGGAGTGGGAGGACCCCGAGGACCGCGGCTTCGACGACGGCTGGCTCTACAGCTGCACGATCGTCACCACGACCCCGAATGAGCTGGTTGCCAAGGTCCACGACCGGATGCCGGCGATCCTGCCAAATGCGGAGGCCGAGGCCGCCTGGCTCCGCCCCGACCTAGAGCTCGAGGAGGCGGTCGCGATGTGCGGGCCGTTGCCGGCCGCGCGGATGGAAAGCGCCCCGGCCAACCCGAAGCTGAACAAGGTCGGCAAAGGCAGTGAGGAAGGTCCCGAGCTGCTGGTCGCGCCGCAGAGCTAGGGCGCGATTCAGCCCTTTTCCGCTTCCTTTTCGTCGCGTTCTTCCTGCTTCAGTTCTTCGGCTTCTTCGTCGATCGGCGGCGGCACGCTCTGCAGTGCCTCGCCGGTGCGAGCGGTCGCCTTGCCGGCGCTCGTGGTCAGAGTGCAGGCAACTTTCGCGCCCGGCGGCGAGGTCGTTCGCCAGATCGTCTCGAAGGGGAGCACGAGATCCTGCTTCGGCTTGCCGGCGGGCAGGAAGTATTCGAGGTGCTCGACTCCGGGCTGGAACTTGGGCCATTCGAGCTTGACGCCTTTCTCGGTGCTCCAGTGTTCCGGCACCCCGTCAAGTTCGACCACCGCGAGTTCGGTGCCGTGAGAGCTGAAGAAGAGCAGGATCACTTCCGGCACTTCCTGGGTGAAGAGGCCGGTGCTGGAGCGCGGGTAGGTGGCACGCAGGCCGCCGCGGGTCTGGGCGATTTCCGCTCGTCCGTCGCCACTCACGTCACAGAGGATGCGGCCGCCGCCGACCGGGGCGCCGGCGTCGATGTGGACCTGCGAGGAGACGCGGAAGAGCGAGTAGCCGCTGACGTTGGTGCCCGTCGTGCGGATCGCCCCTTCGGTCAGCTGCATCGTGCCGCCCCCGGGCAGTGGCACGGGCTCGGAGTCCGCCATCGGCACTTTCCGCACCCATTCGAGCTGGGCCGATTCGCCGCTCGCCTCGTCGGTCGAGAGCAAGGCTGCGGCGACGCAGGCGATCAGCCCCACCGCGACGACGATCAGGGCGCCGCGCGGGGGTCGGTTCTTCTTCTCGTCGGCCACGGCTGGGCCGCAAGCTACCGTGTAGGAGTGACCGATCGCGCAACGCCGTCCCGTCCAGCCGAGGTCAGCTTCGAGACGGTGACGCTGCACGGCCGCGAGAGTGGCTACCTCGTCGGCGGCGAGGGCCCGGTGCTGCTGCTGATCCACGGCATGGCCGGCACCTGCGAGAACTGGCGCGAGGTGATCGAGCCGTTGGCGCGTCACCACACCGTGATCGCGCCCGACCTGCCGGGGCACGGCCTCTCGGCGGGCGGATCCGGCGATTACTCGCTGGGCAACCTCGCAGCCGGGTTGCGCGACCTCCTGCTCGTCCTCGGCCACGAGCGCGCGACCATTGCCGGCCACTCGCTCGGCGGCGGCATCGCGATGCAGTTCTCCTACCAGTTCCCCGAGATGGTCGAGCGCCTCATCCTCGTCTCCAGCGGTGGCCTCGGGCTTGAGGTGAGCCCGGTTCTGCGTGCTGCCGCCCTGCCCGGCGCGGATCTCTTCATCGCCGCGACCGCGACCACCGGCCAGAAGATCGGCGGCGCGATCGGCCGCGGCCTCTTAAAGGTGGGGATGAAGCCCGCCGCCGACGTCGCCGAGGTTGCTCGCGGCTACGGCTCGCTCGCCGAGCCGGAGCGCCGCAAGGCTTTTCTCGCGACTCTGCGCTCCGTGGTCGGCACCGAGGGCCAGCGGGTCTCCGCTGCCGACCGCTTCTACCTGGCGGAGGAGGTCCCCGTGCTGATCGTCTGGGGCGCCCGCGACCCAATCATCCCGGCGAGCCACGGCGAGGACGCCCACCGCGCCCTGCCTGGCAGCAGGCTCGAGATCTTCGACGGGGTTGGTCACCTGCCCCAGGTCGAGCAGCCCAGCCGCTTCATCACCGTGCTCGAGGACTTCCTCGCCGAGACCGAGCCGGCGCAGTTCGATCGCGACGAGTGGCGCGCCCGCATCAAGGTCGCCTGACTTTCAAGCGCAGGACGGGCAGAGGGAGACGCGCCCGACAGGTTCGTTTTGAGGCTCTATGCGGCGTTCAGGCGGCCCAGCGTCACGATTGCGTCACTCAGGACGCCTTGCCGCCCCTTTAGCGCCCTCAGCGCGGGGACGTGACCGGCAAACGCGGCGTCAATCTCATCCAGCGCGCCGACCTCGCCATGCCCGTAGACCTTGAGCATCTTGTCTACCGTCGATTCCTCCCAACCGGCCTGCGCGGCGATGGCGCGTTTCGATAGGCCAACCTTCGTCCACAGATACCAAACGCCGTAGTGCTTGCTCGCCAAGTACCACTCAAAATCGAGGCCCGCGCGGGCGAGAACCTTGCCCCAATAGCCGGAGTAGCGGGCCGGTCCCGGCCTCACGCAAGACGACCAGAACCGGCCCGGGTCGTCTTACCGCTGCTTCACAATGTGCAGCAGCGGTACGACCGGTGAAACCGGTTTGACCGTCATCTCCCATCACCTCCCTCCCGTGTCGTCACCCCGGCACGAACGCCGGGACGGGAGAGATGAGGGTAAGAAATTTTCACCAGTGGAAATTTCATAACCCCCGGAGAGGGCGTGTTCAGCCTCTATGCTCAGGGCGCTGACGACTAGCGCCAAGGAACCTGACCGGAAGGGAGCAATCAGCGGTGACGAATGACCAAGCAGTCGGACGGGTGCCCCTGCGGAAACGCAAACGTCGGCCAGAAGATGCACTGCCGCACTCTGTGAATCACTGGATTCGAGTCGAAACGCTGGCGATCCTCAACGAAGGCGAGTTCAGCACCGGCGAGATCGCACGGATGGTCGGAGAGGACGTGAAGAACGTCCGGCCGCACGTCAGAGACCTCTACCGGTCGGGCTGCGTCGAGTTCGCCGGTCACAAGATGGTCGGCGGGGGCATGAGGCCCGTCTACCGCGCTCTGGTGCTGCCTGTCGTCTACGACGAGACCTATCGGAAGATGCCCCTAGAGGAGAGGCGCGACCTGAACAGCGCGGTCGTCCAGGGCATCTTCACGGAGACCATGTCCTCATATCGCAGCGACCACATGAACGAGGACGAGAATCTGTGTCTTCTGTGGGACGCCCTGAGCTTGGACGGCGAGGGCAGGAAAGAACTGCTGGCGCTTCTGACGGCGACGTGGGAAGGGGCGCAGGCGATCAACGGCCGCGCCGCCAACCGACTCGCGAAATCAGGGACGGTCGGAGAGACCACCTTCGTCGGCCTGCTGGGGTTCGAGCGTGGCCGATCTGGTCGATTGGAGACCGGCTACCACGGGGTAAAGAAAAAATAAGTGGTGGAGAAATTCCCGGTTGCCTGGTCTGTACCGATCTGAAACCGTCAACCGCTCCAAAGGAAACGAGCAATTGCCTCCGCTTGTTCCAGCCCCCAGGTCGTCGGGCCTAGCAGTCGTCAGCGCTCGGCACTTGGGGGCTGGAACAAGTACCAACGTAGACCCGCGATCCATCCGAATCAAGGGCTGAGTTTGGGGGCAGCGCCCCGATCCCGAGGATGCCCCGACCGGCGAGCCGCTAAGAGGAGTGAGCCGGTCGGGGCGCAGTTCTCTACTCATGCGCCTTGCGACCGACCTCCCAAGTTTCTCCCGGGACTGGCGGGAGTGGACGCGATGAGGGGCGAGCCAGTGGACTGGGGCAGGCTCGCCCCTCTCGTTCTCCCTCCCATGCAGGTCGCGGCGCTCGAAGCGATGCGCTGGATTGACGAGCCGTTCGCGGCGGCGGACCTGCACCAGATGTGCGACGACTCGCCCGGCACTCCGGCATTCGCCTACCACCTACGAATACTGGCGTTCAAGCTTCCGGCGCTGCGCCTCTACGAGGAAGAAACGATCCGGGGGACAAGACGCAAGCTCTACTTTTTCCGCAACCGAGCCCCGGCATCGAGGCGAAGGAAGCGGGCGGCGTAGGTGGCCACCACACAGGGGAGCGGCTTACTTGAGGCGAGGCGGGACTGCGCCCGGCGTCACCCCCTGCGCCTCCACATCATCGCTCTATCTGTCCGCAGAGGACAGTCGCTGGACCCCCATGACTTGCAGCGCGAACTTCCCGATCATCCTTCGGTAAGGCTGATCGAATACCACCTACTGGTACTTCGCCAAGTCGATCTACTGCCCCCCGGCTGACGATGGCGAAGTCACCGTGCGAGATGGTCGCTGCGAACCTTTGCCGCATCCGGACGAAGGTCGCCCGCCTCACAGAAATGCACCGGACTGAGATAAGCAGGCCGGGACGTTTCGTCATCGGGACCGGGGGCGGCAAGGAGTCGTGAGAGTCGTGCTGCATTTCATCGACGGTGAAGAGGTTGAGCTAGAGGTGGATGAGGCTGAGTGGGCCGGAGTCTTTGAGAGGGCGCTCAGGCGCAACCGGGTTTTGCACATCAACGCTCCGGACGGCGAAAAGCTCGGCGTAAATCCTCGCGCGGTCCTCTACTGGACAACGGAAGGGACGCAGTGAGGGCGAGGGCGGGCGCCGGGTGATCTAGACGGCCAGGGAGGGCGCACGGTCCCGGCAGGTTCCTCTCCCTCTCGGCCGGGGCGGTGCAGCCGTCAGGTGAAGCAGCGCAACGGCGCGCCGAGCCTCAAAGAATCAGGGCGTCCCTTTGTCTTTTGCGGCCTCGCGTTTTTGGCGGAGCAAATCCGAGTGCCACCAAGCTCCAAGGGCGGAGAGGAAGATCAAGCCCATTCCGATGTAGAAGGCACCGAAGCCATTCCCCACAGACGGTGCGCCACCCACGGCGATGACGATGCCGATCAAGGCCAAGAAAATCCAGCGAAATCTGTTCTGCCACCCCATCGTGGCCGAGCCTATCGCGAGGCGGCGGCCGTGCAGCGCCCTGGGGGAGGCGCAGGGCGCTCACAGCGGCCGCGTCTGCGTCACAGTCGCGAGTTTCCCTGCGTCACGCTTGCGTCACTCTGGCCCGCGAACGCCCCCGCACAGGCACGAACGATTGGCGGTCCCATGCGCCTCACCGCGCACGGTCCCGCCAGAAAATCTACGCGCCCGACAGGATTCGAACCTGTGACCTTTCGCTCCGGAGGCGAACGCTCTATCCAGCTGAGCTACGGGCGCTCAGCCATGAGCTTATCCCCGGTGTGAGTTAGTCGCCCTTGCGAACTCGGTTTCCGTCCTCTTAGAAGCTTATTGTCTGCAGAGTGAACACGGCAATGAAGGGGAACGCCACCGAGGGTGCGGTTCTGACCGCCTTTGTCGCTCGGGGCTTTGGAGTGCTGGTTCCATTCGGCGACGGACACCCATTTGATCTCGCCGTGTCTCTCGGAGGCCGCGATTTCCTCAGGGTTCAATGCAAGACAGCACGACTTGTAGACGGATGCGTTGGCTTTAACAGCCGTTCTACCGACCACGGTCGTGGACCGGGGCGCTACGGGGGGTTGGCTGATGTGTTCGGTGTGTACTTTCCTCCCTCTAGCGCCGTTTATTTGGTTCCAGTGGCCGAGGTTTCAGGCTTTTCGGTGCAGCTCCGACTGAAACCTGCGCTCAACAACCAAAGGAGGCGAGTGCGGATGGCAGCCGAGTACGCGATCGAGCGATGGACCATGGATTCGCTTCGGGGGCTTTGCGGAGGGGCCGCCCCAAACGATCGAGAGCGTGCCTTGCAAGTCGCGTAGGCTCGCAGGCTCGCATGGATCTCTCGGCGATCTTCCTCGGCACCGGTGGCTCGGTGCCCTCGGCGCGGCGCTCGACCGCGAGCGTGATGCTGGTCCGCGGCGGCCGGCGTTTGATGTTCGATTGTGGCGAAGGGACGCAGCGCCAGCTGCAGCGCTCCCTGGGGCTGACCCAGGTCGACGAGATCTTCCTCACCCACTTTCACGCCGACCATATCCTCGGCCTGCCGGGTCTGCTCAAGACCTATGACCTGACCGCCCGCGAGGAGCCGCTGACGATCTACGGGCCGCGCGGCCTGCGCGACCTCTTCAAAACCCTCGGTCGCCTGATCGGTCGCACCGACTACAGCATCGACCTGATCGAAATCGACCCCGGCGAAGCGGTGCGCCACGACGGCGCCGAGGTGCAGGCCTTCGCGGTCGAGCACAGCATGCGCGCCAACGGCTACGTGCTGATCGAGGAGGAGCGCCCGGGGCGCTTCGATCCGGACGAGGCAAAGCGGCTCGGCGTCGCCGAAGGGCCCGCCTTCGCGGCGCTGCAGAGGGGAGAGGAGGTGGAAGGGAGCGACGGATCGGTGCGTCCGCAGGACGTGATGGGAGAGGCGCGCCCGGGCCGCATCGTCGCGATCACCGGCGACACCTCGCCCTGCCACTCGACCGTGGCTGCCGCGGCCGATGCCGACTTGCTGATCCACGACGCCAGCTTCTCCGAGGAGGAGGTGCAGCGCGCCGCCGATACCGGTCACTCCACGGTCGGCCAGGCCGCCGCGGTCGCTCGCGAGGCCCACGTCAAGATGCTCGCCCTGGTCCACATCTCCTCGCGCTACCACGTTGGCACTGTGCTCGACGAGGCTCGTGACGTCTTCGAGGACAGCGTCGCGCCCAAAGACTTCGACCTGATCGAGATCCCGTTTCCGGAGCGCGGAGAGCCCGAGCTCGTGCCAAATGGGGCTCGCGAACGAGCCGAGTCGGGGCCGGAATTAGCGGAATAGATACCGGAAGGGTCATCTACCGCTGCTAGGCTGCAGCCGTCCTTTAACTACGGTCCCGCGAGGCCGAGAAGGAGCCAAAAGAAGTGAACGAGACGGTCGTGCTTGAGCGCGACGATTTGAGGCGGACGCTGCGGCGGATCGCCCACGAGATCGCCGAGAAGAACCCGGACCCCGACTCTTTGGCGATCGTCGGCATCCACACCCGCGGCGCTCTGCTTGCCCGCCGCCTGCACGCTTCGCTCGCCGAGCTGACCGGCGCCGAGCTGCCGATCGGCGATATCGACATCTCCTTCTACCGCGACGACGTCGGCGCCAAGTCACCGGCGACGCAGCCGGTGGTTCACGCCTCGCACATTGACTTCGATCTCGCCGGGCGCACGGTCGTCCTTGTCGACGACGTTCTCTTCACCGGTCGCACCGTGCGGGCCGCGATCGACGCTCTCTTCGATTACGGCCGGCCGCAGCGGGTGCAGCTCGCCGTGCTCTGCGACCGCGGCCACCGCGAGCTGCCGATCCGCCCCGACTACGTCGGCAAGAACCTGCCGACCGGGCGTGAGCAGCGGGTCAACGTCCATCTCGAGGAGATCGACGGCAGCGACGAGGTCGCGATTGCTGACGCCCAGGCAGCGGAGGTCGGCGCGTGAGGCACCTGCTCTCAATCGAGCAGCTCTCGAAAGCCGAGATCGAGGCGATCCTCGACCGCGCCGAGAGCTTTGCCGAGGTCGGCCGCCGCGACATCAAGAAGGTGCCGACCCTGCGCGGTCGCACCGTCGTCACCCTCTTCTACGAGGCGAGCACCCGCACCAGCTCCTCCTTCGAGCTCGCCGCCAAGCGCCTTTCCGCTGACCTCGTCTCGGTCAAGGCAGCGGGCTCCTCGGTCGACAAGGGCGAGTCGCTGAAGGACACGGTGGCGACCCTCTCCGCCTACGACCCCGCCGCGATCGTGCTGCGTCATCCCTACGCCGGTGCGGCCCAACTGGTTGCCGGCTGGGCCGACGCTGCGGTCGTCAACGCCGGCGACGGCAAGCACGAGCACCCGAGCCAGGCGCTGCTCGACGTCTACACGCTGCGCCGCCGCCTCGGCTCGCTCGAGGGCAAACGGATCTGGATCGTCGGCGACGTCCTGCACAGCCGCGTCGCCCGCTCCAACCTGATCGCCTTCAAGGCAATGGGCGCGGAGCTCACTGTCTGCGGGCCGCCGGCGCTGATCCCGCGCGGGCTCGAGCAGCTCGGCTGCGCGGTCGAGCACTCGCTGGAGCGACTCGGCGAGGCCGACGTCGTCTACGCCCTGCGCCTGCAGCGGGAGCGGATGAACGAGAGCTTCGTGCCCTCGATCCGTGAGTACGCCGCCCACTTTCAGATCGACTCGCGCCGCCTTGGCCCACGCCAGTTGCTGATGCACCCGGGCCCGGTCAACCGTGGGGTCGAGCTCTCCGGCGAGGTGATCGACTCGCCCCAGTCGCTGATCGCCGAGCAGGTCGCCTCCGGCCTGGTCGTGCGCATGGCGATCCTCTACGAGCTGTTGGCTGCCGGCGACGAAGCGCCCACCCCGGTTGCCGGCAACGGCCACGCAACCCCGATCGGCCAACCCGCGTGAGCGAGGCGCAATTGCAGATGCGCGCTGGGGAGAGCGCGGACCTGGTCCTGCGCGGTGCCACCGTGCTCGACCCGGTTGCCGGGATTGAGGCGCAGCACGACATCGTGGTTCGCGACGGCGCGATCGCCGAGCTGGCGGCGTCCGGAGAAGCCAATGCCGACGGGCTCGAGGAGATCGATGCCGGCGCCCTGCACGCGTTCCCGGCCTTCTTCGATCCGCATGTCCACCTGCGCACGCCCGGCCAGGAACACAAGGAGGACATCGAGACCGGCGCTCGCTCGGCGGCCGCCGGCGGTTACTGCGGCATCCTCGCCATGGCCAACACCGAGCCGCCGGTCTCTACACCAGCAGATGTCGAGGCGCTGCTCGCCGACGCCCGCGCCGCCGCCGCGGTCAAGGTCGGCTTCCTCGCCACCGTTACCCGCGCGATGGAGGGCGAGGAGCTGACCGAGATGGCCTCGCTGCGCGATGTCGGCGCCGCCGGCTTCAGCGATGACGGGCTGCCGATTCGCAGCGCCCGGGTCCTGCGTCGGGCCCTCCAGTACCAGCGCCTCTGCGGCGGCACGATCGCCCTCCACGAGGAGGACCCCGAGCTCTCCGGGGCCGGTGTGATGCACGAGGGACCGGTTTCCGCGGCCCTCGGCCTCGAGGGCATTCCCTCGGTCTCGGAGTCGACGATGATCGCCCGCGACGCGGCCTTGGCCGGATACGAGGGCGGCCGCATCCACGTCCAGCACCTCTCCGCCGCCGAGTCGGTCGAGGCGGTGCGCGCCGCCAAGGCGGCCGGGGTGCAGATCAGCTGCGAGGCCTCACCGCACCACCTCTGCCTCACCGACGAGGAGGTGCGCAGCCTCGACCCGCAGCGTTTCAAGATGAACCCGCCGCTGCGCAGCGAGGCCGACCGCCAGGCCCTGATCGAGGGGCTGCGCGACGGCACGATCGAGTGCATTGCCACCGACCACGCGCCGCACGCCCCCGAGGAAAAGGAAGTTCCTTACGAGCAGGCGGCGATGGGCGTGACCGGGCTGGAGACCGCCTTCGCGGCGCTGCACACCGAGCTGGTCTTGCCGGGGACGATCGAGCTGGGCCTGCTGATCGAGCGTCTGGCCGGCGGCGCCGCGCCGTTCGGGATTGAGCGCCCATCGCTTGCGCCGGGGAGCGAGGCCAATATCGCCCTCTGTGACCTTTCCGCCCGTTGGACAGTAGGTGAGGATGGCTACGAGAGTCGCTCCTCCAACTCCTGGTGCGCCGGCAAAGAGCTCACTGGCCGCGTCCTGATGACCCTCGCCGGCGGCCAGATCGCCTACCGCCTGCGCACATTCTCGATGGGGGTGGCCGCATGACCGCCCTTCCGGTGCGCTTTATGTGGCCGATGACCACAAAAGGCGCACCGCAATGAGCGAGGGGTTTCTGCTGCTCGAGGACGGAGCGCGCTTCGACGGGGTGCCCTGCGGGGCCGATGGGCCCGTCACCGGGGAGGTCGTCTTCAACACCGCGATGACCGGCTACCAGGAGTCGGTCACCGATCCCTCCTATGCCGGGCAGATCATCGTCTTCACCTACCCGTTGATCGGCAACTACGGCGTCTCGGCGGCGGCGATGGAGTCCGACCGCGCCCACGCCCGCGGCGTGGTCATGCGCGATCCCAAGAACGGCGAGGACGTCGCCACCGCCGAGGGCGGCTGGCTCGACTGGCTCGCCGATTGCGGCGTGTCGGCGATCGGCGGGGTGGATACCCGCGCCGTCGTCCGCCACATCCGCGACCGCGGCGCGATGCGCGGCGGCATCTTCCCTGCCGGGACGCCGGAGAGCGAGGCGCGAGAGCGCGTCGCCGCCGAGCCCTCGATGGACGGCGCCGACCTCGCCCGCACCGTCACACCCGCCGAGCCGATCCGCTTCGAGGGCGAGGGCGGCCCGCACGTGGTCGGCATCGACACCGGGATCAAGCTCAACATCGTGCGCCAGCTGCGCGAGCGCGGCTGCAAGCTCACCCTGCTCCCCTGCACCTCCTCGTCCGAGCAAGTGCTCGCCGAGGACCCTGACGTCGTCTTCCTCGCCAACGGCCCCGGCGACCCCGCCGCGCTCGGCTACGTGGTCGACACCGTGCGCGAGCTGGTCGGCCAAAAGCCCCTCTTCGGCATCTGCCTCGGTCACCAGCTGCTCTGCCGCGCCGTTGGCCTCGAGACCTTCAAGCTGCCCTTCGGCCACCGCGGCGCCAACCACCCGGTCAAGGAGCTGGCGACGGGCCGGATCGACATCACCTCGCAGAACCATGGCTTCGCCGTGCAGGGCCCCGGCGGCGAGCCGCGGATCGAGACCGACGAGCCGGTGGGCTGGCAGACGGACTTCGGCGCCGCCGAGCTCTCCCACCTCAACCTCTATGACCGCACGGTCGAGGGCCTGGTGCTGAAGGAGGTCGGCGCGGCCACGGTCCAGTACCACCCCGAGGCCGGCCCCGGCCCACACGACGCCCGCCACCTCTTCGATTCCTTCCTGGAGCTTGCCGCATGAGCGGAGCGGAGGGAGCATCAATATCTGATTCTTTGCGACCGGAGCGGAGCGAATATTTGTATGCCTAAGCGCACCGACATCGAGAAGATTCTGCTGATCGGCTCGGGGCCGATCGTGATCGGCCAGGCGGCCGAGTTCGACTACTCCGGCGTTCAGGCCTGCAAGGTGCTGCTCGAGGAGGGCTACGAGGTCGTCCTCGTCAACTCCAACCCGGCGACGATCATGACCGACCCCGAGTTCGCCACCTCGACCTACATCGAGCCGCTGCTGCCCGGCCCGGTGACGCGGATCATCGAGAAGGAGCAGCCCGACGCGCTGCTGCCGACCCTCGGTGGCCAGACCGCGCTCAACCTGGCGATGACGCTGTATGAGGACGGCACGCTGGAGAAGCACGGGGTCGAGCTGATCGGCGCCGACCACGCCGCGATCCGCCGCGCCGAGGACCGCGAGGAGTTCCGCCAGACGATGACCGAGGCCGGCCTGCGCATCCCCTGGTCGATGACTGTCGAGACGCTCGGCGAGGTCGAGGCGGCGCTCGCCGGCGGCCGCATCACCCTGCCGGCGATCGTCCGCCCGGCCTTCACCATGGGCGGCCAGGGTGGCGGCGTCGGGATGACCGAGACCGAGCTGCGCCAGGTCGTCTCCGAGGGTCTCGCCGCCAGCCCGATCAACCAGGT
>DATMIH010000055.1:0-3439 GCA_035554595.1 Solirubrobacterales bacterium
TCAGCAACCCCAGGCCGCCCTGAGGGACCACCCCGAACCCCGTGGTCGAGGTCAGCGCGGCGCCATCCACCGAACAGGTCACGAACTCGTAGTGGGGCCGGCCGCCGCGAGCAATTGCGGAGGAGAAAGCCTGCGCCGGCGCCGCCAGATCAAAGGCGATGACGCCGTCGAGGCAGAGGGCAACCACACGATGCATGGCAGGAATCTAGCGGATATTGGCATTCCTGCCACTCGACGGAGACCAGCGGACGCGGGAACCTCCCCTTATGCAAATAGCCATCCTGATCTTCGAGAAACTGACCGCCCTCGACGCGATCGGGCCCTACGAGGTCCTGCGCTCCGTCCCCGGCTGGGAGGTGAAGTTCGTCGGGCCCGCAAAGGGACCCCTGCGCACCGACTGCGGGGCGCTCGGCCTCAACGCCGACTACTCGCTGGAGGAGATCGACGCCGCAGACATCGTCCTCGTTCCCGGCGGGGAAGGAAACCGGCCGCTGCTCGGTGACGAGCGAGTGCTCGAGTGGGTGCGGCAAATCGACGCCGGCAGCAAATGGACGACCTCGGTCTGCACCGGCTCGCTTGTGCTCGGAGCCGCCGGTCTGCTCGAGGGCAAGCGCGCGACCTCCAACTGGCTCGCGCTCGACCGCCTCGCCGAGTACGGGGCCGAGCCGGTCGGCGGCCGCTACGTCGAGGACGGCAAGCTGATCACGGCCGCCGGCGTCACCGCCGGGATTGACATGGCGCTGCACCTGGTCTCGCGCGAGGCTGGCCCCGAGGTCGCCCAGGCGATCCAGCTCGGCCTCGAGTACGACCCTCAGCCCCCCTTCGACTCGGGCTCGCCACAGAAGGCGCCCGACCAGATCGTCGAGCTGGTTGAAAAGGTCGCTGGTGAGCGGGAGGAGTGGCTGAAAGCCGGCGCTAGCGCTTGAGCCGTACCGCCCGCGTGGTGCGGGCGTCGGGAATCGCCACGAGCAGCTGCGCCTTGAGCAGCCCGCGCGTCTGCAGCAGCGGCCGGCCGCGCTCGTTGAGGGCGATGACGAAGGTGTGGGACTTGCCACCGGCGAGGCTGAAGGTGCGGTGGCCGGCGGCGATTCGCACGACCCGGGTCGGCGTGCCGCTGCGGGCCCGCAGCGGCACCCGCGCGTGGGTACGGAGGATGATCTGGCCGGGGCAGCTTTCGCCTTCGGGCCAGCCGCAGCGGATCCAAACGCGCACCGCTCCGCCTTCGGGCTTGACGTGCTTGACCGTCAGCGGCGGCAGTTCCGGCGCCGCGATCGAAGCGCCGACGGTGGCGCCGTCGATGTAGTCGTTGTCGATGTTGATCGTCATCAGGCCATAGCTCTCGTCGTGGCCGCCGCGGTACTGGTGGATGCGCTGGTGCGAGGGCCAGGCGGTCGAGGGCAGGTAGGGATCGAGCGTGTTCTGCTGACCGTTCCAGTTGGCGGTCCAGATGTGGTCGGGCAGCGTGTAGCTGCTGCCGACCGCGCGGCCCAGGTCGGCGATGCCCGAGGAGCTGGAGCTGTAGACGCCGGAGACGTAGCCGAGCGTGTGCAGTTGGCTGGTCCAGGAGGAGAGGAAGGTCAGCGTCGCCGCGCTGGCGCTCGTCGTCCTTGTGTAGGCCTCCATGTCGAAGTAGATCGGGCTGCCCGGGCCCATGCCGATCGCGATTGCCTCTTCGACCGCGTCGCTGGCGGCTTCGACGCCCTGCTGGGCCGCTTTGCTCGAGCTCAGCTTGGCGCAACTACTGCAAGCGCTGGTCGGCGCCTGCAGGCCGACGTAGGTCGGGATCAGGTGCCAGCCGGCTGCGACCTGTTCTTCCACCCACTTCGCCGTCAGGTTTGGCTGCGAGCAGCCCCGGTTGGAGCCACCGATGTAGACGCCGATGCCGCGGTAGGGCGAGGCCGCCCAGGCGGCCATCGTCCGCGAAGAGGGCGCCGCGCAGGCGTCGAAGCCGAGCCCGGTGAAGGCTTCGGGGGAGGAGACGGGGCCCGGAGCCGGAGCGGCGACGGCGCTGGCGGCAGCCCGGGCGCGCGTTGCCGAGCGCGGTTCGATCAGGATCGCGCGTTGGCGGCCGATCGCACTTGATGGGCAACGCTGGTTGGCGCCGGGCGTTCCCAGGTAAACCGCGCGCCGATCAAGCCGCACGCACGTGTGCGGGCGCTCGGCAAGGCGGTAGACCGGCCAGTGGGCAGGTACCTCAACGGCGCGACCGCCGAAGTGGATGGTGCGCGCGGCCGCCGGCGCGGCGAGGAGACCGAGCAGCACGAGGGCCGCGACGGCTGGACGAAGGAGGCGCATACCCGTCCAACCATTGCAGCCTTCAATCGTTTCGGTCGCCGATCAGCCTGGGACGAGATTTAGCTTGCGCCAGGGCCCCTTGCCGGCCATCGGCTGGGTACGGCCATGGAGCCAATCGGTCTGCAGATCGTCGTAGTGGCGGCTGGCGGGGTGGCCGGACTGGCCGGTGAACATCTGCCAGCGCGAGCGCTCGGGGGCGGTCGGTTCGGCGACCATGCGCCAGCTCGGCGCCCAGACGGCTTTGTAAGGGTCGTTGGGGTCATAGGCGATCTGGCTCACGGTCTCCTGAGCACCGCCGGCGCGGACGCGGCGGTTGAGCAGGCGCCGCAGCAGCGGGTTGGCCTCGCCGAGCGGGTGCGGGAACTCCATCTCGTGCACCTGCCCCCAGCGCCAGCCGGCGGCGTCGGGGCCGAAGCGGTCGCTGAGGTCGTCGAGGGCGCCGCGCAGTGCCTCCAGCACGAGCTCGTCCCAGGGCCGGCCGATCAGCTCCTCGTCGCTCTCCTCCCAGAGCTTCATCAGGTGCGAGTGCCAGCGCCAGGGCGAAGTCACGTGCGGGGTGAAGCCGTTGTCGGCGCGGTCGAGCCAGCGCTCGGAGAGGTCGCGGTCGCCGATTGCGGCGCGGGCAACCTCGCGCGCCAGGCGCAACAGGAAGGCCTGGTAGATCGTGCCGGCGATCGAGTCCGGGTCGAGGCGCCCGTCCCAGCTGCGCAGCCGCTCGATCGCGCTCAGCTCGCGCTGGCCCACCGGCGTCAGGCGCCCCAGCCGGCGCGCCGCCTCGATTCCCGGTAGCGAGAGATTGTCGGACTGCATCGACTCGAAGCTCTCGATGTCGTGCTCGTCGCTGGCCCGCAGCAGCTGCTCGATTCGCGCGGCGCGGAAGCCGTCGAGCCACTCGCTGGTGATGTGATGCGGGTAATCGTCGCCGACGATGCGGTTGTTGGCGGTGATGAGGAAGCCGCTCTCGGGGTCGACCGTCTCCGGCAGCTCCTCGTAGGGGATCGTTCCCTCCCACTCGAACTCGCCGCTCCAGCCCGGCTTCGGCAGGTCGGGACAGCCGCCCTTGCGCAGCGGCAGGCGGCCGATCAGCTTGTAGCCGATCGAGCCGTGGCGGTCGGCCCAGATCAGGTTCGAGGCGGGCGAGCTG
>DATMIH010000056.1:0-9441 GCA_035554595.1 Solirubrobacterales bacterium
CGTTGAGCCCTTAGAGACGATGCTGGTTCCGCATTTGGCGAAGAAGTACTCGATGTAGTCTTCGCCGCCGGCAGAGTAGACGAAGCGCACCGCCGGGTGACCGACCTTCACCTTCTTGAAGCTCACTTCGCGGTACTTCCCCGAGTGCTTCGCCCTCTCCCGCGAGAGTTCCGCGGCGGCAAGCGGCGCGACGAAACCGCGCGATGGCCGTGAGGAGATCACGAGCTGGTATCTGGGGCAGCAAGGATCGTGCCAGGCACTCTTCAGGTAAGGGCCGGCGCGTTGATCGCTCCTCTCCTGGATCCATTCGGTTTCCAGGTCGTATTCGGCCTGGTGGTAAATGCGTGTTTCGACGCTGGCCTGGCTCCCCTTTGAGGCGGGCGTCTTGTGGGCGCTGAGTTGCTTGGCACTGGAGGTTTCGTCCCTGTCGCTGCTGCTGCCACAGCCGGACAGGAGGGCGAGCGCGGAGACGATCAAGCAGGCGGCTAGAAGCACGGCTGTTTTCCCTACATTGATCATCAGCGCTCTAATAGTAAGGCGATTTAAATCGCGTGTGCGTGCCGGTGCGACGCCCGGCGCTCCAAGGCGGCTATAGCGTGCCGGACGTGGTGGCGCTCGGGATAGCGGCAGCGATATCGGCCTCGGTGCTCTACAACGCCTCGATCGCTCTGCAGGCACTGGAGGCGAGGGAGGTTGCGGCGGAGCACTCATTGCGGCCCTCGCTCTTGGGGCGCCTCGTGCGCAATCGGCGCTGGCTGGGGGCGACGGCGCTTGGTTTGGCGGGGTGGCCGTTGGAGGTCGTGGCGCTGCTGCTGGCGCCGCTCACCGTCGTACAGCCATGCCTGGCGAGCGGTTTGATTTTGCTGCTCTGGCTGGGGGCGACGCGACTGGGGGAGCGGCCCGGGCTGCGCGAGTGGACCGCGGTGGCGGCGATCGCGACCGGCGTCGCCGGCGTCGCCCTGACCGCGCCCGACCGAAGCACCGAGCACGCGGGCGGCGGGGCGATTGCCCTGGCGGCGATCCTGATCGCGATCCCTCTCCTGGCCCCCTACGCGCTGCGCGGCCGCGCTCAGGCCTTCGGCACGCTGGCCGTAATCAGCGCCGGCTGCGGCTACGCCTGGACAGCGATCGCCAGCAAGCTGCTCACCGATGAGCTGGCCGCCGGCACGCTGCTGCTCGCGATCGGTTGGCTGGCAACGGCCGGGCTCTCGGAGGGCCTGGCGCTGCTCAGCGAGATGAGTGCGCTGCAGCGCCGGCCGGCGACCCACGTGGCGCCGGTGATGTTCGCGGTCCAGGTGCTCGTGCCGGTGCTGGTCGCACCGCTGATCTTCAGCGAGTCGTGGAGCTCGACGCCACTCGGCGGAGCCGCGTTGGTCACCTCGATCGCGATAGCGGTGGCCGGCACCATGCTGCTGGCCGGGTCGCGCCCGGTCGGGGCGGTCATCGAGAATGCTCATAGCGGCGATTCAGACTGAATTCCGCCCGGCTTCGGTCCGCTTGCGCTGCTAGCCTTGCGGCCGCCTCTCGCGCTTTCACTCATTTTCGTCCCGCGAAGGCTTCCCAGCCACACTCACGCCAAGGAGCCACCGTAGGGTCCGCAGAGACAAGCCGGATCGACGCGAGCAAGTTCGCGATCGGGTTCGACCATCGTGACCGCGCCAAGCTCTTCGAGCTCTGGACCGAGGTTCTCGATTCCGAGCAGTGGTCCGAGGGTCGCATGCTGGACGCCTTCGAGCAGCGCTGGGCGGCCTGGAACGGGCTGCCGAGCCTCGGTCTCTCGAGCTGGGCCGGCGGCGCGCTGGCGGCACTGGAGTTCGCCGGGGTGGAGGGGGAGACGGTGCTCTGCCCCTCCAATACCTTCATGGCGACGCCGTTGGCGGCCATTAACGCCGGCGCCACCGTCGAGTTCATCGACTGCAATCGCGATGATCTCTGCATCTCGTTCGACGACTTCGAGGCAAAGGCTGAGAAGCACAAGCCGAAGGCCGCGATTCTCGTCCACATCGGCGGCCACATCGCCTTTGATGCCGAGCGGATCGCCGAGTACTGCCGCGCCAACGGGATCTTCCTGCTTGAGGACTGCGCCCATGCTCACGGTGCCGCGTGGAGTGGGCGCAAGCCCGGTTCCTTCGGCGACGCCGGCGTCTACTCGCTCTACGCGACCAAGACCGTCTCCACGGGCGAGGGAGGAGTGCTCGTCTCCGCCAACGAGGAGTTGATCGAGTTCGCCCGCAAGTTCCGCAACTACGGCAAGTTCGAGCACGAGGTCGACGGGCTCAACTTCCGCATGAGCGAGTTCACTGCGGCACTGGGCCTGGTCCAGGCCGAGCGCATGGAGGAGATTGTTGCCTGGAAGAACGGCTATGCGGCCGAGCACCTCGACCCACTGCACCCGACTCGGCTAGAGCTGCCCGAGGGGATGACCTCGGGCCTCTACAAGTACATCGTCTTCGATCCGATCGAGAAGTCCACGGGCCGTGTCTACGAAGAGCCCTGCCACCGCATCATGGGGCGCCCGGATGAGCTCCCGAACACCGACTGGGTGGCCGAGAACCACTGGTGCGTGCCGCTCTACTACCGGCCCGAGAGTCGTGAGGCCGCACTCAATCCCAAGGAGGCGTGAGTGCGGAGCGAAAGAGCGCCAAGTTGGCCGGTGTCTATTAGCGCGAATGAGCGAAGCACGAAAGGGGTGTCATGAGGGTCCTGGTAACCGGCGGCGGCGGCTTCATCGGCTCGCACGTGGTCGACCGACTGATCGAGCGCGGCGACACGCCGCGGATCTTCGACCTCAGCGCTTCGCCCTACCACTCGCCGCTGGAAGTCGAGACCTTTACCGGCAGCATCACCGACCCGGCCAACCTGGACCTGGCGATGCGCGACTGCGACGCCGTCATCCACCTTGCTGCCGTTGCCGACGTTGGCCACGTCCTCGCCGATCCGGTCTTGGCCGAGGAGGTCAACACCCGCGGCACGCTCAACGTGCTCGAGGCTGCCTGCCGGGCCAAAGTCGGCCGCGTCGTCTACGGCTCGACCACCTGGGCCTACAGCGACTGCCCCGAGCAGGAGGTGGACGAGGAAACGCCGATCCCGGCTCCGCGCCACCTCTACACCGCGACCAAGCTTGCGGGCGAGACATACTGCGCCGGCTACGCCGAGCTCTACGAGCTGGAGAGCACCGTGCTGCGCTTCGGCATTCCCTATGGCCCGCGCGCCCGCGCCGCCGGCGTCGTCGCCAAGTTCACCGACCTTTCCTTCGAAGGCAAGCCGCTGACGATCGCCGGCGACGGCTCGACGACCCGCAGCTTCATCTACGTCGAGGACCTCGCCGATGGCATCGTTGCGGCGCTGGCGCCCGAGGCCGCCGGTCGCACTTACAACCTTTCCGGCGACGAGGTCGTGACGATCCTCGAAATCGCCGAGCGGGTGCAGGAAAATGTCGACACCTGCGAGATCACCCACACGCCGCCGCGCCCTGGCGATTTCCCGGGCAAGACGATCTCCAACGAGCGGGCGCTCGCCGAGCTCGGCTGGAAGGCCGAGACCAGCTTCAAAGAAGGGGTGCGCAAGTACGTCGAGTGGGTTCGCAATACCACTCGTCCGCCCGACCCGATCCCCGGCAAGCAGCCCTCGTTGAACGGCAACGAACACGCGGCCGGCGCGCTGCTCTCTGGCGCCGCCCGTGCCGAGGAGCGCTCCCCCCGGGTGCTGATCCTCAGCGCCGACATCGGCGAGGGCCACGATCTGCCGGCGCGGATTATCAAGGCCGACCTCGAAGAGGAGGTGCCCGGTGTCGATGTGGAGATCGCCAACGGACTCGAGGCGATGGGCAAGCTCTCCGCCGCGGTCCTCCGCAACGGCTCCAAAGTGACCTTCCGCTGGATGCCCTGGCTTTTCGACATCCAGTACTGGCTGATCACCAAGTTCGCCCCGGCCCGCTGGCTCTTCCACCATCTCGGCTACGTGTTCTCGGGGCGCGGCCTGTTGAAGGTCATCGAGGCATATGACCCCGATGCGGTGATCTCGACCTACCCCGGCGTAACCGCGGTCCTCGGGATGCTGCGCGAGAACCGCCGCCTGGAGATCCCGGTGCAATCGGCGATCACCGACCTGGCCGGCCTGCGCTACTGGGCCCATCCCGGGGTCGACCTTCACTACGTCACCCATCCGGAGTCGATCGAGGAGGTCGAGAGGCTCGTCGGTCCGGGAACCGTGGAGTGGGTGCGCCCACCGATCTCGCGCGACTTCCTCATGCCTCGCACCCGCCGCGATGCTCGCGAGGCGCTCGACGTTCCGGCTCACGCCCGCGTCGTGCTCGTCTCCGGCGGCGGCTGGGGGATAGGCGACCTCGAGGGCGCGATCCGCTCGGCGCTGTCCGAGGATGCCCTGGTCGTCTGCATCACCGGCCGCAACGACATCGCCCGCGAGAAGCTCGAGTCCGCCTTTGCCGGTAATGAGCAGGTTCGCATCCTCGGCTTCACCGAGCAGATGAGCGATTGGATGGCCGCCGCCGACGCGATGATCCACGCTACCGCTGGCCTCACCGTGCTCGAGGCGCACATCCGCGGCTGCCCGGTCGTTTCCTATGGCTTCTCGGCCGGTCACCTGCGCGCCAACAACGCCGCTTTCGAACGCTTTGGCCTGGCTGAGGTGGCGGGCTCCAAGCACGAGCTGGAGTCGGTCCTGCGCCACGTCACCAGGGAGCGCCGCTCGCCGGATTCCTCCTTCGCCTCACTGCCCTCGCTCGCCTCGCGCGTGCTCGCCGTGCGCCCGCGGGTGCGCCCGCAGCCGGTCTGGCGCCTGCGCACGGAGCGGGTGGCAACGGCTGTTGTCCTCGCTCTGATCGCGGTGGTGATGCTGTTCACCGTGATCGATCGCGAAGCCCCCTACAAGGTGGTCGCCAAGCCGCTCGAGGGTCGCATCCACTTCGGCAAGGACACCGATACCCCGACCCCGGCCGTAGAAAGCTCCAAGCCGGCGCAGTCGGCCCCGACGGCTGGCAAGCAGGCGGACGCCAGCAGCGGGAATTGATCAGAGGGCTGCTCGGCGCCGGCGGCTCGGCGGCTGCGGTCCTGCACGTCGGCCCGGCGCTGGCGCCGATCGTGCCTGGGCTCGGCCCGGCGCTCGGCATAGAGATGAGGCGGGGTGACGACGGGGTCGCCCTCACCTTCGATGACGGACCCCATCCACAGGGCACGCCAGCGGTGCTCGAGGTCCTGCGCGAGCGCGGCGCAATGGCAACCTTCTTCTTGGTCGGCGAGCAGGTAGAGCGTTACCCGGCGCTGGTCACTGAGATCGTGGCGGCGGGGCACGGCGTCGAGCTTCACTGCTTTCGCCACCGCAACAACCTGCGGCTCGGCCCAGCCAGCTTCCTCGAAGATGCGGAGCGGGCGCGGGTGTCGATCGAGGAGGCTGGTGGCAGTGCAGTGACCTGTTACCGCCCTCCCTACGGGATCTTCAGCGCCGCGACCCTGCGGGCGGTGCGGCAACGTGGTTGGCGACCCGTACTCTGGTCGCGCTGGGGTCGCGATTGGGATCGCGGCGCGACCGCCGAGTCAATTGCCCGTCGCGCAAGCGCCGGTCTCGGCCCCGGCGACGTGGTACTACTGCACGATGCCGACTACTACAGCGCGCGCGGCTCCTGGGTACGTACGGCGGCGGCACTGCCGCTGATCCTCGATGAGATCGAGGCCTGCGGGCTGAAGACGGCCTCGCTGCGTCGTTGACTCGGCGGGGCAAGGGTCCACTGGTCGCAGCCGGCAAACGCTTCGTCGAGGCGTCGCGCCATCGTGCTCCGAGGCCGATCCTGATCGAAGATTTCCCTAGGCATGACTCTCCGTCCTGTAGGGGGCGTTATGGAACCTTCGCCTCTCGATCGGACGAAAAACATGCAAGTAGCGAAAAAGAACGCGCAGCTTGCGCGTTTTGCCTCAGTTTTGTTGGACGAACGTCGCGATCTCGTCGGCGAGGCGGCCGGGCTGGTCGAGTGCAACGAACGTGCTGGCATCCGGGATTTCAACAAGGCGCGCGTTCGGCGTCTCCTTCTGCAGGCGTTCGGCGTAGGAGATCGGGAAGAACTTGTCGCCCGGCGCCCAGGTGAGCAGCAGCGGCAGCTCGGATTCGCTCAGCCGCTCGGCGGCCTCCAGTGTGTAGCGCTTGTTCATCCCGGCGGTGACCTTCGTCGCGTCGCGCTTGATGCCGGGATCGCTGAGGCTGGGGCGCATCCAGGAGGCAACCAGATCGGCCGGGATACGAGTCCGCGCGAAAGGTTTGAAGGCGGTGCGGGCGAGGGCGCCGATGCGGAAGGGCGCGGAAAGCACGGTCATGCCCCCGGGTAGCTTTGCCAGCGGCGGCATTGCCTTGAAGATCCCAGGCGGGAAGTTGTCGTGGGTGTCGCAGTTGGTCAGCACGAGCCGGCCGATCCGCTGCGGGTGCCTGGTGACCAGCACCTGCGACATCGCGCCGCCGGAGTCGTTGCCGACGATCGTCACGTCCTCGAGTTCGAGCGCCTCGAGGAAGCTGGCGATCAGCGCGGCGATGCCGGGAGGGGAGAGGTCGGCGTCGGGGTTCATCGCGACCTGGTGGGCGGCTATCGGCCAGTCAGGTGCGATGCAGCGGCAGCGACCCGAGAGCTGGTCGACGACGCCGTCCCAAAGCCTGCCGTCGACGAGGAAGCCATGGACGAAGACAACCGGCTTGCCCTCGCCTGCTTCGCGGTAGCGGATGCGGCCCGCCGGCAACTCGATCTCCTTGCGTTGGCCTGTCTCGGTCACGTGCTTTCCTCCTCGTCGTGATCTTTCGGTTTCAGCGGCGCCAAGGTAACATACAGACTGTATGAATGTCAAAAAGGACAGCAGCGTGACGTCGCGCCGTACTCAGGCGGAGCGAACCGAGGCGACCCGGACCGCGTTGATCGCCGCGGCCCGCCCGCTGTTCGCCCGGCGCGGCTACGCCAGGGTCGGCACTGAGGAGATCGCGCGGGCGGCGGGAGTTACCCGGGGGGCGCTCTACCACCACTTCGACGGCAAGCGCGAGCTCTTCGCGGCCGTCTACGAGCAGATCGAGATCGAGCTGGCCGAGCGGATCGCCGCCGGCGCTCTGCAGGCCAACGCGACCTCGCCGCTGGTCGCGATGAAGGCCGGCGCCGAGATGTTCCTGCTTGCCAGCACCGAGCCCGAGACGCAGCAAATCGTCCTCTTGGACGGACCTTCGGTGCTGGGCTGGGACCGCTGGCGGGAGATCGCCACCGAGCACGGCCTCGGCCTGATCGAAGCGACGCTACAGGCGGCAGTCGAGGCGGGGGAGATCGATTCGCAGCCGGTGCGGCCCTTGGCTCACGTGCTGATGGGCGCCCTCGACGAGGCGGCGATGCTGGTGGCGCGGGCAAGCGATCCCGAGAGGATGCGAGCCGAGGTTGGGCGGACGCTCGCCCTCCTGCTCGACGGCCTCAGCCGCGACTAGCTCTGATCGGCGAAGCGCTGCTCTCCGGGCCGGTGACGGCCAGGTCTGGACGGGTGGCGGCGGTCCGACGCGACTCCTTCTGCGCGTACATGCGCACGTCGGCGAGTTGCAGCGCCGCCGAGGGATTGGCGGCCTCGGCCGGAATCGTCGAGGCGCCCCAGGAGGAACTGACTTCAACTCCCCGGTCGTGTTCGGTCAACGCTTCGGTCGCGGCGTGAGCCACCGCCTCGAAGCGCTCCTCGGCGCAAGTGAGCAGCAGGCAGAACTCGTCGCCGCCGATCCGGTAAGCGGATCCGTCATCCCCGATCGTCGCTTTCAGCGAGTTGCCGAGCAGGCTGAGGAGCCGGTCGCCGGCGGGGTGGCCGAAGGTGTCGTTGTAGCGCTTGAAGCCGTTGAGGTCGAAGAGGTAGAGCATCGCCGGCCGCTCGCTGTTCGCCCTTTCGCAGACCTCCGCCAGCTCGACCTCCATGCGGCCGCGGTTACCGAGGCCGGTCAAGGAGTCGGTGCGCACTTCCTCGAGCAGTTTGTGGTTCTCGCGATCGCTCATCGTCAGGCGCACGATCACGGCCGTCATCGTCGCCGCCCAGAGCACGGTCGAGAGCCCGCCCGTGGCGCTGTAGTACTGCATCGCGAAGAGTCCGATCATCACCGCCGCGAAGACGGCGGGCACGATGATCTCGCGCCGGTCGTTTTCGTGGGCGGAGGTGATCTCGGCCGCTTCCGCCGGCTGCCAGACGGCGGCGCCGAGGCAGACGGCGGCGATCAGGTAGATCGGGTTGATCCATTCCCCGCCCGGCAGCGCCCCCTCGGTCGATTGCAGGGTGTAGGCGATGTCGGCGATCACCAGCGCCGAGAGACCGGCGAGCAGCAGCGACCAAGTGCGTCCCGGCCGCCAGCCAGTCAGGGCGATCACGCCGACGACCATTGAGAGCATCGCGATGTCGCCGAGCGGATATGAGAGGGTCGTCAACTTTTCCAGCGTCGTCCCGGTCGCCTTCTCGGCGACGAAGTCGAAGACGAAGGCGGCGCCGAGGGCGGCCGTGCCGAGTGCCGCGATCAGGCCGTCCATCCAGAGCCGCCACTTGATCTCATGCGCTCGCGCCCGCACCAGCATTGCCAGGCCGACGTAGGCGAGCGGGTAGAAGGCGAGATAGCCGATATCGGCCGGGGAGGGATAGGGGGCGGAGGCGTTGCCTTCGATGAAGATCGTCCAGTAGACCTCGGCGACTCCCCAGCTGAGCAGGGCGGCGCCGATCCAGAGCCAGGCCGCTTTCTCACGGGGGTAATCAGAGGCCCTGATCAGACAGGCCAACCCGGCACCGAGAACCACCGCGTCGTAGAGCGCTTCGCTGATCGCGAAGTCGAGGCTGGCGCCAACGCCAAGCCAGTCGTGCAGGGCGACGACCGCGGTGCCGCCGAGCAGCAGCACGGCGAGGCCGCCGCGAAGTTGGCGCGCGGCGTAAGACCGTCCTCGGGTGGTCTCCGTGGTTTCCACTGATGGAGCTATCGGCACGAGGAAGCCGATTCACAACCCCTGGACGAGCCGCTTGCGCGAGTCATCTAGACTGAAGGGCGTGAAAAGCGGAATTCATCCTGATTACATGCTGGCAAACGTGCACTGTTCCTGCGGGAACCAGTTCTACACGCGCTCCACGCAGGCCGACCTGCATGTCGAGCTTTGCTCCGAGTGCCACCCGTTCTACACCGGTAAGCAGAAGCTGGTCGACACGGGCGGCAGGGTCGAGCGCTTCCAGCGCCGCGCTGCTAAGCACGCCAAGGCCGGTAGGTAAGTCGTGAGCCCGGAGCTGGGCTCGCTGCAAACCGAAGCTGTCGTCCCGTCCGAAAACGGGGCGGACCCGCTGCGCATGCCCGACGGCGCGCTGGTCGCCAAACGCGACGCGCCGGTCGGCGGCCAGGCGGTGCTCGAGGGCGTGATGATGCGCGGCATCTCGGTCTGGGCCGTGGCGGTGCGCCGACCCGATG
>DATMIH010000057.1:0-11944 GCA_035554595.1 Solirubrobacterales bacterium
CGCATGGCCAATTCGAGCATCGTCGAGATCGTCGGCGAGGCCGGAAACGGGCGCGATGTGGTCGACGTCGTCAAGGAGCTCGAGCCCGACGTCCTGATCATCGACGTCGAGCTGCCCAAGCGCGACGGGATCGAGGCGACCAAGGAGGTGCTCAAGGTCCGACCGCGGACCAAAGTCATCATCTTCACTGCTCACGCCCAACCCGACCTGCTGGCACTCGCCCTGCGCGCCGGCGCCTCCGGCTACGTGCTCAAGTCGGCTCCCGCCGAGGACATCGCCCGCGCGGTCAAAGCGGTGACCGGCGGCGGCACCTTCCTCGGTGGTGATTTCGCCGGCGGCAAGCCCTCCGAGGTCGAGAAGCTGCTCGAGCTCTCCCCGCGCGAGCGTCAGATCCTCGAGCTTTTGGCCGAGGGCCTGCGGGTCAAAGAGATCGCCGAGCGGCTGCAGCTGAGCCCGGCGACCGTGCACACCCACGTGCGCAACGCGATCGCCAAGCTCGAGGTCGACACCCGCACCGAGGCAGTCGCCCTCGCGGTGAAGTTCAGCTACCTCGGTGCCGGCGGCAAGGCCTAGTCGGCCTTCGCGGCCGGCTTCAGCTCCAGCGCACAGCCGTTGATGCAGTAGCGCTGGCCGCCCTTGTCGGCCGGGCCGTCGTCGAAGACGTGGCCGAGGTGGGCGTCGCAGTGCTTGCAGACGACCTCGGTGCGGCGCATGAAGAGGCTGTTGTCGGGACGCAGCTCGACGTGCTCGAGATTGGCCGGCTCGGTGAAGCTGGGCCAGCCGGTGCCGGAGTCGAACTTGGTGTCCGAGGAGAACAGCTCGGTGCCACAGCCGACGCAGTGGTACATGCCGGCGGTCTTCTCGTCGACGTAGGGTCCGGTGAAGGCTCGCTCGGTGCCTCCCTTGCGGGTTACCTCGTATTGCTCGGGGGTCAGTTGCTCACGCCACTCGGCGTCTGACTTGTTGATCTTGGTCGTCATCTCGCTCCTTTCGGTCTGTATTCAGAGTACGCCGCGGGTCTTACACGGAGGTGACGGGCACCACCTCGTCACTCCCCAAATCCCGCCAAATAGGGATGTGACAGGAAGGGCGACGGGGCTGGCTTGCCGGACGCGCTTCGCGCTGAGTGTCCGGCAAGCCAGCCCCGTCGCCCATACGATCCCGTCCCTATGGGCGAAAGCTTCTATGTCTCAAAGGGGGGCGGCAGCTTCGTTGCGACTGAGCTCACTAGAGGTCCCTGGGATCCGGGGGCTCAGCATGCGGGGCCGCCTTCCGCGTTGCTTGGGCGGGAGATCGAGGCGATCGAGGGGTCTGAGAACTTCCAGGTGGGGCGGATCGTGTTCGAGATCCTGCGGCCGGTGCCCATAGGTCCCGTTCAAGTTGAGACACGTGTGTTGCGTCCCGGCAAGAAGGTGCGGATGGTCGAGGCTTCGCTCTCGGGTGAGGCGGGGGAGTTGATGCGGGCCACGGCTTGGCAGCTGCGCAGGACCGAGTTGGAGCTGCCGCCGGAGGCGCTCGCCGAGGAAGAGGCGCTGCCGGGACCCGAGGAAGGCTGGGTCCCGGAGTTCTTTCCGACCGGGCAAGAGGCGGGGTACCACACGGCGATGGAGTT
Source organism: Solirubrobacterales bacterium (assembly GCA_035554595.1). GTDB lineage: Bacteria > Actinomycetota > Thermoleophilia > Solirubrobacterales > 70-9 > VRUE01. The sequence continues at coordinate 1,613 of DATMIH010000057.1, forward strand.
GAAAGCGGTGGCGGGAGCGTTTCTTGAGCTCGGGCCGGCGACGATGTGGCTGCGGATGCGCCAACCGCTGATCGCCGGTGAGGAGCCGACGCCGTTGCAGCGGGCGCTGGTTGCCGCCGACGTCGGCAATGGGATCAGCGCTGTGCTCGATTACCGCTCCTACGTCTTCATCAACGTCGACCTCACTGTCCACTTCGAGCGCATGCCCGCGAGCGAGTGGGTCTGCGTCGACGCGGTCACCCGTCCCCAGGCAAGCGGCATCGGCACCGCCGAGTCGGTCCTCTCGGACGAGCGCGGCCGCATCGGCCGCGCCGCCCAGTCACTGCTGATCGAGCAGCGCTAGCTGCTCCCTCCAGCAGCGCAACGCTTTTCGGCTCTACGAGAGCCGTAAGACGTTTCACTTCGTTTCTCGTCGGCCGCTCACACGGGGTGCAACGTTTTACGGTTCTGTCAGGGACGCAAGACGTTGCACCTCTTTTCAGCGAGCGGCGAGGGCGGCTCGGGCCGCCGGGGCGACCGCCACGGCGATTGTTGCCGCCGAGGTGAGCGCGATCGCGGCGGCGAGGAAGAAGGCGCCCTCGTAGCTGGTCAGGGCCGCCATCGCGCCTGCCAGCGGGGCGCCGAGGCCGACGCCGGCGTCGAAGAAGGCGGTGAAGGTGCCCAGCGCCGCACCGCGCCGCCGATCGGAGATGTTGCTGACGACGATCAGCGAGAGCGAGGGGTAGAGCAGGGAGAAGGCGGCTCCCATTGCCAGGGCGCCGGCCAGGGCGAGCGGGAGGCTCTGGGCGACGGCGATCGCGGCGAGGCCCAGCGCCTCGACGCAGGCAGCGGCGATCGCGACGCGGGCCGGGCCGATGCGATCGGGCAGGTCGCCGCCAACGAGGCGGGTCAGCACCACCATTGTCGCGAAGGCGCCGAACACGGTCGCCCCGTGGCCGACGCCTCGCGATTCGAGCAGGAGGACGACGAAGGCGGCAATTGTGCCGTAGCCGATCGAGCCGAGGGCGAGTGCCGCTCCCGGCCGCACCGCCTCCTTGGCGATCAGTGGGTGGTGTTCCTCCTCGAGCGGCGGCCTCGGCTCGAAGGGGTCGGGCACGCGAGTGGCGATCGCGGCTCCGATCAGCGGCAACGCTCCGGCCAACAGCCAGACCGCCGTGTAGCCGAGGGCGTGCTGGGTCAGCTCGCCGATCAGCGGTCCGATGCTCAATCCTGACCAGACCGCCAGCCCGTAGAGGCCGATCACGCGACCGCGTCGCTCGATCGGCGCGAGGTCAACGATCCAGGCCGAGCCGGCGGTGAAGACCGCGCCCTCGCCTGCGCCGAGCACGAGGCGCGCGCCGATCAGCCCCGCCACGCCGAGCGGCAGCAGGTAGAGGAAGCCGGCGACGCCGACCAGCACCGAGCCGACCAGCACGGTTGGCTTGCGGCCACGGTGGTCGGCGAAGCGCCCGGCGAAGGGCCGCAGCAGCAGCCCCGTGATCGCGTAACAGCCGACGACGATGCCGACAGCGAGATCGCCGGCGCCAAGTGAGTCGTGCACGTAGCGGGGCAGGACCGGCAGCACGGCGCCGACCGCGAGCAGGCAGAAAAAGGTAACCGCGAAGACGCCGGCAAAGGCGACCCCGGGCCGGTGGATCGACGCCTCGGTCTCCGCGTTCATGTCCGGCTCAGCTAAGCAGCGCGGCGAGGTCGTCGAGAACCAGATCAGGCGGCGGATCGGCCGCCGCCGCGTCCTCTCGCGAAGAGGCGCCGCTGAGGACGAGGATCGTCGCCAGGCCGGCCCGCCGGCCGCCCTCGATGTCGGAGGCGATGCGGTCGCCGACCATCGCCACCCGCTTGGCGTCGCCGAGCAGCGCCCGCGCCTGGTCGAAGAGGTGCCGCTCGGGCTTGCCGCCGATCTCGGCGGTCTTGCCGGACGCGGTCTCGACCGCCGCCAGGGTCGCACCCGTCCCCGGCCAGGCGCCGCCGGGCATCGGCAGGGTGGGGTCGCGGCTCGTCCCGAACAGGGACGCGCCGGCCCGCAGGGCGAAGGTCGCCGTCAGCAGCTCCCCGTAGTCGAACTCGCGATGACCGGAGACGATCACCGCGTCGGCGCTCCTCGCGGCCTCTCCGTCGAGCAGGGTCACCCCGACGGCGGCGACCGTCTCCTTGAAGCCGGGCGCCCCGATCACGAAGGCGGTCCCCCCGGCGCCGACAGCCTCGGCGGCCAACCGGGCGGTCGCCGCACCCGCGGTTACGACCCGCTCGCCGGCGACGTCGACTCCGGCCTCGCGCAATCGAGCCGCGTAGGCCGCCGGTTGCTTCACCGAGTTGTTGGTGACGAAGACCAGCTCCTTGCCGGACTCGATCAGCGCCTGCAGCGCCTCGACCGACCCCGGTACCAGCTCACGGCCTTCCCAGACGACCCCGTCGAGGTCGACCAGAAAGCCGTCGAATTCATCCGCCGCTGCCACTCATCGCAGGCTATCTGTCGCCCCGTCGAAGAAGATTGGGTATTGAGATCGATACGGTGCGGTCAATGAGCGTCAACGGTCAGGTCGTCGAGGCCACCGGTGTGTCCCGCCGCTACGGCGAGGGAGACGCCGCGGTCAACGCCTTGGTTGAGGTCAGCACCGCTTTCGAGCGCGGGCGCTTCACCGCGATCATGGGCCCTTCCGGCTCCGGCAAGTCCACCCTGATGCACATCCTCGCCGGTCTCGACAAGCCGACCGCGGGCACCGTCCTGCTCGACGGCCAGGAGATCACCGGGCTCGACGACGGCGAGCTGACCAAGCTGCGCCGCGAGAAGCTCGGCTTCATCTTTCAGTTCTTCAACCTGCTGCCGGTCCTCACCGCCGAGGAGAACCTGGTGCTGCCGCTCTCGATCGCCGGCCGCAAGCCCGACGGCCAGTGGGTCGACCAGCTGATCCGCACGGTCGGCCTCGAGGACCGCCGCACCCACCGGCCCTCGGAGCTCTCCGGCGGCCAGCAGCAGCGCGTCGCCGTGGCCCGCGCCCTGGTCTCCAAACCGGCCGTCGTCTTTGCCGACGAGCCGACCGGCAACCTCGACTCGAAAGCGAGCGAGGACGTGCTGCGGCTGCTGCGCCAGGCAGTCGACGAGTTCGGCCAGACGGTGATCATGGTCACCCACGACCCCTCGGCCGCCGCCCACGCCGACCGCTTGATCACCCTCCGCGACGGCAGGATCGTCCACGACGGCGCTCCCGGCTCGGCCGATGACGTGATCGAGCTGATGAAGCAGGTTGACTAGCCTCGCCCTCAAGAGCCTCTGGGCGCGCAAGGCACGCGCTTTCGCCACAACCCTTGCCGTGGTCATCGGCGTCGCTTTCGTCGCCGGTTCCTACGTCCTCACCGACACGATCTTTGCCGCCTTCGACGAAATCTTCGGCGAGTCGCTGAAGGGCACCAGCGTCGTCATCAGCGCTGAGAACCCGGTCAAACAGGAAAACGGCGAAGTGCCGACGATCAGGGCCTCGCTGCTGCCGCGGGTGCAGAAGACGCCCGGGGTCAAGCTCGCAGCTGGGGCGATCTTCACGCCCGGGGGCTTCTTCGACTCCGAAGGCAACAAGATCGGCAACAAATTCGCCCCGAAGTTCATCTCCTCGGAGTTGCCCGGCAAGCTCGAGTCGCTCACCTACATCGAGGGCAACCGCCCGCGCGGCCCGACCGAAGCCTCGATTGACAAGGCCGCGGCGGAAGCCTCCGACCTGAAGTTGGGCGAACAGATCAAGCTGATCGGGCAGGGCAGCGCCCGCTCGTTCAAGCTCGTCGGCTTTACTCGCCTCGGCGGCGCCTCCTTCGGCGGCGCCAGCATCGCTCAGGTGACGCTGCCCGTGGCCCAGCAGCTCACCCACAAGGTTGAGCGCTTCGATCAGATCTCGGTCGCCGCTGAGTCGGGCGTCTCGGCGACCGTGCTGAAAAAGCGCATCGCCCGCGAGATGCCGCCTGGCGTGCGGGTCGAGACCGCCAAGGAAAACGCTGACCGGGGCTCGGAAGAAATCCGCGAAAGCCTCAGCTTCCTGCAGATCTTCCTGCTCGTCTTCGCCTTCATCGCGATCCTCGTCGGCTCCTTCCTGATCTTCAACACCTTCTCGATCACCGTCGCCCAGCGGGTCAGCGAGTTCGGCATGCTGCGCACCCTCGGCGCTTCGCGGCGCCAGATCCTCACCGACGTCGTCATCGAAGCCCTGGCAATCGGGATCGTTGGTGCGGTGGTCGGGATCGGTGGCGGCTTCCTGATCGCGATGCTGCTCAACGGCCTGCTGAAAGCGTTCGAAATCGACTTGCCGACCACCGGCCTGGTGATGGAATCGCGCACGATCATCGTCTCGCTGCTGATCGGGATCGTCGTCACCCTGTTCTCCTCGCTGGTGCCGGCCGTGCGCTCGACCCGGGTGCCGCCAATCGCCGCCCTGCGAGCCACGGTGGCGCCGCCCTCGAGGCGCCGCCGACTCGTCCTCGTGGCGATCTCCCTGCTGCTAGGGGTCGTCGGCTTGGTGATGGTGCTGATCGGCCTCTTCGGCAATGCCTCCGCCGGCACCGCGGCGGGCCTGATCGGCGGCGGCGCCGTCGTCATCGTCTTCGCGGTCTCTCTCTTCAGCCCCAATCTCGTGCCGCCCCTGGCGCGGATCGCTGGCTGGCCGCTGGAGCGCCTGCGTCGCCTGCTCGGCCGCCTCGCGCGCGAGAACGCCCAACGCAACCCCAGTCGCACCGCGGTTACGGCGGCGGCGCTGATGATCGGGTTGATGGTGGTCACCTTTGTCACCGTCTTCGCCGCTGGGCTAAAGAGCTCGGTCGCCCAGGTGGTCGACGAAAACTTCGCCGGCGGCCTGGTGATCCAGAACAGCGACGGCTTCTCCCCGATTCCGGGTGGGGCCGCGGTGGCCGCGCGCAAGGTTCCCGGAGTGAGCGCGGTCGCCACGATCCGCGCCGAGCAGGCAAAGCTCGTCCCCGGCGGCGGCGGGGCCAAAGTCTCGGCGCCCACTCCCGACATAGAAAAGACGGTCGACCTCGAATGGAAGAAAGGTGGCCCGGCGGTGCTGCGCCACCTGCGCGACGACCAGGCGGTCCTCTCCGACGGCTTCGCTTCCGATCACGGCCTGAAGGTGGGCGATCGCTTTCGCCTGCTCAGCCAGACGCGCAGACGACCCAGTTTTGAAGTGGCCGGGGAGTTCCACTCGAAGCTCGAAGTTTTTGGCAGCGTCCTGATCACGCAGGCGGCGATGGCGCGCGAGTTCAGCCAGACCCAGGACACGATCGATTTCGTCCAGGTGAAACCGAGCGCCAACCCGGCCGAAGTCCAGGCGATCCTCGGCAGGGTCGTAGAAGCCGCCTTCCCCGTCGCCGAAGTGCTGAACCAGCAGGAACTGAAGGAAAGCCGTGAAGAACAGGTTGACCAGCTGGTCAACCTCGTCTACGCGCTGCTGCTCCTCGCCATCCTGATCTCGCTCTTCGGCATCGCCAACACGCTGGCGCTCTCGATCCACGAACGCACCCGTGAGCTCGGGATGCTGCGAGCAATCGGCATGTCGCGACGCCAGGTGCGGACGATGATCCGCTACGAGGCGGTGATCACGGCCCTGATCGGCGCGATCATCGGCATGGTCCTGGGATTGATCTTTGCGGCGCTGATCGCCCAGCCGCTCAAGGACGAAGGCTTCACGCTCTCCTACCCGATCGGTTCGCTGGTCTTTTTGCTCATCTTCGCCGCCGTGATCGGCGTGCTCGCGGCGATCCTGCCGGCTCGCCGCGCATCGCGCCTGGACGTCTTGGAATCGCTGCAGTACGAGTAACGCTCAGCGCTTGACCAGGCGCCGCACCGCTGCCATCAGCTCGTCGGTCATCTCCTGCTGGTCGCCGCCCTCGGCGCCGGCGACGCAATGCGCGGCGTGGTCGGAAAGCAGTTCCAGGGCGACCTTGTCGAGGGCCGCCTGGATCGCGGTCACCTGGGTGACGACGTCGATGCAGTAGCGGTTCTCCTCGACCATCCGCTCGACGCCGCGCACCTGACCTTCGATCCGTCGCAGGCGCTTGAGCACCGCCTCGCGGTTCTCGGTGTAGCCGTGGGTGATGTCGGTTTCGCCAGTCGCCATGATTGAGGTGCAACGTTTTGCGGCACCCAGAGAGCCGTAATGCGTTGCACCAAGTATGTCATACCCCCCAGGGGTATTAGGCGGGGACGGCGACCGGCGCGGGGGCGGCCAGCCCGAGACCCATGCGCAGCGCCCCGGCCACCTCGAGCATCGCCGTGCGGGCGCTGGGGCAGATCGCGGTCAGGTTGGCGAAGCCGTGGATCTGGCTGGAGTGGCGCTGCAGGACCACCGGCACGCCCGCCTCGCGCATCCGCGCCGCGTAGATCTCGCCCTCGTCGCGCAGGGGGTCGAAGCCGGAGGTGGCGACGTAGGCGGGGGGAAGGCCGGAGACGTCGGCGGCGCGCATCATCGAGGCGCGCGGGTCGGCTTCGTCGATGCCGTCGGGGATGTAGTGGTTCTCGAACCACTCCATATCGCCGCGGGTGAGCAGGAAGCCTTTGGCGAAGGTGTCGCGCGACTGCTGGCCGCCGACCGCGTCGGTGACGGGGTAGAGCAGCAGCTGCATCGCCGGCTGCGGGTTGCCGGCGTCGCGGTTCTGCAGGCAGAGGGCGGTCGAGAGGTTGCCGCCGGCGCTGTCGCCGCCGACCGCCATCCGCTCCGGGTCGGCGCCAAGCTCGGCGGCGTGCTCGTGCGCCCAGGCGAAGGCCGCGACAGCGTCTTCGACCGGGAGCGGGAAGGGGAACTCGGGCGCGAGGCGGTAGTCGACCGAGAGCACCCGACAGCCGCCGTGATCGGCGAGGAAGCGGCAAACGCCGTCGTGGGTGTCGAGGTCGCCGATCACCCAGCCGCCCCCATGGAAGTAGACGAGCAGCGGCTGCGGCGGCTGCCGCGCCCCTAGTGCGACGTAGAGCCGCGCTGCCATCTCGCCCCCGGGTCCCGGGATCGAGAGGCTCTCGACCCGCGCCATCGGCCGCGGAGGTCCGGTGACGACCGTTGCACCCACTCGGTTCTCGGCCCGAGCCTGCTCGACCGTGCGGCCCTCGACCAGAGAGGTCGTGCCGGCCCGCCGGTCCAGCTCGAGCAGCATCTGGATGTCGGGAGCGAGCTCCTGCCCGTCTAGGCGGGGGGGAGGGCCGATCAGGCGCCGGATCGTCCGCGGCGAGAGCCCGCATGCTGTGCGCACGATGCGGTGCTCAATCTTGGCAGGGAGCCGCGGCGGAGCCACGCGAGCAGGCTACAGCCTGCGTGACGAAGCTAACGGGGATTTCATCCCGGGGCCGCTAGCCTCGCTGCAAGAACGATGGAGGCAGCCACGACAAGCGCTCCGCGGCCGGCCAGCCGGACGCCCGAGCGACGCTTGCCTCCCAGTCCGCCGCTGCCAAGGGTGGCGCAGACCGCGATCTGGTCGCGCCAGGCGCGCCGCCTGCTTTACGCCTGCCAGGACCGCTACGGCGACATGTTCGCCCTGCGCATCGCCTACGAAGGCACCTGGGTGATGCTCGCCGACCCGGCCGCGATCAAGCAGGTCTTCACCGGCGATCCCAAGGTCTTTCACGCTGGCGAGGGCAACCAGATCCTCGAACCCGTCCTCGGCAAGAGCTCGGTCCTCGTCCTCGACGAGAAGCCGCACATGAGCCAGCGCAAGCTGCTTTTGCCGCCCTTCCACGGCACCCGAATGCAGGGCTATGAGCAGACGATGAGCGAGATCGCCGAGCGCGAGATCGCCACTTGGCCCACCGGCACTCCGTACCAGCTGCGGCCACGGATGCAGGCGATGACCTTGGAGATCATCCTGCAGACCGTCTTCGGCGTTCGTGGGGGTGAGCGGATGGGGGAGCTGCGAGCGGCGCTACGCGAGTTCCTCGACCTCACCACCAATCCCCAGGTCCTCTTGCCGCTGCTTTTGCTCGGACCGAGCCGGGTCCGCAAGTTCCCACCCTTCCGCCGCCGCGTCGATCGGGTCGATGAGCTGATCTACCGCGAGATCGCCGAGCGCCGCGCCGCCGCCGACGTCGAGCAGCGTGACGACGTGCTCTCGATGCTGATCGCCGCCCGCCACGAGGACGGCAGGAGCGCGGAGCGAGTGAGCGAGATCGCCGGTGATGATGAGCGCGAGCGAGCGACGCGCGACAGTGATAGGGGGATGCGCGACGAGGAGATGCGCGATGAGCTGCTCACCCTGCTGGTCGCCGGCCACGAGACGACCGCGACCTCGCTCTCCTGGGCGATCGAGCGGCTCGCCCGCAACCCCGACAAGCTCGAGCGCCTGCGCGCCGAGGTGCTCGAGGGTCGCGAGGAGTACCTGACCGCGACGATCCAGGAGACCCTGCGCCTGCGCCCGGTGATCTCGATCGTCTTGCGCAGGCTGACCGAGGCGGTCGAGATCGGCGGCTACGAGCTGCCCGCCGGTGTCTCGGTTGCCCCCTGCGTCTATCTCGTCCACCGCAACCCCGAGGTCTACCCCGAGCCGCAGCGCTTCCTCCCCGAGCGCTTTCTCGACAACCCGCCCGGCACCTACACCTGGATCCCCTTCGGCGGCGGCGTGCGCCGCTGCCTCGGCGCCTCCTTCGCCCAGTTCGAGATGGCCGTCGTGCTCAAGGAGCTGGTCAAGCGCCACCAGATCCGCCCCGCCAACCCCAAGCCCGAGCGGGTCTTCCGCCGCGCGATCACCGAGACCCCGCGCCACAACGCCGAGGTCATTCTCGGCTGAAGACGGGCTTGCCCGCGAGCGTCGTTGTACGGTAATGAGCGTGAAGCCGCAGAAGCGCACCGGGAATTGGACTCCCGACGGGAGGGTCGAGCGCGCGGCCCTTCGACGCGACTATGTCGAGCTCACTCCGTCCCAGCGAGTGGAACAGGTCTGCGAGCTATCTCGATTTATGTCCCAGGTAGCTGAGGCCGGACGTCGTCATCGCAGTGCCTGAACTCGATATTCGAGGAATCGTCGAAGCGCTCGTCCAAGAGGGCGTCGAGTTTTTGGTCATCGGCGGAGTGGCTGTCGGGTTTCATGGCTATGTTCGAGCGACTAAGGACCTCGATGTCGTACCCGCGCCCGATCCCGCGAACCTTGAAAAGCTGGCTCGGGTGCTCGGCGAGCTTGATGCGCAAATCGAAGGGGCGGAGGACTTCCAAGCTGACGAGCTTCCCAACCCGCTGGACCCAAAAGCGCTGTCTCTGGGCGGCAACTGGGTATTGCATACTCGGCTTGGGCGCTTCGACGTCATGCAATGGATTGGGGACGATTCGCTATGGGAGAGCCTTTCGCCTACGGCAGTCGAGGCCGAGATTGCCGGCCTCCCGGTCAAGGTTGTGAGCTATGACGGTCTCGTCGCCCTCAAGGAGAATGCGGGCCGGCCCGAAGACCTGACCGATCTGCAACGGCTGCGACAGGCCCGCGGCGAGGAGTGAATAGTTGAGACTGAGGACTCAAAGCGATCAGTAGATATTTAGTAGCGTGGCGCTCTTGCGGGTGGCCAGGGCTGAGCGTAGCGGTGGGAACAGCGGCCATATGGCCGACGCCGCTATCCGGCTCATTAGGGCGTACCAAGACCTGATTTCTTCTAAACGCCCTTCGCGTTGTGTGTTCGAGCCAACGTGTTCTACCTACGCCGTCCTTGCCATCGAATGCCAAGGACTGCCTCGAGGAACGTGGCACACGCTTGGCCGTCTTTGGCGCTGCCGAGCCAGGAATCTCGGGTCAGTCGACTATCCAAAGGGGGGTTAGCGATGTACCGCATCGTGAACATCGGAGCTAGCTTTTCCAGCAAGGATCAAAAAAAGCTAGAGGACACGGTCAACAACTACGGAGAGCAAGGCTGGCGCTTTCACTCCGTATTTTCCGTGGAGTCTCGTGGGTGTCTGGGCCTCTTTAGCCAGACGACGAACTTCATGGTCTTGGAGGCGGCATGGGCCCGCGGGCCCGCGAAGCCTCAGCCGGCTGCGGAGGCTAAAAGCTAGGGCTCAGCCGCAGCCGGTGTTGTTGCCGCAGCTGCTGCAGGTGTAGCAACTGCCGGTGCGCTGCATCATGCCGCCGCACTGCTCGCAGGCCGGGCCGAGGTCGAGGCCGGACATCTTGGCCGGGACCACCGGGGGCGTTTCGGTGAAGGCCGCGGAGGCCGGCTTTGACTGCCCGTTGCCGTTGCCGCCGTTGGCCGGCCCGGCGGTGCCGCCGCTGGTGTCGATGCCGAGGCCGAGCTGCGCGGTCTCGGCATCGCGCTTGGCCCGCACCTCCTGGGTGAGGATGCCGAGGTCCTCCAGCGTTTCGGTGTCGTCGATGAAGCGGCTCGCCAGCCAGCGCATG
>DATMIH010000058.1:0-2366 GCA_035554595.1 Solirubrobacterales bacterium
GGGCTCGGCCTCGGTCAACAGCTCGATCGCCCCCGCCTCCCAGTCGACCTTCGACGATGGGGCATCTACGTGGAGCGTCTTCGGCAGCACGCCCTCGCGCATCGCCATCACCGTCTTGATCACCCCGGCGACCCCCGCCGCTGCCTGGGTGTGGCCGAGGTTTGACTTGACCGTGCCGAGCTTCAGCGGGCGCTCGCGATCCTGGCCGTAGGTGGCGAGCAGCGCCCCGGCCTCGATCGGGTCACCGAGGGTGGTGCCGGTGCCGTGGGCCTCGACCGCGTCGATGTCTTGGGGGGCGAGGCGGGCATTGGCGAGGGCCTGGCGGATCACCCGTTCCTGCGAGGGGCCGTTGGGGGCGGTAAGGCCGTTGGAGGCGCCGTCCTGGTTGACGGCGGAGCCGCGGATCGTGGCCAGGATCGGGTGGCCGTTTGCCTCGGCGTCTGAGAGGCGCTCCAAGACGAGCACGCCAACGCCCTCTGCCCAGCCAACTCCGTCGGCCGAATCGGAGAAGGACTTGCAGCGGCCGTCGGCGGCGAGGCCGCGCTGACGGGAGAACTCGGTGAAGACGGTGGGGGTGGCGATGACAGTGACCCCGCCGGCCAGCGCCAGCGAGCACTCGCCTCCGCGCAGCGCCTGCGAAGCCAGGTGCAGCGCCACCAGCGAGGAGGAGCAGGCGGTGTCGATCGTCATCGCCGGGCCCTCGAGGCCAAGGGTGTAGGCAAGCCGACCGGAGACGATGCTGCCCGACATGCCGGTGGCCATGTAGCCCTCGAGCTCGAGCGGGGGCGTGCTGCCGTTGGCGTAGTCGTGATGCATCACCCCGGCAAAGACCCCGGCGGGGGTTCCACGCAGGGACGCGGGGTCGACACCGGCGTCCTCCAGCGCCTCCCAGCCGGCTTCCAGCAGCAGGCGCTGCTGCGGATCCATCGCAGTCGCCTCGCGCCGACCGATCCCGAAGAAGTCGGCATCGAAGTGGCTCGGGGCCTCGAGGAAACCACCCTCCCGCGCGTAGCTGGTGCCCTGTCGCTCGGGGTCGGGGTCATAGAGGCGCTGCAGATCCCAGCCGCGATCCTCGGGGAAGCCGGCGATCGCGTCGCGACCCTCGGTCACGAGCCTCCAGAGATCCTCGGGGGAACCAATTCCGCCGGGGTAGCGACAGGCCATGCCGACGATCGCGATCGGCTCGTCCGTCGCCTGTGCCTTGACCGCGACTCGCGCCGCCATCCCTCCCGCGCTCGCCTCGGCCAGCAGGTACCCGGCCAGCGCGGTCGCGTTCGGGTAGTCGAAGACGACGGTCGGCGCCAGTTGCAGGCCGGTGCTCGCGCCGAGCCGGTTGCGCAGCTCGACCGCGGCGAGCGAGTCGAAGCCGAGGTCCTTGAATGCCCTGCTCGGCTCGATCGCGCTGGAGGAATCGTGCCCGAGCACGGCAGCCACCTCGGCCCTGACCAGGTCGAGCACATAGGTCTCGTGCTCGGCCTCGGGCAGATCGGCGAGCTTGGCGCCGAGGAAGCCGGCTGAGGCCTGGCGACGCTGGGTCGGGAGGCGGACGATCCCGCGCAGGATCGAGGGCAGGATCCCGGCGGCGGCGCGAGCGCGAAGGCCCGCGGGGTCCAAGGAGACCGCCAGGGCCAGGGGATTCTCGACGGCAAGCGCCAGGTCGAAGAACGCCAGGCCGCGCTGATCGGAGAGCGGCTCGATGCCCGAGCGCCGGATCCGGGTCAGGTCAACCTCGCCGAGCTGGGAGCTCATGCCTCCCTGCGTCTCCCAGAGGCCCCAGGCGATCGAGGTCCCTGGCAGGCCTTCGGCCCGGCGCCGCGCGGCGAGCGCGTCGAGGAAGGAGTTGGCGGCGGCGTAGTTGCCCTGGCCGGGGCTGCCGAAGGTGGCGGCGATCGAGGAGAAGAGGAAGAAGGCCGAGAGCTTCATCTCGGCGGTCAGCTCGTGCAGGTGCCAGGCGGCGTTTGCCTTCGGCGCAAAGACGCGCTCGATTTGACCCGGATCTAGCGACTCGATCGTGCCGTCATCGAGGGCGCCGGCGGCGTGGATCACGGCGTCGAGCGGATGCTCATCGGGGATCGCGGCGAGCAGCTCTTCGAGCTGGCCTTTATCGGCGACGTCGCAGGCGGCGATCGTGACCTCAGCACCGAGGTCCTGCAGCTCATCCCGAAGCTCCTTTGCCCCCTCTGCCTTCTCACCGCTGCGGCTCGCCAGCAGCAGGTGGCGGGCGCCGTGCTCGCTGACGAGGTGGCGGGCAATGAGAGCGCCGATGCCACCGGTGGCGCCGGTGATCAGCACGGTTGCCTCGGGGTCGAAGAGCGGTGCTCGCTCCTCTGTCTCGGCCAGCGGCGGGACGGTGCCGACCCGCGGCA
>DATMIH010000059.1:0-6341 GCA_035554595.1 Solirubrobacterales bacterium
ATCGAGCTCTTCCACAACACCCGGCGCCGCCACTCGGCGCTCGGGATGCTCACCCCGACCGAGTACGAGGACCTACACAACACGACCCAACAGGCCGCCTGACTCCAGAACCGCGACTCCAAAAAAGCGGGGGTAGATCAGCGACTCCAAAAAAGCGGGGGAAGTCCATCTAGCATCGCTGCGGTAGCGCTCACCTGTGAGACGTCGAGTTTCGCGACCTGCGGGGGCGCCGCCGCGGCAGCGCTGGCGAAAACGGCTCCCCACAGCGCCAGGAATGCCACAGCCATTGGACCCGCCCAATGACCCCTTCTAGTTCCCGGATTACCCTGATCTCCCACTTGTCCCCTCCAAACCTTTCGCTTCTCCCTGGCTTTTCATTGGCCTGAGCCGCGCCCCGAAGGGCGCGGCTCAGGCTTACTGTCTATCGCCTTATGCGAGTGTGATGCTTACTTCAGGTCATCTAGTTCCATAAACCGGCCCATTTGAATCCTTCGTGTGTGCCGGTGAGGAAGGCTTCAGCACTTCCTAATAGGCTCGCTTTGTGTTCGGCCGTTTCATTGATTAGGAACAGTTTGTTTAATGCCGGGAATTCTTCAATTAAATGCCTTACTAGGTGAGTGGACCCAAGATTTTTACAGTCAATAAACGCCCATAATCCGATGATCGGGACTTTTTCGCCGATTGCACATGCTTCGGTCGATATGATCGTCGCAAAGGGCTGTCCTGCTTCATCTGGATGCGCGACCATGACCTTATCTTTAACCCCACCTAATAGGTGTAATAACATGTTCGCGACAATTTTATTAGTGGTAATTAACCCAGCGCTACCTTCGGATTTGGGTTCACAATTTTTCGATGCCACACCATTGAGGATGGTGACACACTTATGGAAGCGGAGCTTTCCTAACACTTCGCCGGTTGTGCCCTTCAGCTTACCTTCAATTACTTTCACTTCTTCGCATTCATATAAGAGCGAAGCACCGATAATTTTGGTATGCAGCACAGCTTTAACGCCGGTCTCTAGTTGGCCACTAACGGTGGGTTCGTTTAAGGCACCTTCGAACGTTTTTAACACTCCGCCCGTTTCGTAGGTCCATTTACCGCCCGTTTCTTCCGCCTGGGCAGCACCGGCCCACACGGCCATCAGGCCGAGGACCAGAGCGCACATGCCAAGCGCCTTGAGTCCGAGTCTTGATCGAATCATTTGTTCCTCTCGAATTGAGTTGAGGTCATTTCGGTTGGCGGTCACAACTTCATCCGCCCACCGCAAACCGTCTCATCCCGAGATACAGTGTCAAGGCAAAAATCGATCTAGTTCTCTAATTGCGTCCGCTCAGTCCAGAAGGGGTACTGCAGAGCGCTTTGCCTGCGCACCGTAGGGACCGACTTAGAAAATGGGTAGGAAGCTCGCAAGCAGCTTGTTCATGCGTGCTGCTCGTTTTGGATTCCGCCGATGGCGGCGGGGGCACCGACGACGGGGGCCAGGGCTAGGTAACTGAGGGTGGCAGAGATTCGGCGGCGGAGGGCCCAGTCGCGGATTAGGTGGTGGTGGAAGAGGGACCAGAGGGCGCCGGCAGAGGCTTCGGTGGTTAGGCGCGAGGTGTGGAATTGGGGGGCTTGGTCGGTGAGTAGCTCGGTTAGGGCCTCTGTGAAGCGCTGGCGGTGGAGGGTGCCGTTTGGCCCGGGGGGGAAGTCGTCGGTGAGGCAAAGTCGGGCCAGGAATTGGTCGTCGGCGATGTGGTCGCAGAGTGCGGTTATCGCTCGATAGACGCCACCTGGCCAACTGCGGGCGGCGGCTTGGGCGCGAGCGGCTTGGGCCATTGCTTCGCCGACGTGTTGCTCTATGGCTGCTAGGTAGCAGTCTTCGAGATCGTCGAAATAGGCTTCGAATTTCCGGCGGGATACTCTGGCCGCGGAGCGGATGCGTGCCACAGTCAGGTTGGAATAGCCACTTTTGACTGAGAGCTCAGCGGTGGCAGCGAGGATGATTGCCCGGTCGCCGGTCGCCGGCCAGGGGTCGGAGCCAGTGACGAAGGCACCCTTGAGTGGTTCGAGCATGGTGTCACGCCACACCGATTGCTGATCCAGCTTGGTCAGCTGACTTGCACTCGGGTCGGGGTAGCTGAGTGCCCATTCGACGAGGTCGCTGCTTGCGGCAGACAGCTCCGTTACTTCGTTGGCAAGCAAGTACTTTCTCGAGATGTGGATGATGCCACCCACCATTCCCTCGATGATCAGCGGCGGAACTCTCACGCCACTGGGCGGACGTGCGAGGGATTCGGCAAGCATGCCCTCAAAGATGCGCTCAACCCGCCAGGCCCGCTCTAGAGAAACATTGCCGACAGCGTAAGCCTCGATCAGGGCTAGGCGGGCTTGGGCAGGCTCCTTTTCAAGCTCTCGGGAAAACTCCTCGAAGGCAAGTTGGGGGCGCTTGCGCCAATCGCTCTCCCCCGCCTGGGCAGCGATGATGCGGCGGCTGGCGCGACGGGCGATCAGCTCGTAGGTCTGCAGGAAGCAGTCCTCTTTACTGCCGAAGTGCTCGTAGAAGGCGCGAGTGGAGACTTCGGCGCGCCGAACGACATCGCGAACCTTGAGCGCCTTGTAGCCCTCTTCGGCAACGATCCCGACGGTCGCCCTGTGAATGCGTGCTAACTGGTGGGCCGCCACGTCCCGCTGCGCAAGGCCCGGCCCCGGAGAGAGCTTGCCTGAAGGCCGGTCGACACTCGCCGCCCTCGCCTCCGGCGTGCTCACTCTATTCCCCATCGAGGGAACCCACTGTCTGGCGCCAGTGCGGACAAAACACCCTTTTCATGCTCCGTGCACAGGAGATAAGCCGAATATCCTAAATAGAACTTAAGTAGTACCAGAGAGGCAACGAGTTTTCAAACCCCGGTTTACCGCATCACCATGCGATTTCCTGTTTTGTCAGCTACGGCGATCCCAGCGCCGCAAGGCTGGCTCGGGATCAACGGGCACCCCATGCACGTGGATCTCGAAGTGCAGGTGGCAGCCGACCGTGATCGCGTTGCCGGTCTCCCCCACCGTGCCGACTCGCTCGCCGGCGAAGACCCGCTCGCCGCGGTGAACCAGAGCCGGGCGGGGCATGTGGGCGTAGAAGTAGGAGCGCTCCTCGCCTTGGCCGTGGATCAGCAGGTAGTTGCCGTAGAGGACCGGGTCATAGCCGGTTCGCAGGACCCGGCCGTTTCGCACCGCTACCAGCGGCGTGCCGCAGGCGGCGAGGATGTCAAAGCCCTCGTGGGTGCGCCCGCCGCTGCGGGGGGCGCCGAATTCGCCGATCGGGCCGCGGGTTCCGTGCGGGCCCTGGACAGGGAAGATGTGGCCGAGATAGGTGACGGCGCCGTTATCGGCGACGATCCGGGCCGCGGCCGGGGGGGCCAAAACGACAGCTAGGAAAAGGAGCGCGAGGGAGGTGAGACGCTTCAGTGGTGTTCGATGACGCGGTCGACGAGGTTGTAGGCCTTTGCCTCCTCGGCGCTCATGAAGTAGTCGCGATCGGTGTCGTTGGTGACCTTCTCGAAGGGCTGGCCAGTGTGTTTGGCGAGGATCTCGTCGAGGCGGCGGCGCACGTCGATGATCTCCTTGGCGTGGATCTCGATGTCGGTCGCCTGGCCTTCGAAGCCGGAGGACACCTGGTGGATGAGGATCTTGGAGTTGGGCAGCGACATCCGCTTGCCCGCGGCGCCGCCGGCAAGCAGCAGCGCGCCCATGCTCATCGCGATGCCGACGCAGATCGTCTGCACGTCGGGCTTGATGAACTGCATCGTGTCGTAGATCGCCAGGCCGGCGTAGACCGAGCCGCCGGGCGAGTTGACGTAGAGGCTGATGTCCTTGTCGGGGTCCTCGGACTCCAGATGCAGGAGCTGAGCCACGATCAGGTTGGCGATGTCCTCGGTGACCGGCGTGCCGAGGAAGACGATCCGCTCGCCCAGCAGGCGCGAGTAGATGTCGAAGGCACGCTCGCCGCGCGAGGTCTGCTCGACAACCATTGGAACCAGGGGGCTCATGAGCGGGACTCTATAGAAGCGCCGCCGCCGCCTGCTGCCTTGACCACGTACATCGCACGATCGGCTGCAGCGAGGAGGTCCTCGGCCGTGGTGAACTGGCCCTCGCCGAAGGTGGCGACGCCGATGCTGATCCCCAGCCGCACCTCGCGATCACCGAGCCAGAGCGGCTCGGCGGCGAGCGCTGCGACCAGCCTCTCCCCCACGGCCTCGGCGCCGGCGGCGTCGGTCTCGGGCAGCAGCAGGGCGAACTCGTCGCCGCCGAGGCGGGCGACCAAGCCACCCTCGTCGCGGCCGACGACGTCGGTCTCGCGAAGGTTTTCGGCGAGGACGCGGGAGACCATCCGCAGCGCCTCGTCGCCGGCGGCGTGGCCGAACTCGTCGTTGACCTGCTTGAAGCGGTCGAGGTCGGCGATCAGCAGCGCGCCGCGGCGCTTGTAGCGGCGCGCGTGGGCGATCTGCGCCGCCAGCGATTCGTCGAAGCTGCGGCGGTTGAGCATCCCGGTCAGCGGGTCGCTGCGCGAGCGCAGCTCCAGCTCCTGCTCGAGCAGCTTGCGCTCGGTCACGTCGCGGGCGACGGCGTAGATCCGCTCTTCGTCGGGGACGCCAACCGAGGTCCACTCGATCCAGTGCACCCCACCGTCCTTGTCGAGGTAGCGGTTCTGGAAGTGCACGGCGGCGCGACCGCTGTCGGAGATCTCCCCCGTCTCGACGTCGGTGTCATCGCGATCGTCGGGGTGGACGAACTCGACGAAGGGCCGACCGAGCAGCTCACGGCGGCTGTAGCCGAGCGTCCTTTCGAAGGCCGGATTGACCCGCTTGAAGTAACCATCGAAGCCGGCGACGCAGATCATGTCGCGCGAGAGATCGAAGAAGCGGGTGCTTTCGGCCTCGAGCGAGCGCAGGTCTTCGGCGAAGCGCCCGACCAGGGCACCGATGAGGAGGAAGACGACGGCCCGGTTGAAGTAGCCGAAGGCACTGGTCGGCTGGTCGGCGATCAGCGCCGAGGCAGTGGAGAGGGCGAAGGCGACCGCACCGGCCAGGGCGCCGCCGCGCGTGCCGACGGAGATCGCGACGATGATGACCGGGATCACGTAGAGGAAGCTGATCGCGTCGGCGAGCGTGCCGACCGTCGTGCGCAGAACGAAGATCGCGACGAAGATCACCGCGGCGGCGGCAACTGCCTCGCGACGCCTTCCGTCTATCAGCCCGGCGACCACCTAACCGGGTTCAACGGCCCGAGATCGCCTCCTGCCCCTGCAAGGCGATCAAATTTTCGCTCTATGCAGCGTCTGAGGGCTGAAAGCCTCAGGCGGCAATCCGTCGAGGCAGCTCGGTGAGGTATTCGCGTCCGAGTTTCCTGACCTTGGCATAGTCGCGATCGGAGAACTTCTTACCGGAGTCCTTGACCATGCCCGTGATTGCGGCTATCTGAGGCTGGTCGAAGCCGCGTTTGCGCAGCTCCGCCCGAGTGCCGTTGTCGAGGATGCAGAAAAGCCGATACTGGCGTCGTCCTGGTCCCGTCAGACGAATCTCGTAATAACCGCCCATGTCACCGTGCATCGCCTCCCAGTAGCCCCCACCGCTGAACTGAGGTGGCGGCGCCTCGCGAACCGCTTCCAAGACGGCCGAGAATCGAGCCTCGACCTTGGCAGGACAGTCATCGAGAAAGTCCTCGGCCGGCACTCTGCCGTCCTTGGTCGCGTAGTAGACGATCCCCCATACCATTGCCTGATCAGGCTAGCTTGGCAGGCGGCGTTTTGTCTGAGGACTACGCAATGGCTGCGGGACTGCGGGCCGCTTAGCAGTCCGCTTCGCACGGTTGGTTTTGGTGGCCACGACCTTAACTCGAGCCCCGAGGACGTCAGCCACAGCAGCCACGGTCTTCAACTCGGGATTCACGTCCGCTGTGAAGAACCGCCTGATGCTCGACGGCTCCTTCCCGATCGCCCGCGCAAGCTCTGCCTTTGACATCCCGGCTTCCTCACGCAACTCATCGAGCTGGGTGACGACAGCATCAATCTGAGCGATCTCACGCCGCTGCCGTTCGAACTCCACGCGAAACCCCGGGTCTTCTTCGAGCCGTCGAGCGAGTCGCCGGTCGTGATGAGTCGTGTCGAGAGACTTAGCCATTCTGGACTAGCGTAGCACTGAAGTTACGCTGACTTCGGGTGGCCACCCCTATGTCGTGGCTGGAGAACTAGGGGAAGACAACGCGTCGACGAGCTCGAGGGCACGATCAGGGCGATATCGACATCCGGGTCGTAATGCGCACGCATCGCCTCACGAGGGTAGCGCCCGAAACGTTTTCGCTTCGCT
>DATMIH010000060.1:0-5376 GCA_035554595.1 Solirubrobacterales bacterium
GGGCTCGGCCTCGGTCAACAGCTCGATCGCCCCCGCCTCCCAGTCGACCTTCGACGATGGGGCATCTACGTGGAGCGTCTTCGGCAGCACGCCCTCGCGCATCGCCATCACCGTCTTGATCACCCCGGCGACCCCCGCCGCCCCCTGGGCATGACCGATGTTGGACTTGACCGTGCCGAGCTTCAGCGGGCGCTCACGATCCTGGCCATAGGTGGCGAGCAGCGCCCCGGCCTCGATCGGGTCACCGAGGGTGGTGCCGGTGCCGTGGGCCTCGACCGCGTCGATGTCGCGCGGCGTGAGGTGGGCGCTAGCCAGGGCCTGGCGGATCACCCGCTCCTGGGAAGGGCCGTTGGGGGCGGTCAGTCCGTTGGAGGCGCCGTCTTGGTTGACAGCGCTGCCCCTGATCGTGGCCAGGACCGGGTGGCCGTTTGCCTCGGCGTCGGAGAGGCGCTCCAAGACGAGCACGCCAACGCCCTCCGCCCAGCCGGTCCCGTCGGCGGCCTCGGCAAAGGCCTTGCAGCGGCCGTCGGCGGCGAGCCCGCGCTGGCGCGAGAACTCGGTGAAGATGGTCGGGCTGGCGAGGACCGTCACTCCCCCCGCCAGCGCCAAACCGCACTCTCCCCCCCGCAGCGCCTGCGAAGCGAGGTGCATCGCCACCAGCGAGGACGAGCAAGCGGTGTCGATCGTCATCGCCGGGCCCTCGAGGCCGAGGGTGTAGGCGACGCGGCCGGAGATGACGCTGGTCGAGCCGCCGGTGGCGAGGTAGCCCTCCAGCTCCCGATCTGCAGCTTGGGCCAGCTTGTAGTCCTGGGAGCTGATGCCGGCAAAGACGCCGGCCTGAGTGCCGCGCAGCGAGCTGGGGTTGAAGCCGGCGTCCTCCAGCGCCTCCCAGGCGGCTTCCAGCAGCAGCCGCTGCTGCGGGTCCATCGCGATCGCCTCGCGGGGGGCAATGCCGAAGAACTCGGCGTCGAAATACCCGGCACCAGCCATGAACCCGCCCTCGCGCGTGTAGCTCGTGCCCGGGGTATCGGGGTCGGGGTCATAGAGCCCCTCCAGGTCCCAGCCGCGATCAGTGGGGAACCCCCCGATCGCATCGCCGCCCGCCGCGACCAATCTCCACAGCGCCTCGGGCGAGCCGATCTCGCCGGGGTAGCGACAGCTCATGCCGACGATCGCGATCGGCTCCCGCTTGCGTTCCTCAACCTCGCTGAGCCGCCGCTGCGCCTTGTCCAGGTCGGAGGTGGCGCGCTTCAGGTAGTCGCGAAGTCGGGCTTCGTTCGCCGAGCTTTTTGTCTCGCTCATATGCGCCCCAGCTTTTTGTCGAGCAGCTCGAACATCTCCTCGTCGGAGGCATCGGTGAGGTCGGCGTCCTGCTCGCTGTCGATGCCGGCCAGCAGCGCCCGCAGGCGTGCCGCGGCTTCCTCGCGCCGAGCGTCGGACTCGAGCTCGGCCAGCATCGCCTCCAAGCGATCGAATCCCGAGGCCAGCGAGCCTTCGTCGCCGCCCTCGCCTGAGTCCGAGCCCCCCGCCAGAGTGTGAATCTGCACCGCCAGCGCCGCCGAACTCGGGTAGTCGAAGACCACCGTCGCGGGCAGGCGCAGGCCGGTGGCGCTCTTCAGCCGGTTGCGCAGCTCGACCGCCGCAAGTGAGTCGAAGCCCAGCTCCTTGAAGGGGCGCTCGGGATCGATCGCCTCGGCGGAACCATGGCCCAGCACCGCCGCGACCTCGGCCCTGACCAGCTCCAAGACGAAGACCTCGCGCTCCGCCTCGGGCAGGGCGGCGAGCCTGGTGCTCAGCGAGACACCGCCGGCCGAACGCCGTCGCGAGGGCGCCCGCACCAAGCCGCGCAGGATCGGCGGCAGGATCCCGGCGGAGGCCTGGCCCTGCAGACCGGCACGATCGAGCGGCACGGCCAGCATCTGGGGAAGCTCGGAGACGAGCGCCTGGTCGAAGAAGGAGAGGCCCTGCGCGTCGGAGAGCGCGACGATCCCCGCACGCCGCATCCGCGCCAGGTCAGCCTCCTCGAGCTGGGAGGTCATGCCGCTGGCCTGCGGCCAGAGACCCCAGGCGATCGAGGTGCCGGCGAGGCCATCGGCGCGGCGTCGCGCCGCGAGCGCGTCGAGGAAGGAGTTGGCGGCGGCGTAGTTGCCCTGACCGGGGCCGCCAAGGGTGGCGGCGATCGAGGAGAAGAGGACGAAGAGCGAGAGATCGAGATCCGCGGTCAGCTCGTGCAGGTGCCAGGCGGCGTCCACCTTGGGGGCGAAGACTCGCTCGATCAGCCCGGGATCGAGCGAGTCGATCGTGGCGTCCTCGAGCACCCCGGCCGCGTGGATCACGGCGCCCAGGGGATGCTCACCGGGAATCGAGGCGAGCAGCTCTTCGAGCCCTTCTCTATCGGCGACGTCGCAGGCGGCGATCTGGACCGCGGCGCCGAGCCCCTCCAGCTCCGCGGCGAGCTCCACCGCCCCCTCCGCTTCCTCGCCGCTGCGGCTCGCCAAGAGCAGGTGGCGGGCGCCGTGCTCGCTGACGAGATGGCGGGCGACGAGCGCACCGAGGCCACCGGTCCCGCCGGTGATCAGAACCGTCCGCTCGGGGTCCACCGGGCGCGGGATCTCGAGCACGATCTTGCCGACGTTCTTGCCCTCCCTGAGATGGCGGAAGGCCGCCCGGGCGTCGCGCACGTCCCAACCGGTTATCGGCGAGTGGCGCAGAGCACCGCGCTCGAACAGCCCGGTGATCTCGCCGAGCATCTCCCCCATCTGCCCGGGCTCCATGTCGATGATGTCGTAGGCGAGGTAGGAGACACCCGGGAAGTCGGCCGCGACCCGCTCGGCGTCGCGAACGTCCGTCTTTCCCATCTCGAGGAAGCGCCCGCCGCGGGGCAGCAGCCCCAGGGAGGCGTCGGCGAACTCTCCCGCCAGGGAGTTGAGGACCACATCCATGCCCTCGCCCGCAGTGGCGTCGAGGAACTTCTGTTTGAAGTCGAGGTCGCGCGAAGAGGCGATGTGGTCCTCATCGATGCCGAGCTCGCGCAGCACCTCCCACTTGGAGGGGCTGGCGGTGGCGAAGACCTCGGCGCCAAGGTGCTTGGCGAGGCCGATCGCCGCCATGCCGACGCCACCGGCCCCGGCGTGGATCAGCACCCGCTCGCCGGGCTTCAGGCCGGCGAGATCGACCAGCCCGTAGAAAGCGGTCAGGAAGACGATCGGCAGCGCGGCTGCCTGCTCGAAGCTCCACTCATCGGGCATCCGCACAAGGGGCCCGCTCTCGCCGACGGCAAGCGGTGCCACGCCGCCCTTGATCGTCCCCATCACGCGATCTCCCGCCTGCAGGTGGCTCACCTCGGAGCCGGCCTCGGCGACCACGCCGGCGATCTCGCCGCCGATAATTCCAGCGCCGGGCACGGCGTAGGAAAGGGTCGCGAGAACGTCGCGGAAGTTGAGGCCCGCGGCGCGCACCGCGACCCTCACCTCCTCGGGACCGAGGGGATCGCGAGCGCGAGGGCTGGGGATCAAGGCGAGGCCGTCGATCGATCCCGGTTCGAGCGAGTCCAGGCGCCAGGCTCCCGCGGGCGGGAGCAGCAAGCCACCCCGGCCGGAGGCGGGGGCGACCCGCGGCACCAGCGCCACGCCCTCGCGCAGGGCGAGCTGGGGCTCGTCCTCGAGCGCGGCGGCGGCGGGCAGGGAGGCGGCGGATGCATCCGAGCCGTCGCCGTCGATCAGAGCAAGGCGACCGGGATGCTCGGACTGCGCCGAGCGCAGCAGCCCCCAGAGAGCGGCGGCGACCGGATCGGGTGAGTCCTGCTCAGCGGCGGCGAGGGCGCCCCTGGTGAGCACCACCAGGCGTGAGCCGGCGAGGTCCTCGGCGGCCAGCCAACGCTGGACCAGCCGCAGCCCCGCCTCGACGGCAGCGCGGGCGCGCTGGGCGCAGTCGGCGGAGCCGTCTCCCGAGCCCGGCTCGTAGAGCACCGCCGCGGGGACCGGCGCACCCGCCTCGATCGCCGCGTACAGGCGATCGAGATCCTCGCCCTCGAGCACGAACGGGGGCTCCGCGCCGCCCTCCAGCTCGACCTCGGCCCACTCGACCGCCAACAGCGGGTCGGGGCGCCGGGCGACTCCGGCCAGTGCCCCGGTGTCGACCGGGCGCAGGGAAAGCGAGCCGATCCGGGCCACCGTCTCGCCGCTCTCGTCGGCGATCAGGATCGAGGTCACATCCTCGCCCACGGGACTGAGCCTCACCCGCAATTGCCTCGCGCCGGTGCGATAGATCGAGACGTCGCCCCAGGCGAAGGGCAGCTTCGGCCCTTGACCAGACCCCTCCTCGGCCTCGGCGGACTCGATCACGCCGGCGTGAAAGGCGGCGTCGAGCAGGGCCGGGTGAATGGCGAAGCGCCCGGCCAGCTCGTCCTGCTCCTCAGCCAGGGAAACCTCGGCGCAGATGTCCTCGCCGGCGCGCCAGGCAGAGGTCAGGCCCTGGAAAGCGGGGCCGTACTCGAAGCCGTGCTCGGCAAGGCGGTCGTAGAGGAACTCGACCTCGATCGGCTCGGCGCCCTCGGGAGGCCACGAGCCCAGCGCCTCGGGGGCGGCAGCCCGCGGTGAGAGGACGCCCTCGGCGTGGCGCGTCCACTCCGCCTCGCCCTCGCCGGCGGCCTCGCGCCGGGAGTGGATCGAGATCTCGCGCCGGCCTTCCTCGCCCGGGCCCGAGACCGATACCTGGATCTGCACGGCACCCTGCTCGGTGAGGACCAGCGGGGCCCCCAGGGTGAGCTCCTCGAGCAGCTCGCAATCGACCTCTTCCCCCGCTCTCAGCGCCAACTCGACGAAGCCCGTGCCGGGCAGCAGGACGACGCCCGCGACAGCGTGATCGGCAATCCACGGGTGGGTCTGCAGCGAGATGCGGCCGGTGAGCAGCGTCCGCTCGCCGTCGGCGAGCGTGACGGCGGCGCCGAGCAGAGGGTGCTGAGCGGAGCTCTGCCCAATCGTGGCGGGGTCTCCTGTGGCGGCGGCACCCGAGGAGTGCCAGTAGCGCTCTCGCTGGAATGGATAGGTGGGCAAAGGCACCGCCTTGGCGCCGCTGCCCTTGAAGACGGCCGCCCAGTCGAGCTCGACACCCTCGGCATGAGCCTGGGCAACGGAGAAAGCGAAGCGCCCGAGGCCGCCATCGTCCCTGCGCAGAGTGCCGAGAACCGCGGTCCCCTCGTCGCTGCCGAGGACGTCCTCGATTGTCTCCTGCGCGCCAAAGCCGAGCACCGGATGCGGGGAGACCTCGATGAAGGCGCGCTGGCCCTGCTCGATCTGGGCCCGCAGGACCGGCTCGAACCGAACCGTCTGACGCAGGTTGCGGTACCAATACTCGGCGTCCAGCTCCTTGATGTCG
>DATMIH010000061.1:0-3935 GCA_035554595.1 Solirubrobacterales bacterium
GGAGCGGCCGGCGGACCTCGAGCTCGGCGAGTGCTACGACGGACTCGCCGAGGTCGCGGCCGATGCGGGGGATCTCGAGCTTGCCGTCCGGGCGCAGCGCCGCGCGCTCGAGTACGGCTGCCGGGAACCCGATCTGGCTAGGCAAATGCTCGGCTGGTATCTGCTGGAAGCTGGCGAGCGCGACGAGGGCGAGACAGTTTTCGCCGCCGCCCGGGCCGAACGCCCCGACGATCCCTGGCTCCTCTCCGCGCTTGGTGCTGCGAGGAGGGGTTCCGGTGACGACCTGGGTGCCCTGAGCGCCCTCGACGAGGCGCTCGAGCTGGCGAAGGCCGGGAGCGATTCCGCCCTGACCCGACGGCTCAGGGCGGAACGTCTGGAATGCAGGGAGGACCAGAACCTGCCGCCGGACGAGGACGACCGCCTCGCGGCGTCCGCCGAACCCGCCTTTCCGGACGCCGACGCCTACACGGTGGCCTGGTACCCGCGTGACCAGATCGCAGCCGCCCTGGAGCGCTGGCCCTCGCTGGCTGGGGACCTGGAGGACCCCGACGCCTACTGTCGGACCATCGAGGCCCGCCTGCACGAGGTGCGGAGTGCAACCGGCCGGGTGCCGTCGGTGGCGCCACTCGAAGTCGACGCCTTGGTCGAGTTCGCCTCTGAGCACGGGTTTGATCCCGATTCCGGTTCCGCCAGGAGCCGCTTCGCGGCCGTTCTAGGCAGCCGCGGGGAGGCCGTGCCCTGGCCGCCTGGCAGGAACGAGCCGTGCTGGTGCGGCTCGGGACGCAAGTACAAGCGCTGCTGCGGCTGAATACGAGCGGCGGGCACAGGTGGTCTAACCGGCCGCATCGATGACGGCGATGAAGTCGCGGACCTGATTGGCGGCGGAATCCACGTCGAGTGGCAGGTCGGCGTCGAGCTCGCCGGCCACCGCCGCATAGGGCTCGCGCCAGTCTTCGGGAATCACAAGCCCCGGCGGCCAGGGCTGAAGATCGCGTCCGATGAAGATCTCGACGTACGCTTCTCGAACCCGAGCAAGATTGTTGCCTAGCAATTCGCGCTGGAGCTGGAGATCGATCAGGTCCCAGAAGCGGTGGTTGGCCCTGCCGTCGGGCTGCTCGGTTACGGCGTGGAGCTTCTGAGCAACCTGATAGCGCAAGGCGAGGCAGGCAACGCGCTCGGGACCCATGAGCTTGAAGTCGGCGATGCCGATCGCCACGGGGACGAGTTCGGCTTCGGTTGCCTCGGGACGTGCCACCTCGATCTGCAGGGTTTGCCAGTCCTTGCCGGCGAAGCTGACCTGCACGAAGAGTCGCCGGCTGCCCGTTTCGCGGATGTCCTCCGCCGGCCCCTTGCGACGGAACGAGAAGTTGCCGTAGGGCTGGGCGAATGCCTCCTCGAGCGCGTCGAGCATCTCCCCTGGGGCGCCCCGAAAGACGACGTCGATGTCCTTGGTCGTGCGGGCTCCCATCCCCAGCCGAAGCTCCATCGACGCACCGCCCTTGATCAGGAAGCGCGCCCCGTCGTCGGCACGGACGGAATCGAGGGCGCCGGCGAAGGACGCCAGCGAGAGCCAACGCCGCGCCCGCTCGTGCGCGATGCCGTGCGCGCGTCCGTAATCGCCGGTGAGGCGCTCGAGATGGCCACGCCGGCTCGGCGTGCGTCGGGGCGGCTTGAACTCCGAATGGCTCAACCTCGCCTCCCGCTACCCCGGGCAATCCCCAGCTCACGGCGAAGCGCGCTCGCCTGACGCTTGGTCAAGCGACCGCCCTCCTCGCCTTGGTCGATCGCCTGTCCGACGAGCGCCGTCCCCAGGTGTGCGGCGTGCGCCTGGCGGATCGCATGCACCGGAGTGACGATCGCGATTCCCTCGTGCTGGGTGATCTGATCTGCTCCCAAATCCTCGTGGTGCAGCATGTACGCCGATGGCACGCTGCGGCGGACGCGGTGGCTGCGGGGGAGGGTGATGTGAATCTTCGCCGGGTGGACATCGCTCAGCTCATAGAGCTCCAGCGCCGTGTCGTGGGAGAGGACGCCGAGCGCCCCGCGTGGCCAGAGCGTCGCCTCCATATAAGGGTCAAGACGGCTCGCCGGTGTAAGGGGGAGGCGGTACAGACCCGTCCCGCGGCGCTCGATCTGTCCTCGCTCGGCCATCCGCACGAGGGTCATCGGGTTGATGTCCAGCTCCCGCGCGTCGTCTGGCGTCACGAAGCCGTACCGCTCGTTGGCGACCTCGGCTAGTGACCTGAGTCGATAGTTCGCAGGCATAGCGCCACACTCGTCGAAGTCGTCGCCATCGCAAGCGACGATGGGAGGCGGTTATGCCCGTACGTGCGAAGGTAATCCTCAGCGACGAAGAGCGAGAGGTGCTCGAGCGGTGGGCCCGTCGGCCCACCAGCGCCCAGGCCCTGGCGCTGCGCTGCCGGATCGTCCTGGCGGCGGCCGACGGAGAGCGCAGCATCGACATCGCCGAGCGCCTCGGTTGCACCCGCTCGACCGTAGGCAGGTGGCGAGGGCGCTTTGCCGAGCGAGGTCTGGACGGCCTACATGACGAGCCCAGGCCGGGCAAGCCGCGGCAGATCAGCGACTCCGACGTTGAGCGAGTGATCGTCAAGACCCTGGAGGAGCAGCCGAGGGACGCCACCCACTGGTCGACGCGCTCGATGGCGGCCGCGACCGGGATGAGCCAGACCGCGATCAGCCGCATCTGGCGGGCCTTCGGGCTGAAGCCCCACCGCACCGAGCACTTCAAGCTCTCCCCGGACCCTCAGTTCATCGACAAGGTCCGCGACATCGTCGGCCTCTACCTCAACCCGCCCGAGGCGGCGGTGGTGCTCTGCGTCGATGAGAAGTCCCAGATCCAGGCGCTCGACCGCTCAGCGCCCGTCCTGCCGTTGATGCCGGGAGTGCCCGAGCGCCACACCCACGACTACGTCCGCAATGGCACCACGAACCTCTATGCCGCCCTGAACGTCGCCTCCGGCCAGGTGATCTCAGAGATGACGCCCCGCCACCGCGCCGAGGAGTTCCGCCGCTTCCTCAACCTGATCGAGCACTCGGTGCCGGCCCACCTCGGCGTTCACGTCGTGCTCGACAACTCCTCGACCCACAAGACGCCTTCGATCCAGCGCTGGCTGGCACGCCACCCGCGCTTCACCTTGCACTTCACGCCTACCTACAGCTCCTGGCTGAACCTCGTCGAGCGCTGGTTCGCCGAGTTGACCACGAAGTGGCTCAAGCGCAGCGCCCACCGCTCGGTCCGCGACCTCGTCGCCTCCATCCGCACCTGGGTCGCCAGATGGAACGAAGATCCCAAGCCATACGTCTGGCACAAGAACGCCGATGAGATCCTGGACAGTCTTGCCGCCTACTGCCAGCGGATCAACGACTCAGGTCACTAGCCGCTCGGCTCCTCGTCCTCGCTGCCCCGGTTGCGAAACGCGTGCACCATCAACACGATGGTGACGATCAGCACCGGGCCGAAGGCCGGCAGGGCGGCGACGAGGTTGTGGTGGGCGAGCGGCAGCATCGTCATCGCTGCAGGGCGGGGGTCGGGCTTGTCGTCGCCTTGCCGCGGCTGCGGCGCACCGCCGGTCGCGGCGGAAAGGCGAGGCGGTGCAGGCTCCAGACCAGCAGGACCAGAAGCGAGAGGGCGATGCTTGCCACTGCGGTGTAGGCGATCGCGACCAGGGCCGGGGAGCCGCCGGTCTTCTCGCGCTGGAGGATCTGGGTCTCGTCGACGAAGCTGCGAGTGAAGCTGGCCTTCGCGGGGACTTCGGCGGCCGGGATCGCGGCGTCAAGCGGGAGGTAGATCGGCACCGCGGTGAGCGAGCTGCCTTTGTGCAGGCGGATCATCGTCTTCCAGTTGCCGTCGGCCGGGATCGGCTCGGTGGTCCGGTAGGTGCCGGGGGCAACGCGCTCGAGTGGGTCGACTACAA
>DATMIH010000062.1:0-13575 GCA_035554595.1 Solirubrobacterales bacterium
ATCGGGCGTCCAACCCGCCGCGCTCAGGACCTCGATCGCGTCGGTTGCGCGATCGAGCGGCACCAGCACGTCGACGTCGTCCATCGGACGCACGCCGACGTCGCCGTAGGAGAGCAGCGCCAGTGAGGCGCCCTTGGTGACAAGCGTCTCGATGCCGGCGCCCTCGAGCACGCCGATCGCCTCGGCGGCCCGCTTGAAGATCAGCTGGTTGTGACTCCAGGAGCGCCGGTAGAGGCCTTTGAGGCGCCCTGCGACCTCCTCATCGAAGGCCCCAGCGCCGAGGTTTCGGTAGACCAGCGGCAGCAGCCGGGTCGAGCCGTGATCGACGTCGTCAAACTCGATCGCCCCGCGCCAGCGCTGCCAGGCCACCGCGGCGGCGGGAGCCGGATCCAGCGCCGCGTGCAGGACCAGCAATTGCTCGGCGGTGGGCAGGTTGCCCAGCGACTCGCTCACTGGGCCGCTCCACGGCGGCGGTCAAGCGAGCCCTTGAGCAGGCGGGCGAACTCGATCCGTGCCGCGCGGTTGCGGATCGAGTTGTTGGCGCCGTGGACGCGGCGCAGCATCACCACCTCGGGCAACATCGCCTGCTCGAGGCCGAGCTCGCGGGCGCCCAGCAGGAAGGTCAGCCCGTCGCTCAAGGCGATGTCCTCCGGCCAAGGCCCAACCGCCTCGATCGCCTCCCGCCGGGCCAGCATCGCGCCGACGTGCGCGCCCGGCTGTGGCTCGGTCGGCAGGCGGATGGCGGCGCGCTCGGCCGCGCCCAGCTCCTCGCTGGCGAACTGCCGAACCTGGCCGAAGACGAGGCTGAGCTGGGGGCGGGCGGCGAAGGCGGTCAGCTGCAGCTCGGTCTTCGCCGGCGCCCAGAGATCGTCGGCATCGAGGAAGGAGATGAAATCGCCGCGCGCCGCGCCCACGGCCGCGTTGCGGGCGATGCCGATCCCGGCGCGCGGCTCGCTGACGACCTCGACCGGCGGGCCGAAGCCGCGGGCGATCTCGGCGCTGCGGTCGCTCGAGCCGTTGTCGACGACGATCAGCTGGTCGCAGGGCCGGGTCTGGCTGAGCACGCTCTCGATCGCCTCAGCCAGGTAGGCCTCGCCGTCGCGGACCGGGATCGCGGCGGTGACGAGTGGCTCAGCCAAGCTCGGCCACCAGACGGTCGACGGCTGCTGCGTTCGCAGCGGGTTCCGGGCTGAGCTCGAGCGAGTAACCGGGAACGCGGCGAACCAGATCGGCGAGCGTGGCAAGTGAACCGTCGCCGCCGAAGCCAGCCTGCACGATCGTGCTCGGCGCCACCGCCCGCAGCGCGTCACCAGCCGAGATCCGACGTAGCGACGGCTCCAGTGCGCTCTCCGGGGGAACGGCGGGGGCGACCACGGCGACGATCTCGAGACGGCGCTTCATCCTTCCCGGAGCGAGGCCGCGGATATCGATCAGGGCCTTGGCCGGGCCCTCGAGGGTCGGCTCAAAGCCGGCGGCGTCGATCGCACCGGCTGGGATGCCGAGGCGCTCGGCGCCGTCCTCGCTCAACTTCGCCGTCGACTGCATCGCGTGTGCGGCGAGTGAGTCGAGCTCGAGCAGGACATAGTCGTCGGCGACGATCTCCATGCCGGCGATTGCGCAGGAAAGCGCCAGGGTCGACTTGCCCGATCCACCGCGGCCGACGAGGAGCACGCCGCGGCCGCCGCGGCCGACCGCACCGGCGTGCGTCATCAGGCGCCCCCGCGCGGCCATCAAGAGCTGCAGTGCCTCGCGGATCGGCGCGGCCCGCTCACTTGTCGGGATCGCCGCCGCGTCGAGGAGGTGAAACACGGCAACCCCCTCTGTCGGCAGGGCGGCGGTCAGTCCCCGGCTGCCGGCGGCGGCGAGCACACAGGCCCGCTCGGAGCGCAGGCGAGCGACCGGGTTGGTGCCGGGCGCCGCGGCGATCGGCTCCCAGAGCGGAGCCGGCGGTTCGACGCCGGTCGAGGCGGTGTCGAAAAGCGAGATCGTCAGGTCAGGATCGCCCACCTCCTGAGAGGCGAGATGCTCGAAGGGCGCCAGCAGCCCAGCGCGCAGGCCGTCACCGGCGGGGCGCAGGCGCACCCGCAGACCGGCCATCTCCAGTTCCAGGTCGCCGGCCCCACCAACCGCCGCCGAGGCCTGCTTGAAGCGGTCGAGCAGCTGCGCGAAGTACTCGCCGGCGAGGTCAGCCCCGGCCACCCGCAGACCCGGGCGCGCGCCCACGCCTCAGGCCGCCGGCCGCGGCCAGCCAGCCGGGTCGACCTCGTGGATCGGGTCGAGCAGGAAGTAGTCCTTCATGTCGTTGTAGCGCTCAAGGCGCGGTGGCTCGAACGGCGCCTTCTCGCCCGAGCCATTTGCCGCGGGCGGCTCCGCCGCCGTCCCTTCCTCGCTGACGATCAAGCCGTTCTCCCGCAGTTGCGCAAGCAGCCCCGCGACGGCCGCGCCGATCTCGGCCTCCTCGGCCTCGAAGCGGCTGGCGAGAACCGCGCCGATCTCCGCCTCGCTTACCGCTTGACCGAGCAGCTCCCAGATCGCCGGCCCGCTGCCGGCAAGGCTGTAATAGCTGCCGTCGGCGAGATCGATCGCGATCACCTCGCCGTCGACCGCCTCGTGAACGATCTCGGGACCGATGCGGAAACGTGGCTCGCTCAACGCAAATCCTCGCGCTTCGCTCCCTCACGAAGAGTCAAAGATGCACGTTCGGTCGCTACCGCGCTCATGCGGTCTATTTGTAGCGGTAGGTGATGCGGCCCCGGTCGAGGTCGTACGGCGAAAGCTCGATCTTCACCCGGTCGCCGGGGAGGATTCGAATGTAATGGCGGCGCATCTTGCCGGAGATGTGACCGAGCACATCGTGGCCGTTGTCGAGTTTGACCCTGAACATCGTGTTGGGGAGGGCCTCGGTGATCTCACCCTCCATCTCGATCTTCTCCTCTTTCGCCATGCGGCGGGGAGCGTATCGGGTTCGCCTCGACGGGGCTACAGCGGCTCGAACTTGCGTGTGGTGTGAATCGAGTCGATCAGAAATGCCTCGAAACCACCGTGGTCTCGAAGCAGCTTGCGGTAGGTGTGGCAGGTCGCGTTGTGGTACTCGGCGACCCAGCGATGCTTGGACCAGCGGGGAAAGCTTGTTGCCTGTCGCTCCAACTGGCCGACCACGACTTCGCGATGGAGGCGGAGCTTGCCGGGGAGATCGATGCCTGGATCCGCCTGGAAGGCGCCGGCTAGGTAGTCAACGAAGAGAACCCCGTCCTCGTCGATGAGCACCGGCGCGCCAGCGTAAAGGTTCTCCTTGGGGTCTCCTCGCTTGCGCGCCTTGACCAGCTCTGCCGCCGCCAGCGGAGAGAGGACGATGCGGGGGTCGGTTGCAACGCTGGCCTCCAGGGCGACCGCCTCGACCAGGGCCGGCCCGAAAAGCAGGCCGTCGTAGAAATGGATACGGCCGAGCGTGATCGCGCCGCGAGCGAAATAGTCTCGGGTCGCCAGCTCGGTCTGCAGTTTGGCCACTTCGAGGGCGATCTGGAAGATCGCCAGCGCGGCGGGTAGCTCTGCCGGTATGGGCACGGCGACTACCACCGAGTCGGAGAAGACGGTCGCCGGGTAAGCGCTGCTGCCGCCCTCCATGGCCGCGGCGGCGCCGATCGGATAAGGAAAAGCGTCACGGATGTTCTGGTTGAAGCGCGAGAGCTCGCCCTCTGCCTGAGAGCCTTGCGCCATCGCGCTAACGCCAAGCAGATCGAAGAAGAGGACAGCGCACTCAACCAGCTTGGGCTCGCCGTCCGGGCCGATGAACGGTGATTGGTTCATGGCGCTATGTGACGGGCTAGGGGTTGTTGAGTTTTTCCAGGCCGAGATCGGTCAGCCTGTAGCGGCGCTTGCCCACCATCTCCTCGGCCTCAACCCGGTCGACCAGACCACGCCATTCCGCCGAGGCGAGCCAGGGCGACACGACCGAGCGCATCTTCGGATCCGAGGCCTCGACCGCCAGCATGTTTAGCGTCGGATCCTCGAGTGCCTGCACCCGAGGTAGCAACTCCTGATCAAAGCGCTCGAAAACGCGCAGGTAGGAAGGGTAGCTGCGCCCGTCGAGCGCTTTCGGCGTTTTGGTCCCGAGGGTTTTTGTGTCAATCGGCATTTTCGAGTCCCTGTGTAGAGGATACGCCCCCCGCCACCGGCCTCCTTGTCAGTGAACCGTGAGGAGTGATCCCCATGGCTTGGCGCTGCCGTCACTGCGCACGTTGTCGGCCTCGTCGGGTGGATAGACGATGGTCATCCCGGGCATGGCGAGAATGTCCAGGGGCGGCTCCGAATCGAAGGCGGTCGAGTCAAAGATCGCAGCGGCCACCACGCAGGGCTCCGCCGCTTCGCACAGCTTGCGGTCGTGGGCCTCGACAACCCAGACCCAGTGCGGCAGGCGCGCGTGGCGGAGCAGGCGGAGGATCTTGTCGGAGCGAGTCAATTCGCCAACCGCATGCTTGTAGGAGGCGCAGGTGCGGAGCGTCGTGCGCAGTTCGATGCTGCCGACGACCAGTCCTTCCTCCATATCCCGCAGCTGCTCGGTCTGTGCGGCGAAGGACCGGAAGATCTCGTGGGCGCGCCCCTCTGCCGACTCCCCGCTCAGGTAGACCTTTGGCGGCAGCGGGATCATGATGCTGTCCCAGGGGGTCTTGTAGTGCTGAAACGGCGAGGGGATCAGCTCGTAAGGACCGACGCGGTCGTCACAGGCGACGAACTGCACCTGGCCTTCATCGTCGCGACGCCAACCGACGAGGACGAAGGCATGATCCTCGGCGCCGATCAGGACGGGGAAGCCGGAGTTGAGGTAACGGCAGATGATGCTCACCATGCGCGTATCCCAGAGACCGGCCGGCGTCTCCTCGGCAGCGTCCTCCTCGTCCGGGGACACCGGGTCCTCGACGCCGACGACCCTGGGAAGGTGGCTTAGCCCGTAGAGCAGGGCGGGCTGGTCGAGGGCGCCAAAGACGACCTGAAGCTGATTGTGGTTCAGGCCCTGCGAGGGAAGTGCGCGCTCGGGCGAAAGGGCGGTCGGGCTCAGCTCGACGATTTCCGCCGTGCTCCGCCGTCCGACGTGGCCGCGACGGGCGGCCGTGTAGTGGCAGATCCAGGCGGCAGCATGAGCACAGCGGAGGAACTCAGAGTCCTGCTCGCAGAAGGGGACGCCTTTTACTCGCAGCGGGTTGCCGAAGAAGGAGACCTCGTCGACGATCTCGGTGAGAGTGGCGCCATCCAGCTCGGGAGGCGGGCTGAGCACGGTGCGCCCCACTCGTCCGTGAGGGACGGGCCGAACGATCGAGTAGCCGAGGTATGACTCCTTCTCCTCACCGGAGAGGTCATGAAGCCGGTTCTCATCGAGATCCGCGGCGAAGAAGTGGAAGCGACGGGCAAACGGGGACTGGTTGTCGAACTTCAAGGACCAAAAGGCGGTGAACTCGCTGCGGTAGTCGACATCGACGTAGCGGTTTTCAATGACGACGGTACGACAACCGCCTTCGCGTGCGACGTCGAAGACCTGGTTCAGGGGCCGCCGCTCTTCACCACCGGTGTACTCGGCCGCGAGCCCAGCCCAGTCCTGCTCGCTTTGCGGGCGGCGCACCCAACAGGAAAGATCCGGGTGGACCCAGGGACGCACGGTGGGGTGAGCCTCAACCGACTCTGAGGAGACCCTCGCGGGTCTCGACCATGCGCCTGGCGTCGATCACCGATTTCTCGGCGTCGCGATAGTCCTGTCGCGCCGTCTCGTCGAGTCGACCGAGGGTTCGATTCAGGTCGGAAGCAAGTTCAGCAAGCTTCTCACGCAGCCGCGCGAGTTCCTCGCCCGTCAGCTCAGGCATGAGTCCAATTATCCGCCATCACTCCCCGTTACCCCGGGCGCTGCCTTGCAAAATCCGCACGGCGCAAGACTAACCCAAAGCGGCGACACGACACGCTCGATCAACCGTCCACGGACATGCCGCGAAGGTCTCGGGCGTGGCTGAGCGCCTGCTCGCGACTGCTCACCTCACCCGCGTACTGCGCAGCCTCCAGCTCGGCCAACAGTTCGCCGAGCTCGGGGCCCTCGCCGAGGCCGAGCTCGGCGGCCAGCTCATCGCCGCGCAGCAGCGGTCGGGGCGGGCCCTCACGGCGCCAGTCGAGCGCGTCGGCAAGCATCTGGCGGGCCAGGCGCAGGTGGGCCTCGATCGCCTCCTCGGTCGCGAAAGGGCCGGAGCCACGAGCCGAGAGCCGGTCGGCGATCGTTAGCAGGGTCACGTCGGCAGCGACCGGATCGGTCGCGCGTATGTACTCGTGCACGCGCCGTCGCGGCAGCGGCGCCTCGTGGACCATGAAGCCGAGCCGCAAGTGGTGCAGGGTCAGGTCCTCGAGATGGCGGGTGAGGCCACGGCTGGCCCGCAGCCGCCCACAGATGCCGGCGACGATCTCGACGCCGTCGCGGTCGTGGCCGATGAAGGTGACGAAGCCGTCCTTTTCCGAGCGGGTAACCGGCTTGCCAATGTCGTGCAGGAGGGCGCCAAAGCGCAGCGCCGTGCCGCGGCTCATCTCGTCGGCCAGGGGCTCGTCGAGCAGCGCCCGCAGCTCGTCGCCTCGCTCGCCGCCAAAGCGATCGAGGTCGCGCTCAACCTCGAGCGTATGGGCGAGCACGGCCATCGTGTGGCCGTGGACGTCCAGGTGGTGGTTGGGCCCTTGTTCGACCCCGCGCAGCGCCTCCAGCTCGGGCAGGACGGCGGCGGTGAGGCCGAGTCCGTCGAGCAGCCCCATGCCGCGCAGCGGGTCGCGGCCGCCGATGAGCTTGCGCAGCTCGACCAGCTGGCGCTCGCCGGCGGGCTCGGCAGCGCGGGGGG
This sequence comes from Solirubrobacterales bacterium, assembly GCA_035554595.1. Lineage (GTDB taxonomy): Bacteria > Actinomycetota > Thermoleophilia > Solirubrobacterales > 70-9 > VRUE01. Next base: position 6,858 of record DATMIH010000062.1, read on the forward strand.
CTTCCGCCCGCGCCAGGGCCACCGTCGCCGGATCGATCTCCAGCTCGAGGCCGGCGGCGAAGCGGGCGGCGCGCAACAGGCGCAGCGGATCGGCGGCGAAGCTGCGCTCGCTGACGGTCCGCAACAGGCCGCGCTCGAGGTCGGCGAGGCCGCCAAAGGGGTCGAGCGGCTCGCCGCCGGCGAGTGGCACGGCGACGGCGCCGATCGTGAAGTCGCGCTCGCCCAGATCGGCCTCAATCGTCGCGCCGCGCAGCGCGGTGACGTCGATCTGCCAGCTGTGGTCGGCGGCGACGGCGCGCCAGGTGGCGAACTCGGCGGAGAGCTCGAAGGAGTGCCCCGCCCCCGCCCGGGCGATCGCCTTGGCGACCGGCGCCGGGTCACCGGCGACGGCGAGGTCGAGATCGACTACATCGCCCCCCAGCGCCGCATCGCGGACCGCCCCACCGGCGATCCAAACTCCATCCTGCCCACCTAGGGCGCCCCGGGCCAAAACCACCGGCGGTGCCGCGGCGAGCCGCTCGGTGGCGACGCTCACGCCGACTCCCGCGGCACCCTGGCCGAGATCCCGCAGGTGACCTCGTAGTTGATCGTGCCCAACCGCCCCGCCACCTCCTCGCCGCGAATCGACTCCTCGCCCTGGCTCCCGATCAGCACCACCTCGTCGCCCAGCTCGACCTCGGTCTCGGGGCCGAGGTCAACCGTGACGTTGTCCATCGAGACCGTGCCGACGAGCGGGTGACGGTGGCCGCGGATCAGCACCTCGGCATTGTTGGAGAGCCCGCGCCGCAGGCCGTCGCCGTAGCCGAGCGGCAGGACCGCGACCCAAGTCTCGACCGGAGCCCGCCAGGTCTGCCCGTAGCCGGCGCTCGCCCCGGCCGGAAAGCGCTTGACGTCGGCGACGTAGGAGCGCAGTGAGAGCGCTGGCTCGAGCCCGCGGTCGGCCGGGTCGCCCTGGAACGGATCGAGCCCGTAGACGGCAACGCCGCAGCGGGCCATGTCGAAGTGAGCGCGGGAATCACGGAAGACGGCAGCGCTGTTGGCGGCGTGGGCGGTGACCTCGGGGAACTCGGCCTTGACCGCCGCGACAACCGCAGTGAAGCGCTCGAGCTGCTGGTCGAAGAAGTCGGAGTCGGGTTCGTCGGCGGTGGCAAAGTGGGTCCAGATTCCCGCCAGGTCGAGGTGTGGATCCTCGGCGCAGGCGCGGGCGAGCGCCAGCACCTCGACCTCGTCGGAGTTGCCCAGCCGCCCCATGCCGCTGTCGAACTTGACGTGCACCCTGACCCGCCGCCCTTGGGCACGGCCGCGAGCGGCGGCAAAGGCGCGGAAGCCCTCGCGCCAGATGGAGATCTCGGCGCCGGCGGCGAGCGCGTCCTCGAGGTCGCCAGGGGTGAGCGCGCCCATCGCCAGCAGCGGTACCTGGGGAAAGCGGCGGCCGATCAGCGCCGCCTCGGAACCGGTGGCGACGGCGAGGCGAGTCGCGCCGCCCGCCAGAGCGGCCGTCGCGCATGCGTCGGAGCCATGGCCGTAGCCGTCGGCCTTGACCACAGCGCAGAGCTCGCTGTCGGGGCCCAGCTCAGCCTTCAGCCGCGCACAGTTGCGCTCGACGGCGCCGAGATCGATCCGGGCGAGCGCCCGCTCCATCGGGCTAATCGCCGGCGACGAGCGCGGCCAGCGCGTCGGCGCGGGTGACGAGCCCGGCGAGACGACCCTCGCCGTCGACGACCGGCAGGTGGTTGTGGTGCTTCTCGGCGATCACGCGGGCGACGGTCTCGGCGTCGTCGTCACTGCGGGCGACGATCGGGTCGGCGGTCATCAGCTCGGAGACTTTGGTCGCGAAGGCCTTGTCAAGGCGCTTCTCAAAGCCCTTCATCGAGCCGACGAAGACGATCCCGCCCATGATGTTGAGGTAGTGCGGCAGGTGCAGGTCGGCTTCCTCGTCGCTGAGGATCAGGTCCGACTCGCTGACGATGCCGACCACCTTGCGCTCCCGGTCGATCACCGGCAGGGCGCCGATCTCAGTCCTCGACAGCAGCTCGATCGCCGCCCGGGCGTCGGCCTCGGGCGAGACGGTGGGCACGTCGCCGTCCATGATCTCCGCTGCGGTCTTCATGGCGCGAGGTTATTCGACCGGCACCGCGGCACGCAGTCCCGCCGGGATCGAGTCGATCACGTCAGTGGCGATCACCGACTCGGCCAGGCCGACTCGGCGGGCGGCGTCGCCACCGGCGCGCGCGTGGGCGAGCACCGCGGCGCAGGCGGCCGCAAAGGGCTCGAGCCCGCGGGCGAGCATCGCCGCGGTGATGCCCGAGAGCACGTCGCCGGTGCCCGCGGTCGCCAGGGCGGGAGCGGCGAGCGCGTTGACCGCGACCCGCTCGCCATCGGTAACGATCGTGTCGTCGCCCTTGAGCACGACGACCGCCCCGGTCATGGTCGCCGCTTCGCGCGCCGCCGCGAGCCGCTTGGCGGCGATCCGATCGGAAGGGCGATCGAGAAGCCGGCCCAGCTCCCCGGCGTGTGGGGTGAGCACGGTCGGAGCACCGCGCTCAGCGAGCAGGGCAACCTCGCCGGCGAAGGCGTTGAGGCCATCGGCATCGACCACGAGCGGCGCTTCGATCGCGGCAACCGCCGCGCGCGCCAGCTCCACGGTGCCGGGGTCACGGCCCATGCCGGGCCCGATCACGCCCGCGGCGGCGCGCTCGAAGGTCTTTCGGATCGTCTTCAGGCCGGCAGGTGCCAGACAGCCGTCGCCGCCCGGACAGCCGACCGACATCACCTCAGGCTGCGAGCTCTCGAAGATCGCCTCGAGGTCGGCCGGGACCGCCACCGTCGCGTAGCCGGCGCCGGCCCTGATTGCCGCCAGCGAGGACATCCGCACAGCGCCCGTCAGGCCCCTCGACCCGCCCGCGATCACCACCTGGCCAGAGCTGAACTTGGTCGACCGCGAGCCCCGCACGGGCAACAGGTCGAGGACGCCGGGCTCGATCGTCCCCCCAGCCGGCGCGCTTGGAGCGCCGCCGGGGATGCCGATCGGCTCGATCCGCAACTCACCCGTGTGCCACTTGCCGGGCGCGATCCGGTGGCCGAGCTTGGCAGCGTGGAAGCTGATCGTGAGGTCAGCCTCGACCGCAACTCCCTCGGTCTCGCCGCTGGAGGCATCGACGCCCGAGGCGATGTCGCAGGCGACCACGGGAGCACCACAGCGGTTGATCGCCTCGATCGCGCCCGCAGCCGGCTCACGCGCCGCGCCGCTGAAGCCGGTGCCAAAGATCGCGTCGACCACCGCTCCCGATCCCTCCAGCCAGGCATCGAGGTCGCCGGGCTCGGCCACCTCCAGCTCGAGCGTCTCGACCTCGAAGCCGAGCCGGCGCAGGTGCCGCGCCGCGACAAGTCCGTCGCCGCCGTTGTTGCCCTTGCCACATAGAACTCGCACCGGCCCCTGCGGCGACAGCCCGGCGACGGCCTCGGCCAACGCCGTCCCGGCCGCCTCCATCAGCTCGGCACCGGCGATGCCCTGCTCCTCAATCGCCCAACGATCGACCGCCTGGATCCCGTCAGCGTCGAAGAGGGGGCTGAGCCACGACTCCATCTCAGGCAGTGTCGACGATCGCGACCGCGGCCGCAAAGTCGCGCGAGTGGGTCAGCGAGAGATTAATTCGCCGACCCGCGGCCGCGTCGGCGGCCGAACCGGAGAGCTTCACCGTCGGAGGCTCGCCCGCGATCACCTCGATCTGACCCAAGCCGAAGCCATCGTTGAGGCCAAGCGCCTTGACTACCGCCTCCTTGGCGGCAAAGCGCGCGGCCAGATGGCGCGCGGGTCGGGCTCGTCCCCCGGCGTATTCCCGCTCGGCCTGACTGAAGACACGCTCGGCCAGTCGTGGATGGCGCTCGAGCGCTCGCTCCAGGCGGTCGATCTCGAGCAGGTCAATCCCGACGCCCGAGCTCATCGACCGCCTATTTGCCGATGCCCGCGATCAGTTTCGCGGTCGCCACTTCGTCGTTCGCGCCCCTGCCGATACCGATGTAGGTGATCTTCTTCAGGTAGGGGACGGCTTCCCAGAAGTCAGTTTTCGAGCGAGGCACGAGGGCTTCGGCCAGCTGCAGCGCCGCCGGGCCGTCGACGTAGGCACTGATCGGCGTCTTGCCGAGCGCCGAGACTGCCGACTTGTATCCGGCGGTACTCGAAAGCGTTGCCCCCGAACCTCCATTGAGGACGGCCAGGGCCGGCGCCAGGCTGTAGCCGATCGCGATCCGGTCGTCTTTGGCGACGACGACGATCGGCTTGCCGCCGACCTGGCTAGCGCTGATCGAGAAACCACTCGCCTTGCCGCTGACCGCGGTGATGCCCGGAACTCGGGCGGCCCTCAGCAGGGTGCCGAGGCTGGCGATCGCATCGGCGGCTTCGCTGGACTTACTGGTCACAACCATCGCACCGTCAAGGCTGCTGCGACTGTTACCTTCGGCGAAGACGGCAGCTTCGTCGAGCGAGTCGGCGATTTTGTCGAGGTTGATCCCAGCCTGTTCCAGCGAGCTCTTCAGTTCGCCGGGTTCGAGGTCGGGCGGAATGCCTTCTTCGTCGAGGCTGTCGATTGCTTCTTTCAGCTGCTTGCTGAATTCAGAGGTGGCGAGGGCGGCGAAGGAGCCGGCCGGGAGCGAGCCGAGCAGCTTCGAAGCGTCGCCCGCGGGAGCTTCCTCGCCGTTCAGTTCGCTACTCAGGTCGACCACGATCTGGTTCGCCTGGGGAATGACGCTGGCCACCGCGGTCGCTTCTTCCGCATCGATGCCGGTCGCCTGCAGGGCCCCCTTGGCCTGTTCCGCCGTTTCGCCGTTTTTGGACTGTTTGATGATCCCGCCCACGTCGACGTAGATGTCGGCGAGGCTGCCGTTCGAGGCGTTGTCGATTGCGGTCTGGAAGCGGTCTTCGCCGCCGAGCGATTCGCCCTTGGAGGCATCGACCGCTGCTTTGAATTCCTTTTCGCTCTGGGCGAGGACGACGGTTCCGTCGATCAGGCCAACCGCGTTGTCTTCGGAGCCGCCGACCTTGAATTTGACCCCTTCGTAGGAGACGTCCTTCGACGGATTCTTGCCCTGGCTGGCGCGCTTGTCGATGAAGGACTGCGCCGCGGCGGTGTTCGTGGTCTCGATCGCGATCAGCGGTTCGGAGAGTTCGCCGGCCTCGAGATGTTCGAAAGCAACGCCGGCCTTTTCGCCCAGCCACGGTTCGACTTCCTTGGCGAAATCGAGCGATTCGCCGTCCTGGCGCGCTGAGCTTTCGAGTTCGGAAATGACGAAGGCACCCAGCCCTTCGCCGCCGGTAAAGGACTTCGCGATCGAGTCGGTGTTCTGCTGCAGTTCGCCCTTCGGCTGCAGCTGCGCTTCGGCGAAGACGAGCGAGCCGGGCGAGGCGAGGTCAGCCAGTCCCGAGCCGCCGGAGGAGCTGTCGCTGCCGCCACCGCAACCGGCGACGAGGAGCGCCACGATCGCGACGAGGACTGGAATGGAGTAACGGATCTTGACCATAGTGGCGAGAAAGAGTAGCGGGGACAGCCCCTACTCGACAGTCACGGTCTTCGCCAGGTTGCGGGGCTGGTCGACGTTGAGGCCACGGGCGCGGGCTATTTCGTAGGCGAGCAGCTGCAGCGGCAGAATCGCCAGGATCGGCTGCAGGATCCAATCGGTGCGCGCGACCTCGACCGTCTGGTCGGCCACGGCCGCCGCCTGCTCGTCGCCCTCGGTAACGATCGCGATCGTTTCCGCGCCGCGGGCGCGCACCTCTTCGACGTTGGAGAGGACCTTGTCGAGCACCGGGCTGTCGGTGGCGACGCAGATCACCGGCGTCGACTCATCAAGCAGGGCGATCGGCCCGTGCTTCATCTCCCCCGCCGCGTAGGCGTCGGTCGGAATGTAGGAGATCTCCTTCAGCTTCAGCGCCCCCTCGAGGCAGACCGGCAGGCCGATGTGGCGGCCGAGGTAGAGGAAGAAATCGTGGTCAGCCTGGGCGGCAGCGATCTCGCGGGCCGGGCCTTCGGAGGCGGCGATCGTGGCGTCGATCTTGGAGGGGATCGACTTCAGCTCCGCGACCAGCTCGGCGATGCGCGGCGCCCGCATCGTGCCCCGCGCCTCGGCCAGCCGCAGCCCAAGCAGGTACATCGAGGCGACCTGGGCGACGAAGGTCTTGGTCGCGGCGACGCTGACCTCGGGGCCGGCGCGGGTGTAGAGGACCGTGTCGGCGTCGCGGGTCGCCTGACTGCCCATCACGTTGGTCACCGCCAGGACCTTGGCGCCGTTCTCACGGGCGAGGCGCATCGCCGCCAGGGTGTCGGCCGTCTCGCCCGACTGGGTGATGCCGATCACCAGATCGTGCTGGCCGATCACCGGGTTGCGATAGCGGTACTCCGAGGCGATGTCCATCTCGACCGGCACACGCGCCCACTCCTCGATCGCGTAGCGACCGACCAGGCCGGCGTGGTAGGAGGTGCCGCAGGCGACGATCACGATCCGCTGCACGCTGCACAGGTACTCGTCATCGAGCTCGAGTTCGGAGAGATCGACGCCCTCGTCGTCGGGCAGCCGGTCGGCAATCGTCTCGGCGACGGCGTCGGCCTGTTCGTGGATCTCCTTCAGCATGAAAGTCTCATAGCCGTCCTTCTCGGCCGCCGCCTCATCCCAGGAGATCTCTTCGGGGTCGCGCTCGACCGGGTTTCCCTCGGCATCGGTGATC
>DATMIH010000063.1:0-14552 GCA_035554595.1 Solirubrobacterales bacterium
ACAAGACCCTCGGCGAAGCCGTTCGCGCCTCGGCCAAGATCCTCTACGGCAAGGGCGCGGTGCGCACGCAGGCGCTGCGCGAGGGCGCCGGACCGCTGCTGCAGGTAGGCCGCCGCACCCTGCGCAAGCGCGGCGGCTGACACACCTCCCCACCAGCTTTAGGAAGCGACGAGCTGCTCGAGCTCGAAGACGGCGCCTGAGGCGTCGAGCTCGCGGATGCGGTCGTAGTCGGCTTTGAGCCGATCGCGATCGGGGTCGACCAGGTAGATGATCCCGGGGCAGGAGAAGAGGTCGACGGTCTTTTTCAGTTGGTCGCCCGGGCCGAGCATCGAGATCGTGCCGGCGAAGGAGGGCAGCGCCTCGATCTCGCGCATGCCGGCGTCATCGACGATCCGCCCTTCGTGCTGGGAGATCAGCATCACGCAATAGGCGCCGGCGGCCAGCTCGTAGGGCTGCTGGGCGCGGCGGGTGACCGATCTCGGGTCGAGGTAGGCCTCCGCGGTCAGCGTCTGGTGGCTGGGCGTGCAGCGGTCGACGATCTCGTCGGGGACGGAGCCGTGCATGCGCGCTCCCGACTCGACCAGCACCGGCCCGGTCGCGGTCAGCATCACCTCGGTGTGGGCCGGGCCGAAGCGGATGCCGAGCGCGTCGAGCACCGCTTCGACGTAGGGCACGACCTGATCCTGCTGCTCACCATGGCGCGGCAGCAGCTCCTCGTAGTCGTAGATGAAGTTGGCGCCGGCGCGCAGCTTGTTGTCGCGCCAGACCTCGGAGACGTGGTGGACGCCGTCCCAGCTGATCGAGTTGACGAAGAGCTGGGTGCCCTCCAGCAGCTCCTGCACCAGCAGCTGCTCGTTGGCGCCGTGCAGGGCGTTGGGCCGGCCGAGGTTGGCGGCGAAGGCGGACTCGATCGCGGCCGCGTCGTGGCAGATGACGACCCCGTCGGTGCCGGCGCTGTCCAGTGGTTTAACCACGACCGGGGCACCGCCGCGCTCGGCCGCCCAGGCGACCGCCTCGCCGGCGCTCGCCGTCTTCAGCGCTTCCGCGGTGCGGAGGCCGGCAGCGCGCAGCGCTTCGGACATCGCGTTCTTGTCGCGCCGCGCGGCGCTCTGGGCGCTGCCGTTGGATGGCAGGCCAAGCCGCTCGCTGAGCGCGTCGGCCAGCGGCACCCCGGGCTCGGCGCCGACGACGACGAAGGCCGGCTCATGGGCGGCGAGCCGCGCCGCCGTCGCCTCGAGGTCGTCTTCGTGGATGACGTTCTCGACGAAATCGCCGGCGCGGAAGGCACGCAGGTAGAACTCGGGCAAGCTCGGGCTGCTCTGCACGTGGACGACCGGCAGGCCAGCCGCGGCGAAACGCGGCGCCAGCCGCGCCCCGGTCGAGTAGGCGTCGACGACGACGGCGGCACCGGTGTAACGCTTTGTGGTGCTGTCAGCGCCCATATGCGTTGCACCTGGATGGCCGCCTCTTGGGTGTAACGCGTTTCGGTGCCATGGGAGCCGCTACGCGTTGCACCTCATGCCGTGGCGACGAGGACCAGCCGGTCCTCGGGCCGCTTCGGCCCGCCGGCGAAGTTGCCGTAGTGCTCGATCTCGCGGAAGCCGGCCTCGACCGCCATCCGTTCCAGGTCCTCGGCCTCGTACATGCGAATGCGCGAGTCGACCACGTCGTCGCCATAGACGTAGTGCACGTGCAGCATCCCGGTCGAGAAGTTGACGTCGAGCGTTTCCTGCACGCCGTTGGTCTCGCGTTCGACCACGCCCTCGTCGGTTTTGAGCCGGTAGCGCGAGCGCTCGAGGTCGGAGAGCTCCATCGCCATCTTGCCGCCGGGGCGCAGCATCTCGTGGTAGGCGCGCATCATCGCTTCGTCCTCGGCCACCGTCTCGCCGAAGCCGAAGCTCGAGGAGAGGCTGACCAGGCCGTCGAAGCCCTTCAGCTCCGGCGGCAGCGGCTGCATCAGGTCGGCGACGTAGTAAGTCGGGCCGGGGTACTCGCGCTTCGCAGCGGCGATCGCGATCTCGGAGATGTCGACCCCAACCGCGTCGACCCCGTTGTCGGCCAGGGCAGCGACGAAACGGCCGAGGCCGCAACCGGCGTCGACCACGCGGTCGCCCGCCTTGACGCCGAGCAGCTCCATCGCCAGCGGCGCCTCCTCCTCATTGCCCTCGTAGCGGCCGAGCTGGTTGGCGACCCGCATGTAGGCGGGTCCGTAGGTGTCGACCTCGTTGAGTATCGGGGGCTGATCGCTCATCGAATCCAAAGCGTACCGCGAGCGACCAGCCCTCGTACCGTTGTCTATCTGGCCGGGCTAGAGGGCTCGAACCCGGCCGTCGCTCAGCTCAGCCGCCGGCGATTTCGACCGTCTTCGAGATCGCCGCGCCGCATTCCGCGACCGGCCCGGGCGGAGAGGACGCCTTCACTTCGGCGTAGACCATCGCCGGAATCTTGATGTTCTCGTTCAGTTCTTCAAGGTTGGCCTTCCAGTTGCCGTTGGCCTTCGACTTGACCCGGCTGAGAACGCCGTTGCCCTTCTGCTTGAGGACGACGGTCCGTTCGCCGACGCAACTCGAACTGGCGGCCTTGACCTTGCCCTGGTAGCCGGCGGCGCCGAGCGTCACTTCCGTTTTGACGGCCTGGCTCGGCTTAGCCGCGCCAGCGGGGATCGCCACCAACGCCACGGCGCTTGCCGCGACCGCCATCAACGCCCCTGCCTTCTTGGTCCTGCTCATTCGTTCCTCCTCTTGAGATGTGCCGCGGCAGCCTAGACGGTCACAATCCCAGCCGTGGAGCCCGGTCAGGCGACAGACGAGCCGGCGCTGAGCCTCGCCGGGCTGCGCCGCGACTACGGTGAACGGACGGCGCTCGACGGCGTCGGGCTGCGGCTCGGCCGCGGCGAGACGCTGCTCGTGCTCGGCCCCAACGGGGCCGGCAAGACGACGCTGCTGCGCATCCTCGCCACCCTGCTGCGGCCGAGCGGCGGCGAGGTGCGGGCGCTCGGCTGCTCCCTGCCCGACGAGGCCTGGAAGCTGCGCGGCAAGATCGGCTTCCTCGGCCACGAGCCACTGCTCTACCGCGATCTCAGCGGCCGCGAGAACCTGCGCTTCCACGCTCGCCTGCACGGAATGCGGGGCAAGGCCGGCGAGGTGCGGATCGCCGAGCTACTCGCCGCGGTCGGCATGGAGCGGCGAGCCGAGCAGCGGGTCGCCGAGCTCTCCGCCGGGATGCGCCAGCGCCTGGCGATCTGCCGCTGCGTCCTGCACCGGCCCGAGCTGCTGCTGCTCGACGAGCCCGACTCCAACCTCGACGCCGAGGGCCGCGAGCTGGCCCGGGCCCTGATCGGCGCCGGTGCCGGGCGCACCCGCGTCATCGTCAGCCACGACCCCGAGCGCTTCGAAGCCGAGGCCGACCAGGTGCTGCGGCTCGAGGCGGGCGGGCGGGCGGTGCCGGCATGACCCCCTCGCGCATCGCCTACGTCACGATCCTCGCCAAGGACCTGCGGGCGGAGCTGCGCACCCTGCAGTCGCTGCCGGCGATGGCGCTCTTTGCCACCACCACCTTCGTCATCTTCCGCTTCGGCCTCGACCGCACCCAGCTCTCCGGCAGCCTCGCCGCCGGGGTGCTCTGGGCGACGCTGCTCTTCGCCGCCCTGCTCGGCGTCAACCGCCTCTTCGTCGCCGAGCGCGAGGAGGGCGGCTTCGACGCGATCCGCCTCGCCCCAATCGACCGCAGCGCCCTCTTCGCCGCCAAGGCGACGGCGCTCTTCGCCTACCTCGCGGTGCTGGAGTTGGTCGTGGTGCCGATCTTTGCCCTCTTCTTCCTTGGCTCGGCCGCGGCGCTCGGACCGCTCATCGTCGTGCTGCTGCTCGCCGACCTCGGCATCGCCGCCACCGGCACCTTGATCTCCTCGATGGCGGTCCACTCCCGTGCCCGCGACCTGCTCGGTCCGCTCGTCCTGCTGCCCCTGGTGGTGCCGCTGATGATCGCCGCCACGGGCGCCAGCGAGCCCCTGCTCGCCGCGGGTGGAGTCAGTTACCACCGCTTCGGAAGCTGGCTGGCGGTGCTCTCCCTATACGATCTGATCTTCCTCCTGCTCGGCTGGGCCGTCTTCGATTTCCTCCTGGAGGACTAGCGGGCAGGGCGCCTCGAACCGCCCAAACTCAGGCATGTACGGCAAAGGACTCAGACCCCTCTCTATCGCGACCGTCGTGGGGATCGCCGCTGCGCTCTCGCTGGTCTTCTTCTACGCGCCGCTCGATGCCGACCAGGGCTTCATCCAGAAGATCTTTTACCTGCACGTGCCGCTGGCGATCGTGGCGCTGGTCGGCTTCATCGTCGGCGGCGTCTTCGCGATCGCGCACCTGCGCAGCGGCAACCGCAAGTGGGACGCCTACTCCTATGTCTCGATCCACATGTCGGTGATCTTCGGCGTCGCCGTCTTGATCACCGGCTCGATCTGGGCCAAGGCCTCCTGGGGCGACTGGTGGGTCTGGGACGAGCCGACCCTGGTCAGCTTCCTGATCGTCTTCCTGATGTACGCGACCTACTACCCCTTCCGCTACGCGATCGAGGACCCCGAGCGGCAGGCCCGTTATGCCTCGGTCTTCGCCGTCACCGCCGGCGCCTTTGTGCCGCTCAACTTCATGGCCGTGCGGATGGCGCAGAGTCTGGTCCACCCGCGCACCTTCGGCACCGCCAACGGCGGCCTGCCCGGCTCGATGATGTTCACCTTCCTCGTCTGCCTCGCCGCGACAGCGCTGCTCTGGGTGACGCTGCTCAAGCTTGAGCTGACCGCGAAGAGCACCTCGGGCCAGCTCAAGCGGCTGCGCCGGGCGCTCGACGCGCCGGCCTCCGGCGGAGGCACCTCGCGGGTAGCGCCGGAGGTGAGCTAGGTGATTGGCCTGCTGCTCGCCGAGACGCCGGCGCTGCCGCTCGATGAGGCCGGCAAGTACGTCGCCGGCGCATATGTCGTCTTCCTGGTCCTGATCGTGATCTACGTCGCGATCATGGCGAGCAAACTGCAGCGGATGGAGAGGGAGCTGCGCGAACTCGCCGCATTTGCAGAAGCCCGTGCTGACAGCGACCAAGCCGCCCCCGGACGCGGGATTGAGGGCCAATCCATATCTGATTCCTTGGCCCTCACGGGAGCAGAGGAGGCGGCGCCTGATGAGTGAGCTTTTGGCCCTGGGCGTCTCGCACAAAACCGCCCCGCTCGACCTGCGCGAGCGGCTCTCGCTGACTGAGGGCCGCGCCGCCGGCGCCCTGCGCGAGCTGACCGAGGTCGCCGGCATCCACGAGGCGGCGGCGATCTCGACCTGCAACCGCACCGAGCTCTACCTCGTCGTCTCCGACCCGGTCGAGGCCGAGTCGACAGCGCTCGGCGTGCTCACCCGCCAGGCCGAGATCCGCCCCACCGAGCTGCTCGGCCATCTCTACTCGCTGCGCTCCAGCGAGGCCGTCCGCCACCTCTTCCGCGTCACCGCCGGGCTCGACTCGATGATCCTCGGCGAGGCCGAGATCCAGGGCCAGGTCAAGCGCGCCTACGAGCTGGCCTTGGTCGAGGGTGGCACCGGGCCGATCCTCAACCGCCTCTTCCGCGGCGCCCTCGCCGCCGGCGGGCGCGCCCGCGACGAGACCGGGATCAGCGAGAAGAACGTCTCGATCCCCTCGGTCGCGGTCGAGCTGGCGCGGCGCACGTTGGGTGACCTCAGCGACCGGCGCGTGCTCGTCGTCGGCGCCGGCGAGACTGCCGAGCTGCTCGCCCGCGCCCTGGTCAGCCGCGGCGTCGCCACCGTGTTCGTCGCCAATCGGCACTACGACCGCGCGATCGGCCTCGCCCAGCAATTCGACGGCAACGCGGTCCGCTTCGAGGAGCTGCCAGAGCAACTCGAGCAGGCCGACATCGTCGTCTCGGCGACCAACTCACCGCACCACATCGTCGAGCGCGACGACCTCGAGCAGGTCATGGCCACTCGGGAAGGCCGACCGCTGCTGCTGGTCGACATCGCCGTGCCGCGCGACATCGAGCCAGCCTGCCGCGAGATCGCCGGGGTCAGCCTGCACGACATCGACGACGTCCAGCAGATCATCGAACGCAACACCAGCGGCCGCGAGGCCGAGGCGCGTCGGGCCGAGCGCCTGATCGACGCCGAGCAGGACCGCTTCGAGCGCTGGCTCGCCTCGCTCGAGGTGGTGCCGACGATCGCCGCCCTGCGCGAGCGCGCCGACGAGGTCGTGCGCCGCGTCCTGGCCGAGAACGACGGTCGCTGGGAGGAGCTCAGCGAGGCCGATCGCGAGCGGTTGACCGTGATGGCGAAAGCGATCGCCTCGCGGTTGTTGCATGAGCCGACGTTGCGGATGAAGCGGAGCGCGGGAAGCGACGAGGCCTACCTGTACGTCAGCGCATTGCGGGAGTTGTTCGGGTTGGACGCCGAGACCGAGCCGGAGGCCGGGGAGGGCGCTTCGAACGTGACCGAGCTGCGTCGGGTCGATCCCGGTAGGGGTTCCACTTAACTTTTTGGGTGGAGAGTCTCCTGCTGACGCCGCTAGCGCTCGACCAAAAAGTGCAAGACGTTTCACCCCTACCGGGATCGACCCGACACGGACGCTGATGCTTCGAATTGCCACACGCGGGAGCAAGCTTGCCCTGGCCCAGGCCGGGCAGGTCGCCGAGATGCTTGGCGGGGCTGAGCTGGTCGAGGTCGCTTCCGACGGGGGAGCTGACGATAAGGCGCGGTTTGTGCGGGGGGTTGAGCAGGCGCTGCTGCGCGGTGAGGCGGAGATTGGGGTTCACTCGGCTAAGGACCTGCCGGCGGAGTTGACTGAGGGACTGATGTTGGCGGCGGTGCCCAAGCGTGAGGATGCGCGGGATGCTTGGGTCGGAGTCGGGGGTTCGCTTGATGAGGTGCCCGAGGGAGCGAAGGTGGGGACCGCGAGCTTGCGGCGGCAGGCACAGCTGCTGGCCGTGCGGCCCGATCTCGAGGTGAGGGAGCTGCATGGCAACGTGGATACGCGGCTGGGCAAGCTCGCCGAGGGGGAGCTTGATGCGATCGTGCTTGCGGTTGCCGGGCTACGGCGGCTTGGGCGGGCCGAGGAGATTGCTTTTCCGATTCCGGAGGAGGCGATGACCCCGGCGGCGGGACAGGGCTCGTTGCTGCTGCAGATCCGCAGCGAGGACGAGGAGGCGCTGCGGGCGGTCGACCCGATCGTTGACGAAGCGGCGCTGCGCGAGCTGACCGCGGAGCGCACCGTTGTCGCCCTGCTCGACGCCGGCTGCGCCAGCCCGATCGGCGTCCACGGCCGGGTCGACGCCCAGAACGACCGGATGCGGCTGGACGCCTTCATCGGCCTGCCCGACGGAAGCGAGTGGGCGCGCGACAGCGTCGAGGGCGACTCGACCGAGCCCACCGCGCTCGGCGCCGAGCTGGCCCAGCGGCTGATCGGCGTCGGCGCCCGCGACCTGCTCGAGCGAGCGGAGGAGCTGGCGACATGATGCTTCCGGTGCGCTTTATGTGGTCATACGACGTAAAAGGCGCACCGGAATGATGGCGCGGCCTGGAATCGTCTACCTCGTTGGGGCGGGCCCCGGAGATCCGGGGTTGATGACGGCGCGGTCGCTGGCGCTGATTGGCTCGGCCGACGCGATCTACTACGACCGGCTGATCCCGCCGGGAGCCCTCGACGGGGCCCGCGAGGACGCCGAGCTGATCTACGTCGGCAAGGCACCCGGCGTGCCCTCGGTGCCGCAGGAGGAGATCGGCGAGCGGTTGATCGAGGCGGCGCAGGCGGGCAAGAGCGTGGTGCGGCTGAAGGGCGGCGACCCCTTTGTCTTCGGTCGCGGCGGCGAGGAGGGTGAGGCGCTGCGCGAGGTCGGGGTCGAGTTCGAGCTGGTGCCAGGGATCACGGCCGGTGTTGCCGCCAGCGCCTACGCCGGCATCCCGGTCACCCACCGTGACGATGCCTCCGCGGTCGCCTTCATCACCGGCCACGAGGATCCCGAGAAGGAGGAAAGCGCGCTCGATTGGGAGGCGCTCGCCCGCTTCCCCGGCACCCTCGTCTTCTACATGGGCGTCAAGCGCCTCGGCGACAACGCCGGCGCCCTGATCGCCGCCGGCCGCGACGCCGACGAGCCCGCCGCCGCGATTGAACGCGGCACGATGGAGGGCCAGCGCACCCTCGTCGCCACGCTCGGCACTCTGGCCGAGGCGGTTGCGCGCGAGCAGGTCAAGGCCCCGGCCCTGATCGTCGTCGGGCCGGTCGTCGCGCGCCGCGAGTCCCTGGCCTGGCTGGAGCACCGCCCGCTTTACGGCCGCCGCGTGGTCGTGACCCGCGCCCGCGCTCAGGCCAGCGGTCTGGCCAGGACCCTGCGCAACCTCGGCGCCGAGGTGGTCGAACTGCCGGCGATTCGGATCGAGTCGACGATCGAGAGCGAGGAGGTGAAGCGCGTCGTCGAGCAGATCGGCGATTACGCCTTGATCGTCCTCACCAGCCCGAATGGAGTGCGTTTGCTGTTCGAGGCGATGCGAAACGCAGGGCTAGACGCGCGCGCACTCGGCGTCCCTAAAAAGCAGCAGGTAGGGGAAGTGGGGTCGAGCGCGGGTGCGAATTCCGGCACGACAGTCGCCGCCATCGGCCCCGGAACCGCACGAGCGCTCTCCCGATGCGGCATCAGCGCCGACATCGTCCCCGAGCGTTTCGTCGCGGAGTCGTTGGTCGAGGCACTGGCCGAGGTTGACGTCGCCGGCAAGAAGGTCCTGGTGGCCCGAGCGGCAGACGCTCGCGACGTCATCCCCGAGTACCTCGAGGGTCGCGGCGCCGAGGTCGACGTCGTCGCCCTGTATGAGACCGTGCGAGAGGAGCCCAGCGCCGAGGCGGTCGAGGCCGCCCAGGCTGCCGACTACGTCACCTTCACCTCCTCCTCAACCGTGCGCAACCTGACCGAGGCGCTAGATGAGCGCTTCCCGAAGACCGCCCGCATCGTCTCGATCGGCCCGGTGACAAGCGAGGCCGTCACCGATGCCGGCCTCGAGGTCGACGTCGAAGCCGAGCGCCACGACATCGACGGCCTGATCAACGCCCTGCTCGCCGACGCCGCCCGCGACTGAGCTTCCGGTGCGCCTTTTGCGGCCTATAGCCGTATAAAGCGCACCGGAATGAAGTTCGGCTCTCCTCACCGCCACTATCGCGTCACCGACTCGACCAACTCGCGCGCTCGCGAGCTGGCTGAAGCCGGCGCTCCCGGCGGCACCGTAGTCACCGCCCACGAACAGACCGCCGGCCGCGGACGCGTCGGCCGCGTCTGGACCGCCCCGGAAGGCAAAGCCCTGCTCTACTCGGCGATCCTGCGCCCCCTCGATCAGCGCCACCTCCTGCTGCCGCTCTCGGTCCCCCTCGCCGTCTGCGTCGCCGCCGAGGAACTCCGCCCCGGCATCTCGTGCCAGGTCAAGTGGCCGAACGACGTTTGGCTCGAGGGCCGCAAGCTCTCCGGCATCCTGATCGAGGCCCGCCCCCAAGATGGCTGGGCAGTTATCGGGATCGGCCTGAACCTCTCCATAGCTCCAGACGAGTTCCCCCCCGACCTCCGTCAACCGGCGATTTCGCTCTTCAGCGCGACTGCGGAGAGTCGGGGGAAGTCCCGACGGAGCCTCCCCGCTGTTGCTCCGACGGGACTTCCCCCGACTCCCTCAACCGCTGCCGTAGTTCTAAGTCGCCACCTCGACCACTGGGTCTATGCGGCCGACGACGAGATACTCAGCGAGTGGCGCCGCCGCGACGGCCTGCTTGGCCGCGAGGTCGCCTGGGAGGACGGCTCAGGCGTCGCCGACGGAATCGACGACCGCGGCAACCTCGTCGTCGTCGTTCCCGGCGGGGACCGAGTCAGCCTCGGCGCCGGTGAGGTCCAGCTGCGCCTCTGAGTCTTTGGCGGGTTTTTTCGCCCGTTTGCGGCGCCGTTTCGGTTTGGCGGCTTTCTTGACGGCCTCATCCTTGCCCTCCTGGCCATCGGCACCCCGCCGCGCCTTGCTGTCCTTTTGAGCCTTGCCGTTGTCCTGATCGTCGGTCGCATCAGCAGCTGCCTCGTTCGCCGTGGTGGCCTCCCCATTCGCCCGCCCCCCATCCCGCTTCGGCCGCTTCTTGCCGCGTTTGTTACGCCGCTTGCCGCCCTTGGGGAAGTTGCGCAGCAGCTCGCGGGCGATCGCCGAGGGCTTGCGGGCCATCCGCATCCGCGCCCCGCGCAGCACCTCTTCGCCCTCGGGCGTGTGCGAAACCGCGCCGGCAAGCAGCGCCACCGCGAGGCGGCGGTCCTGTTTACGGGCGGAATGGACCAGCCGACGGGCGTTGCGCCCGTGCGCGCGGCCCGAGGAGTTGACCAGCAGGCCGAGCAGCCGCTTGGTCTCCGGCCAGCGCTGCACCGCATACTCTTCGTGCAGCTCCGGGGTGTAGGAGGCGAGCCGCCAGACCCAGGCCTGGGCCTGATCGCGGCGGCCGATCCGCTTGTCGACCAGGGCCTGCAGCAGCGTCTTGGTGCCGGCCCGCTTGTCGTCGCGACTCCAGGTGCCGACGATGTCGATCGCGTCGTCGAAGGCGTCGGCGTCGCCGAGGTCGGCGATCTCGCTCAGCGCTTTCAGTTTCAGTTGCGAGGTGCGGTTGCGCTGCACGCAGGTGAGCAGGAAGCGGCGCTTCAGCTCCTGCGAGCCGGAGCCCTGCAGGATCGCCCGCGCCCGCCGCCAACCCTGCGGGTTGACCCGCGCCCCCGCCAGCGCCGCCCAGGCGTGCTGCTCGGCGTGGTCGAGGTTCTCGACCGCGATCCGCCAGAGCTCGCGTTCGAGCACCTGCATGCGGCGCTCCTCCACGCCGGAGACCGGCACGATCCGCCGCTCGACCCGGATCCGCCGCCCGCGCGAGCGCCGCACCGGGCCGATCACGATCGCGCCGCCACGGTAGACGTCGCGGTCGAGCAGGCTGTGCAGGGTGATGATCGTCTCGTCGTGGGTGGTCGCCGGGTGGACGAAGTCGATTACCAGGCCGGCCTCCTTACCCGGCGCGCGCCGGGTCACGCGGCCGACCCGCTGCTGGTAGATCCGCCGCGAGGCGGTCGGCGCCAGGTGCATGCAGAGCGTCGCCCGCGGCGAGTTCCAACCCTCGGCAAGCAGCATCGCGTTGCAGAGCACGTCGACCTCGCCGCGCTCGAAACCGGCCAGGATCTCGGCCAGTTCGCGCTTTGGCGTCTCGCCGGAGACGGCGCGGGCGGTGACGCCGGCGGCCTGCAGCGCCCGCGCCACGTTCTTGGCGTGCTGCACGCCGGCGGTGTAGAGGACGCCGGGCATGCCGTCGAAGCGGGTCTTGTAGAGGTCGGCGATGGCGACGTTGAAGGGCTCTTGGTCGAGCAGCGCGGCCAGCTCCTCCTGGTCGAAGTCCTGGTCGACCTCGCCCTTTCGCAGCGGCACCTTGGCGATCGTCCGCACCCCCGGGCCGGGCGGGATGCGCATGCAGCGCAGCGGCGAGATCACGCCGCGGCGCGCCGCCTGGATCAGGTCGAAGCGCGAGGTCTGGGTCGGGAAGAGGTCGGCGACGTGGCGGGCGATCAGCGCCCCGGTCGCGGTCATGCCGATGAAGACGGGACCGGTCCAGGCGCGGATGCAGGCGCTGGTCTTCTCGCCCAGCGCGGTGTGCGCCTCGTCGCAGATCACGATCGAGTAGGCGTCGGAGATTTTCTTGTGGTTGCGGACGAACCACTGGTAGGTCTCGACCGTGACCGGGCCGTCGGGATCGTCGCGGTCACCGAGCAACGGGGGCCTCAGGCGCTCCTTGTAGCCGCGGTCGGAGATCTCGCCGATGAACTGGTCGACCAGGTTGCGGCGGTGGGTGAGGATCAGCACGCCGCCGGTGCGGGTGGCGTCGATGAAGCCGACTGCGGCGACGGTCTTGCCGGCCCCGGTCGCGTGCTCAAACCAGAATCGCCGCTCGGCGCCAGGATCGTCGGGCGCCTCCTCAATCACCTCCTCCTCGTCGGAAGCCGGCTGCTCCTCCCAGTCCTGCGGCTCCTCGTCGGGGGCCAGCTCCTCGTCCTCTTCGTCAAGCTCCTCGTCGCCGTTGGCGGAGGCTGCGTCTTCGTCCGCCTCCGCTTTAGTGGCTTTCCTGGCCTTCTTGGCCGGCGGCGCCTTCTCGGCAGCTGCCACCGAGCCGTTGGCTTTCGCCTTGCCGTTCGCTTCGTCGCCGATCGCGACCTGCTGCTCGGCCATTAGCTCGGTCAGCGTGCCCGAGAGCGCATCTACCTGGTGCGGGTTGAGTTCGGCGCCGTCGCGCAGCTTCGGTGGTTCGTCGGCGAGCAGCCGCTCCAGCCCCAAGAGCAGGGAGAAATCGCGGCGCCACTGGATCGAAGGGTCCTCGGCCCCCTCGTCGAGCTCGGCGAGAGCAGCGTCCAGAGCACGGCGTCGGGCGGTCCCGGGCGCGAGCGCCCCCGGCCCCTCGCCGTCGAGCAGGAAGGGCTCGCGGGCGAACTTCGCTGCCCGATCGATATCGGCGCTAGATGGAACTGCCGCCGGCGCGGCAACTTCGCTGGTCTTGGCCATGAAGGCTTTCGGTTTCGTCCCCGCCGCAAATGGATGGCGAGCGGGGGCACTTAGACGAGGAATGCCGGGAGTCGGCCTACTGCGTCCCCCCAACGCTCTCACAAGCGGTTCGCACAAAGCAGCGAACCGAACATACGTATTGTAATCAAGGAATTGAAGAAAAAGGGACGACAGTTCGCGATCGGTCTGATCTCGGTCGTGGCGGCGGGGCTGCTGGCGGTCGGCTGTGGCTCCAGCGGCGGCGAATATGGCGGTCAGCACCCCGACTACGCCAAGGCCCTTGCGGGTGCCCCCGCACCCCTCGCCGCTCTTTATAAGGAAGCAGACCAGTTGCTGCCAGGTGGCTCGAGCGCCTTCGAACAGCGACTCACCGCGCTCAAGGGGTACCCGGTCGTGGTCAACCTCTGGGCCTCCTGGTGTGGGCCCTGCCGCTTCGAGTTCCCGCTGATGCAGAAGGCCTCCGCGAGCTACGGCAAGAAGGTCGCCTTCATCGGCGTCAACAGCCAGGACTCCAACGCCGGCGCCGAAACCTTCCTCGAAGAGGCGCCGGTCCCCTACCCGAGCTTCAGCGACGGCGATCGGGGGATCGCCGAGACGATCGGCACCGGCCGCGGCCTCCCCGCCACTGTTTTCTATGACCGCCGCGGCGAAATCTGCTTCCTCAACAAGGGCACCTACAGCGAACAGGCCGAGTTGACGGCCGACATCCAGCGCTTCGCCCTGCGCGAAGAATGCGAAAGCGGATAATCGGATCATGGACGCAGCCGTAGTCGTCGCCCTGATCGGCTTTGGCCTGCTGGCCGGTGAGCTGCTGCTCTCGACCGGCGGCGTGCTGGCGGCGCTGGGCGCGCTGGGCTTGATCGCCGGCGGGGTGCTGGCGCTGGAGTCCGATAGCAGCGCCGCCGACTATGTCGGCCCGGCCCTGATTGCGCTCGGCCTGCTCTCCCTCGTCGCTTTCTACTTCATTACTCGCAAGGTGATCGAGGCCCACCGCGACCAGCCGGTGCGCACCGGCACCGAGGAGCTGATCGGCTCGCTCGCCGAGGCGCGCAGCGACATCGATCCCGAGGGTCGGGTCTGGGCCGAGGGGACGGTCTGGAGCGCGCGCCTGGCCGACGGCGGGGCGCCGGTCCGGCTGGGGGATAGAGTCAGGGTCGATGCGGTGGACGGGCTGACCCTGGTGGTCCACCCCGAGCCGACACCCGCCGGCCAAGCCGAAGGAGGAGCAAGCTGATGGCAGCAGCACTCGGAGTCCTGATCATCATCGCCTTCTTCGTCGTGATCGCGCTCGGCACCTCGGTGCGGGTGCTGCGCGAGTACGAGCGCGGCGTGATCTTCCGCCTCGGCCGGCTGATCGCCACCAAGGGACCCGGGCTGATCCTGCTGATCCCGCTGATCGACCGCATGGTCAAGGTCGACCTGCGCACCGTGACGCTGAACATTCCGCCGCAGGAGGTGATCACCCGCGACAACGTCCCGGCCAGCGTCAACGCCGTCGCCTACTTCCGCGTAGTCGACTCCAACCGGGCGATCGTCGAGGTCGAAAACTTCCTCATCGCCACCTCGCAGATTTCGCAGACGGCGCTGCGCTCGGTGCTCGGCAAGGCCGAGTTCGACCAGCTGCTCTCCGAGCGCGAGCGGCTCAACGAAGAGCTGCAGAAGATCATCGACGAGTCGACCGAGCCCTGGGGCGTGAAGGTGACCGCGGTCGAGATCAAGGACGTCGAAATCCCCGAGCAGATGCAGCGGGCGATCGCCCGCCAGGCCGCGGCCGAGCGCGAGCGCCGCGCCAAGATCATCAACTCCGAGGGCGAGTTCCAGGCGGCGCAGAAGCTCACCGACGCAGCCGACATCATCAGCACCAACCCGGCCTCGCTGCAGCTGCGCTACCTGCAGACGCTGCTGGAAATCGGCAGCAACCAGAACACCACCGTGGTCTTCCCGCTGCCGATGGACATGATCGAACCATTCCTCGGCGGCGAGCAG
>DATMIH010000064.1:0-8287 GCA_035554595.1 Solirubrobacterales bacterium
GGTCGCCCACGAGTTCTCGACCGTCCCGGGCGTCAAGGAGGACGTGACCGACATCGTCCTCAACCTCAAGGACGTCGTCGTGCGGATGCACACCGACGCCGACGAGGTCGAGGCGCCCCTGGTCGCAACCGGCCCCGGCGAGGTCAAGGCGAAGGACATCGACCTCCCCTCGGGCGTCGAGATCCTCAACCCCGAGGCACCGATCGCGACGCTGGAGAAGAAAACCAAGCTCGAGATCTACCTGACCATCGGTCGCGGTCGCGGTTACTCACCGTCTGACGAGAACAAGTCGGATGAGCAGCCGATCGGTGTGATTCCGATCGACTCGATCTTCTCGCCGATCCGCCGCGCTTCCTACGCGGTGGCGACAGCGCGCGTCGGTCAGCGCACCGACTTCGACAAGCTCACGCTCGACCTCGAGACCGACGGCTCAATTGAGCCGGGCGCTGCTCTGCGCGAGGCCTCCGAGATCCTGATCAAGAGCCTGGCGATCTTCACCGACGCCGACCGGGTCGAGGAGCTGACCGCTCGTGAGCCAGTGCCGAGCCACACGGCTGATGTGTTGCCGGGGCCGAGCGGCGGCGATGGCGTCGCCAGCAACAATGGTCTCGACGAGATCCTGATCGAGGAGCTCGAGCTCGGTGTGCGTTCATACAACTGCCTCAAGCGGGCGGGAGTGCAGACGGTCGGCGACCTGGTGCGCAAGACGCGCTCGGAGCTGAACGCGATCCCGAACTTCGGCCAGAAGTCGATTGAGGAAGTGATCGAGACCCTGCACGCACGCGGACTCGATCTTCAGGGAGACTAGGCAGGGGAGTTGACGATCCGATGCGCCACCGCAAGAAGCGAAACAAGCTCAGCCGCGACGCGGCGCATCGTGAGTCCCTGCTCTCGAACCTCTCCAAGCAGCTGATCGAGCACGAACGGATCAAGACCTCGCAGGCCAAGGCCAAGGCGGTCAAGCCCGAGGTCGAGCAGCTAATCACGCTGGCCAAGCGCGGTGACCTGCACGCCCGTCGCCAAGCACTGGCGACGCTGCACAACGACAAGTTCATCGTGCACAAGCTGTTCGAGGAGGTCGCGCCGCGCTACGTGGAGCGGCCCGGCGGCTATACGCGGATCGTCAAGTTGGGTCCCAGGAAGTCGGACTCAACTGAAATGGTCTATCTAGAGCTGGTTTAGGGCTCTGAGGGGCGGGGCATCACCCGCCCTGACAAATGACGCGCTAATTAGCGCGTCATTTTGAGTATCCGCCAGTTCGGGTGATGCCCCGCCCCTCCGGACCGCAGCAGCTCTAGCTGACGCTTATCCGTACGAGACGGACTCCAGATACAAACCGTGAGGAGGTGCCGTTTCGCCTGCCTCGGGACGGGGCGCTCCACGTAGGAGTTGCGTGAAGCTTTCTAGGGTTCGGCGGCCGCTGGCGACTTCGAGCATGGTGCCGACGAGGATACGGACCATGTTACGCATGAAGGCGTCGGCGGTGATGTGGAAGGTGGTGATGTCGCCCGCTTGGGACCAGGCGGCGTTGAGGATGTTGCGGTTGAAGTGGACATGGTCGGTTTGGGTGGGGGTGAAGGCGGTGAAGTCGTGTTTGCCCGCGAGCGCTGCTGCGCAGGCTTCCAGGGCCTCGTAATCCATTTTGTGGGGCCACCAGAGGGCGCGGTTCTGCTCGAAGGGACTGGAGCTGCGGCGGGCGAGTATGCGATAGCGGTAGGTGCGCGAGACCGCGTCGCGCCGGGCATCGAAGCCATCCTCGGCTGGCGTAGCCGCAGTAACCGCAATGTCGCGAGGACCAAGCCCATTCAGCCTCTGCGCCAGGTGGACCGGCATCTCGCCGTCGGTGACGAAGCTAGCCACCTGCCCCTCCGCGTGCACCCCCGTATCGGTGCGCCCAGCCACGGTCAGCTTCACCGATTCCCGCAGGACGGTCTCCAACGCTGTCTCCAGCTCTTCCTGCACCGTCCGCACCCCGGCCTGCTTGGCCCAGCCCTTGAACTGCGATCCGTCGTATTCGATCTCCAGCCGTACGCTCGTCACGGCCCGCAGTATGCCTCTGAGTGGCGAGTCTGGGATGCCTCCCGAACTGGCGGATACTCAAAGTCGTCGCGCTAATTAGCGCGACGACTTGTCAGGGCGGGAGGCATCCCAGACTCGCCCACCCACTACGCATCTGCGAGCAGCGCCAGCAGCTTCGCCTCATCGAGTATCTCGGTCTCGTATTTCTCAGCTTTGGCCAGCTTCGACCCCGGGTTCTCACCGGCTACGACGTAGTCAGTTTTTTTCGAGACCGAGTTGACCACCTTGCCCCCGGCGGCCTTGATCAGCGCGCCGGCCTCCTCGCGGGTCAGCTCGGGCAGCGTCCCGGTGAGCACGAACGTCTTGCCTTCGAGCGGACCGCCGCTTGCCCGTCGTTCGGACTCGTCCTGTTCGAGCCGCAGTCCCTTCTGACGCAGCTTCTCGACCAACTCCCAGGTGCGGTCGTCCCCCAGCGACTCGGCAATCTGCACCGCCATGATCGGGCCGACGCCCTCGACCTCCTCGATCTGCTCCGGGTCGGCCGTGTGCAGAGCGTCGATCGAGACAAAGTGGTCGGCCAGCGCTTCCGCGGTGACGTAGCCAACGCCGGGCAGGCCGAGCGCGTAGAGGACGCGTTTGAAGGGGCGCGCGCGCGAGGCGTCGATCGCGGCAAGCAGGTTGCGCGCGGAGATCTCGCCGAAGCCCTCGAGGCCCTCCAGTTGCTCCTCGCCGAGCTCGTAGATGTCGGCGACGTCGGCGATCAGGTCTTCCTGCAGGAAGCGCAGCGCCTGCTTCTCGCCGAGACCGTCGATGTCCATCGCGCCCTTGCTGACGAAGTGTTTGACGTGCTGGAAGGACTGGCCGGGGCAGCCGGCGCGGTTGGGGCAGACGGTGAAGACCGCGTCCTCGGGCTTGACCGTCGGGGTGTCGCAGGCGGGGCATTTGGCCGGCGGTTTGGGCTTTGGCCCGCGCCGTTTGCCTTTCTCCTGGCGCTGGATCAGCGGCGCCACCACCTGCGGGATCACGTCGCCCGCCCGCATCACGACGACCTCGTCGCCCGGCCGCACGTCCTTGCGCGCCAGGTCCTCCTCGTTGTGCAGGGTCGCGGTGGAGACGGTGACGCCGCCGACGTGGACCGGCTCCAGCATCGCGAAGGGGACGAGGTGGCCCGTGCGACCGACGTTCCAGACGACCTCCTTCAGCTTCGTCGTCGCCGTCGTCGGCGCGAACTTCCAGGCGATCGCCCAACGCGGCTCGCGGCCGACCACGCCGAGCTCGCGCCAGAGCGCCCGCTCGTCGATCTTGACCACGACGCCGTCGATCTCGTAGTCGAGCTCGTCCCTGCGCTCCTCCCACCAGTGACAGCGCTTGACCACCGACTCGATGCCCTCGTGGTGATCGGTGTCGGGGTTGACCTTGAAGCCCTTCCCTCGCAGCCACTGGACCTCCTCGCTGTGGGTCGCGAGGTTGAGGCCTTTTGTAGCTCCGATTCCGTAGCACCAGACCGATAGCGGCCGTTCGGCGGCTAGGTTGGGATCGAGCTGGCGAATCGAGCCGGCGGCCGAGTTGCGCGGGTTGGCGAAGGCGGGTTCGCCTGCCTCTGCCCGCCGTTCGTTGAGCGCCTTGAAATCGGCGATCGGCAGGTAGACCTCGCCGCGCACCTCGACCAGCGGCGGCGCCTCGTCGATGCTCAGTGGGATCGAGCCGATCGTGCGCAGGTTCTGCGTCACGTCCTCGCCGACCCGGCCGTCGCCCCGGGTGGCCCCGCGAATGAAGACGCCATCTTCGTAGGTGAGCGAGATCGCCAGGCCGTCGATCTTGGGCTCGCTGGTGTAGCTGAACTCGGCGGCGCTGATGTCGAGCCGCTTGAGGTGGTTGCGGGTTCGGGTCTCCCAGGCCCGCAGCTCCTCCTCATTGCGGGCGTTGGCGAGCGAGAGCATCGGCTCGGCGTGCTCGACCTGTTCGAAGCGCTCGAGCGGCGGCGCCCCTACCCGCTGGGTCGGCGAGTCCGGCGTGCGCAGCTCGGGATTCTCGGCCTCGATCGCCCGTAGCTCATCGAGCAGCGCGTCGTAGGTGTCATCGCCAACGGCCGGGTCGTCGAGGACGTAGTAGCGGTGGTTGTGCCCCGCCAGCTCCTGCCGCAGCTCGGCCGCGCGCTGCTCGGGCGTCCCGCTCACACCGAGGAGGGGGCGCTGGCGGCGAGCATCGCCTCGAATCCCCAGCCGCGCAGGTTCTCGAGGCCCCCGTGGTCGGTGAGGTCGAAGTGGATCGGCGTGACCGAGATGCGGCCGCTGGCGACAGCGTTGAGATCGGTGCCGTCGATCTCCTCGTAGCCGGGCTGCCAGCCGTAGATCTCATAGTGGCGGCGACCGTCGGTCTCGCCGATCAGCTTCAGCTCATCGTTGTAGATCCGTTTGCCCAGCTTGGTCACTTCGATTCCCGTGGGCTCACCGGCGGGGCAGTTGATGTTGATCAGCGTCGCCTCAGGCATCGGTTGGTTGAGCAGGTGTCGGACCAGCTCGGCGCCGAAGCGGGCGACGGCGCCGAAGTCGAAGCGGCCGCTGACGTAGCCCATGCCGCCGCCCGAGGACTGCTGCGAGAAGGCAACGGCGGGAATGCCGAGGACGATTCCCTCGAAGGCGGCGGCAACCGTGCCCGAGTAGGTGATGTCGTCGCCGAGGTTGGCGCCGTGGTTGATCCCGGAGAAGATCAGGTCGGGCCGATGGCCGACCAGCCCCAGCTCAGCGAATCGCACGCAGTCAACGGGGGTGCCGTCCGTCGCGTAGCCCTTGTCGCCGTCACCGAACTCCACCTCCTCGACCGTCAGCGGCGATCGCGTCGTGATGCTCCGCGCCGTCGCGCTGCGGTTCGAGTCCGGCGCGATCACATCGACCTCGACCCCGTCGATCTCACGCAGCGCCCGGCGGGCCGCCTGCAGGCCTGGGGCCGAAATCCCATCATCGTTCGTCAGGAGAACTCGCATCGAAGCGATTCTAGGCATCGGAGCGGGGCACCTCCCGAACTGGCGGATACTCAAAGTGCCGCGCTAATTAGCGCGGCACTTGTCAGGGCGGGAGGTGCCCCGCTCCGATGCCCGAGTCAATACGACGCGACTTCCCCGGCGATCAGGTCCTGCTCGGCGTGAGCGAGGCTGAGATCGCGGACGCTTCCCATCAGGATTGAGAAGATCATCACCCTGCCGTCGCGGTTGAAGCAGTAGCCGGAGAGGTTGCTGACGGCGCTGATCGTGCCGGTCTTGGTGCGGCAGCGGCCGTAGGCGGCGGTGCCGTGCATACGTTCGGCGACAGTGCCCTCGTGGCCGGCGAGGGCGAGATCCTGGATGAATTCGTCGCCGACGTTAGTCCCGCGCATCGCCTTGAGCAGGTCGACCACCTGGGCCGGCGAGGCCCGGTTGGAGCGGGTCAGGCCCGAACCGTCTACGGCGTGCACGCCGGAACCATGACCGCGAGCGAAGGCCGCGACGATTTCCGCTCCCGCTGCCGTCGTCCCAGCGCCGCCGAAGCGGGCGCCGAGCAGCTTCATCAACATCTCGGCGAAGAAGTTGTCGGAGTAGACGTCGGTTGTGTTGACGATGCTCGATAGCGGCGGCGATTCGACCCTGGCCAGTTCGGTGCCGAAGGGTGGGGAGGTCGCCAGCGCGACCGTGGGGGAGATGCTTACGCCCGCTTCGCGCAGGCTCGCATCCAGGGTCGCTGCCGCGGTGAGCGCCGGATCGCTGGCGAAGCCTGTGGCGCTGGGCGTGCTGTAGCCGGAGTTGAAGGAGAGGCCGGAGAGCGGCCCGATTTCGGGACTAGTTGCATAGCCCGAGTCGGCGACGCCGCGCAGCCGGTCAAAGACGCTGTCGTCGGCGTAGAGGTGGCCGGTCACCGAGCTGATCCCGGCTTCGCGCACCTCTCGCTTGAGCTGGAAGATATTGGTGCCGAGGCCGCCGAGGAAGCGCCGGTAGAAGGAGGGCGTGCCGAGTGTGGGGTCACCGGCGCCGACCAGGTAGAGGCTGCCGTGCAGGACGCCGTTGCGATCGATTCCCCCGTCGGTCTTGAGCAGGGTCGTGATCCTCGATTCCGCTCCGAGTCGCGCCAGCGCGGTCGAGGTGGTGAAGAGCTTCATGTTGGAGGCGAGCGGACGCTGTCGTCCCGGCGCTCGCGCACAGACGACCTTGCCCGTTTCGCCGTCGATCACGAGCAGGCCGCTGGAGCCGCCGCCGCCATGCACGAGGCGAGAACGCATGGTTGCGCAGCGGCCGCTGCTGGTAGCCGCCTGCGCCGCCGCGGAGAACAAGAGAGCCGCAAGCAGGGCACAAATCGCGGCAGAGATTGCCGGGGTACGCCTCACTTAGTGAGATAATGCATGTTTATGGGCAAAGTTGTGGATATCGAATCGCAACCGCGTCGTCGTCGCGGCCGTAAACGTCCGTCCAAGACCGCCCTCGTCCTCGGCGGCGGGGGCTTCACCGGCGGGGTCTACGAGATCGGCGCCCTGCGTGCCCTCGACTTGCTCGCGGTCAACAGCACGGTCAATAACTTCGACGTCTACGTCGGCACCAGTGCCGGCTCCTTCGTCGCCAGCATGCTGGCCAACGGCGTCACGCCCGACGAAATGATGCAGGTGATCAACCGCCGCATCCCCTCCGAGCTCGAGGACCTCGACCTCGGCAAGGTGCTGAAGCCCAACTACCTTGGCTTTGTGGAGAAGGCGGCCATGCTGCCCTTGCGCACCCTCGAGCTCGCCCGCAACCTGGTGAGCATGGGGAGGTTCTCGGCAATGGACGTCGGCGTTGGCCTCGCCGAGGCCCTGCCGACTGGCTTTTACTCCGGCGACGGCATAGCCGATTACGTTGCCGCGGCTCTCAGCGAAGAGGATCGCGTCGATGACTTTCGCCTCCTCTCCAAAGAGCTCTACCTGACCGCGACCGACCTCGACACCTGCGAACGGATTACATTCGGCGAGGAGGGCTGGAACGACGTACCGATCTCGAAGGCGATTCAGTGCTCGACCGCGCTGCCGATCGTCTACAAGCCGGTTGATCTCAAGGGCCGCCAGCTGGTCGACGGCGGCATCCGCTCGACCACAAACGTCGATATCGCGGTCGAAAAGGGAGCCAAATTCATCGTCGTTGTAAACCCCCTGGTCCCCTACGTGAACGACTTCGAGAAGACGATCCCCACCGTCTTTGGTACCCGCGTACGTCGCGTCTCCGATATGGGGCTGCCGGCGATCGCCAACCAGACCTTCCGCTTGATCGCCCACGCTCGCCTCCACCAGGCCGTTGAGCAGTGGCAGGAGCGCTATCCGGGCGTCGACATCATCCTGGTTGAGCCCGAGCCCAACGACGAGTTGATGTTCGGCACGCCGATCATGGACTACTCGCGCCGCCTCAAAATCGCCCGTCACGGATTCGAATCGGTAACCGCGACCCTGGCTAAGGATTACGACAGCTTCCAGGAGATCGCTGAACGCCACGGCCTTGAGATCTCTGGCCGCCGCGTCAGCCGTGTGGTCGAGCGGGCAGCCGAAGAAGAGCAGCACGAGCAAAACCCCACCTGGCGCCGCGTGCTCGAGCAGACGACCTCGGCCCTCTTGCGCCAGTCAGGCGAGGTCTCCTAGTACCAAGCGGGGAGGAGGGTCGGGTGCCCCTCCCTCAAAAGCCGTCGCGCAGCTGATCCGGGTAGGTGCTTCGGCGCGTGGTCTCTGAGCTTTTGCGGGAGGGGCACCCGACCCTCCATCCAGCTCGGCAGATAGTGAGCTGAGTTGGCGCAGCAGAGGCCAACTCCAGCTTGCGGAAAGGCGAGCATGCACCTTTGCGCCGAGAGCAAGTCGCTCTGTGCGAGATGACGCTTGAGCGAGAGGGATCGGTTGACCCTCTGGGCGAATGTCGCCGAAGGCGGCCGCCGCACTCGTGTTTCTAGGCGCGGCGGAGCCGCGCTCTCAAATTGTCGCTAAGCGTATGCGGAGCATGCGCGTGCGATATCAATTCGACCAGAGGGTCAACCGATCCCTCTGACCCAAACCTCAGCTCGCGTAGAGCTTCTCGATCTCCTGCTCGTGCTTGCTCGCCACCACCGCGCGCTTGACCTTCAGCGTCGGCGTCAGCTCGCCGGTTTCCTGGGAGAGGTCGCGGGGCAGGATCGCCACCTTCTTGACCTGCTCGACCCGGGCGAATTTCTCGTTGATCGTCGCCACGTGGTCTTCGATCGCTTTCAGTACGTCCGTGTTGGCAGCGAGTTGCTCGGGATCCTCGGGGAGGCCG
>DATMIH010000065.1:0-10649 GCA_035554595.1 Solirubrobacterales bacterium
GCCTTCGAGCCCCGGGTCGAGCACGCCGCCGAGACGCGGATCGACTTCAAGTCGGCGCTGCAGGAGTTACTGGCGCGGCGTCGCTCGGTCGTAAGCTACGAGGTGACCGCGGAAGCCGGGCCGCCGCACCGGCGCAAGTTCGAGGTGGCGGCGATCGTCGACGCCGAGCGAGTCGGCGAAGGCGAGGGCCGGAGTAAGAAGGCAGCCGAGCAAGCCGCCGCCGAGCAGGCGCTGAAACGGCTTGGGGATTGAGTTTGCCGATCGCGTCCGACGCGCTCGCGAGGCTTGGCAGCCGAGGGTCCTGGGACCGCTTCCGGAGAGATAACGCATGTATCTGAGATCAATCGAGATGAAGGGGTTCAAGTCCTTCCCCGAGCGGGCGAGGCTGGAGTTCTCGCCCGGCGTCAGCGTGATCGTCGGACCCAACGGCTCCGGCAAGTCGAACATCACCGACGCCGTGCTCTGGGCGCTGGGTGAGCAAAGCCCGGGGGCGATCCGCGGCGCCTCGATGCAGGACGTGATCTCGGCCGGCGGCAAGGGCATCGGCCAGCGCCGCCTCGCCGAAGTCGAGGTGACGATCGACAACTCCGAGGGCCGCGCCGCCACCGAGCTCTCTGAGATCGCGGTCAAGCGCACCCTCGACCGCTCCGGCGAGGGCAGCTACCGCCTCAACGGCGCCCGCTGCCGCCTCGTCGACGTTGCCGAGGTGCTCTCCGACACCAACCTCGGCCGCGAGATGCACTCGGTGATCAGCCAGGGCCGGGTCGAGTCGATCATTCACTCCAAACCGCGCGAACGGCGCCTGCTTATCGAGGAGGCTGCCGGTCTCGGCAAGCACCGCAAGCGCCGCCGCCGGGCCGAGCTGAAGCTGCGCGCCGCCCGCGACAACCTCGATCGCGCCCTCGACCTCGAGCGCGAGGCGCGGGCCCGCCTGCGGCCGCTGAAGCGACAGGCGCAGGCGGCTGAGCTCGGCGCCCGGATCGAGCGCGAGGAACTCGGCCTGCGCGGCCAGCTGGTCGCCGAGGAACTGCGCTTCGGCGCCGATCGCGCCGCCGCCGCGGAGAAGGCGGCGGCCGACGCCCGCGCCCAGCGCTCCGTGCTGGAGAAGAACCTGGCCGAGGTGAGCGCGAAGCGCCGCGCCGCCGAGGAGCGCTTTGCCGCCCGCGACCGCGAGCGCACCCAGGCCTGGGGGTTGCTGACCAAACTTCGCGGTGAGCAACAGCGGATCGCGATCCGCGCCACCGGCCTGGCCGACCGCGAGGGCGACATCTCCGCCCGTCTCGATTCGCTGCGCAGCGAGCTCGGACCGCTGACGCTCGACCTCGGCGCGACCGCGGCGCCCGGCGAACGGGCGCGCAAACTCGAGGAGGAGCTGAACGAGATCGACGTCGGTCTCTCCAGCGCCGCCGAGGGCCTTGCCCGGGCCCGCCTGGCCGACGCCAGCGAGTCGGCTCGCGAGACCGCGCTCGGGGCGGTCCAGGGCGGCGCCGAGCGCGCCTCACGTCACGCCCGTCGGGCCGAGGGCCTGCTCGGGGAGCGCGCCCGCGAGGTCCTGCGCAAGCGCCTCGCCGGCGGCGAGGAACTGCTCGACGACGTTCGCGCTGCGGCAGCTGCCGCGACCGTGGCCGAGGCCGCGATCCGCTCTCGGGTTGAGCGGATCGAGGGCCGCGTCGTCGGTGGTGAGGGCGACAGCGATGAGATCGCCGAGGAGATGCGCGCCTGCTCGCAGCGCGAGTACGAGCTACAGGCCAAGATGACGAAGGCGTCCGATCGCCTCACCGAAGTCGAGGTCGAGGCAGCCCACCTCGGCGACCGCCGCAGCGAGGCCGCCAAGGAGCTGGCCTCGATCGCCGAGCGCCTCGGCGAAGAGGTCGAGCCGGCAAGCGAGGCTCTGAGCGACGAGGATCGCGCCGAGATCGACCGCCGGCTCGAGCGCCTCGAGCGCCGCCGCGCCCAAATCGGCCCGGTCAACCCGCTCGCCGAGCAGGAGTACGAGGAGGCCCGCGAGCACGTCGAGTCGCTGCAGGCCCAGCGCGAGGACACCGAGCGGGGGATGCGCGAGCTGGAGGCGCTGATCCGCGACATCGACAATGAGATCGAGCGCGCCTTCGAGCAGACCTTCGAGGCGACGGCGAAAAACTTCGAGGAGATGGTCGAGCACCTCTTCCCGGGTGGCCGTGGTCGTCTGCGCCGGGTCACCCTGCGCGCCGTGCCCGACGCCGAGGCAGAGGGTGAGGCGACGGCCGACGACGAGGCCGTGGGCGATGAGGAGTCCGAGGAACAGCGCGAGGAGTTCGGGGTCGAGATCGAGGTCACCCCGGCCGGCAAGTCGACTCGCAAGCTCTCACTGCTCTCCGGCGGCGAGAAGTCGCTGGTCGCGATCGCTTTCGTCTTCGCCGTCTTCCTCGCAAGGCCGTGCCCCTTCTACATCCTCGACGAGGTCGAGGCCGCGCTCGACGACGCAAACATCGACCGCTTCCTGCAGCTGGTCCGGCGTTTCTCCGACCGCGCCCAGTTCGTCATCGTCACCCACCAGAAACGCACCATGGACGCCGCCGACGTTCTCTACGGGGTCAGCATGGGCGGCGACGGCGTGACCAAGGTCGTCTCCCGCCGCCTGCCGCGCGAAGTAGCCGAGGACGGGGGTGAGCTCGACGCTGCGGAGGAGATATACGGAGAGGCCGCGCCTCCGCCGCCCTTCGCTGGTGTGGCCGAGGAGGACGACGCGAGCGAGGATGCGGTCGACGATCCCGCGTCCCCTGGGCTGATCGGCGAGCAGCCCCCCGCGTCCACCCCGCGCGGCTCCGCCGAAGCCGCTTAACCGCGTCCTCGCTTAAAGAAAACAGAACGTTCCCGGATCGGGGGCCACGCTACGCTGTTCGCGGGGAAGGAAAGGAGGGATCGTGGCGCAGCGGCACATGGACAGGCTGACGTCGTTCGACACGTCATTTCTGGCTAACGAGAAGTCCAACGGGCACATGGCGATCGGCGCCGTGCTGGTCTGCGAGGGCGAGCCGCCCAGCCACGAGGAGTTCCTCGCCAGCATCCGCAGCCGCCTGCACCTGCTGCCGCGCCTGCGCCAGCGCCTCTCTTACCCGCCGCTGGGCCTGGGTCGCCCGTTCTGGGTCGATCACCCCGATTTCGATGTTCACGAGCACGTCAGCCGCAAGCTGCTCGACGCCCCCGGCAGCGACGAGCAGTTCCGCAACGCCGTCGCCGAGACCTTTGCCCCGCCGCTCGACCGTTCGAAGCCGCTCTGGGAGCTCTGCTTGGTCGAGGGCATGGAGAACGACCGCTTCGCGATCGTCTACAAGACCCACCACGCGATGGCCGATGGCATCTCCGCTGTCGACATCGGGGTGCTGCTCTTCGACGTCGAGCCGACCACCGAGCCGGTGCCCGAGCCGGCCCCCTGGGAGCCGAAGACGGCCCCCTCGCGGATCGGGCTGGTGGGGCACGCGGTGCGAGGGTTCGGGCAGATGTTCGTGCGCGCCGCGCGCTGGCTCGGCGCCGCCTTCCGCAAGCCGCGCCGCGCCGCCAAACGCGCCTCCGACGGCATCGCCGGCCTCTGGGAGGTCACCTGGAACCTCGCCAAGCCGGCACCGAAGGTGCCGCTCAACGTCGACATCTCCCCGCACCGCCTCTTCTACGGCGCTCGCTGTGACCTCGACGAGTTCAAAGAGCTGAAGAACGTCCTCGGCGCCACCGTCAACGACGTCACTCTGGCGGTGACCGCCGGCGCCCTGCGCCGCTGGATGCTCGACCGCGAGCTGGAGACCGAGGGGGTCGAGTTGCAGGCGCTGGTGCCGGTCTCGATCCGCACCGAAGACGAGCACGGCGAGCTCGGCAACAAACTGACGGCGATGCGCGGGCCGCTGCCGGTCGGCATCGCCGACCCGGTCGAGCGGGTGCGCTTCGTCTCCAAAGCGATGGACGACCTCAAGGCCTCCAAGCAGCCGCTCGGCGCCGAGGCGATCTGGGGGCTCAACGACTGGTTCCGCGACTTCGCCCCGCCGCTGCTGCTCGGCCCGACCGCGGCAATCAACTTCTCGACCCGGCTCTTCAACCTGCTTGTCACCAATTTCCCCGGCCCGCAGATCCCCTTCTACGTGCGCGGCCGCGAGCTGGTCGAGGTCTACCCGGTCGGTTTTCTCGCCCGTCGCCACGCGCTGGCGATCGCGATCATCAGCTACAACGGCGCGATCGGCTTCGGCCTGCTCGGCGATCGCGACTCGATGGCCGACATCGACCGCATCGGCACCTACATCGAGCAGGGCGTGGAGGAGCTCCGCATCGCCGCCGGGATAGCCTCCCCGGACGATGGCGACGAGTTGGCAGGAGATCCTCGACCTGGGGCAGCGAGCGGCCCCAACGGGTTCGTCCGAGGCTGAGAGCGAGGGCGAGCGCCACGGCGTCTTCCGCCGCCTGCGCCAGAGCCTCTCCAAGAGCCGCAAAGCGCTCACCGAGGAGCTCTCCTCGAGCTTCTTCGAGCGCATCGACGAGGAGACCTGGGAGCGGCTCGAGGAGGCGCTGATCCTGGCTGACACCGGAGCGCCGACCACGGCCAAGGTGGTCGAGCGGCTCGAGCACGAGGTCGAGGCCGGCACCGTGCCTGCCGACGGTGAGGCGGTGCAGGCGCGGCTGATCGAGATCCTCGCCGAGGTGGCCGCGACGGCGCGGGCGCCGATCGACCTCAGCGGCGAGCCTGCGGTGCTACTGATGGTCGGGGTCAACGGCACCGGCAAGACGACGACGATCGGCAAGATCGCCTGGCACCTGTCAAAGGAATTTGGACTCTCGGTCGTGCTTGCCGCCGGCGACACCTACCGCGCTGCGGCCGCGGAGCAGCTTGCGGAGTGGGCCGACCGGGCCGGCGCCGAACTGGTCCGTGCTGAGGAGGGCTCTGACCCCGGTGCTGTCGCCTTCGACGCGGTTGAGGCCGCCCGCGCCCGCGGCGCCGACGTGGTCATCGTCGACACCGCCGGCCGCCTGCACACGCAGACCGACCTGATGGAGGAGCTGGCCAAGGTGCGGCGGGTAATCGCCAAGCAGATGCCCGGCGCCCCGCATGAGACGTTGCTCTCGATCGACGCGACGACGGGTCAGAACGGACTGCGTCAAGCCAAGATCTTCGCCGAGGCGGCCGAGGTCGACGGCGTCGTCCTAACCAAGCTCGACGGCACCGCAAAGGGCGGCATCGTCCTCGCGATCGCCGACGAGCTCGGCATCCCGGTGAAGCTCATAGGCACCGGCGAGACGCTCGAGGACCTACGCCCCTTCGACCCCACCGACTTCGCCAACGCCCTTCTGAGCCCCTAAGCTCAGCGCAGTGTTCGACCAGCTCTCAGATCGGCTGCAGGCGACGCTCTCCGATGTCCGCTCGCGCGGCAAGCTGAGCGAATCCGACGTCGACGCGGCGATGCGCGAGATCCGCCTTGCCCTGCTCGAGGCGGACGTCAACTTCAAAGTCGTCAAAACCTTCACCAAGACGCTGAAGGAACGCTGTCTCGGCGCCGACGTACTCGGCAGCCTCGACCCGGGCCAGCAGGTGATCAAGATCGTCAACGAGGAGCTGACCGGGCTGATGGGCGGCACCGGCTCAGAGCTCGCCTTCGCCTCCAGCGGCCCGACCGTGATCCTGATGGCTGGCCTGCAGGGCTCGGGCAAGACGACCGCCTGCGCCAAGCTCGCCCGCTTCCTGCGCGAGAACGGCAAGAAGGACGTGGCCCTCGCTGCCTGCGACGTCTACCGCCCCGCCGCGGTCGATCAGCTGGTCACGGTCGGCGGCCGCGTCGGCGCCCACGTCTACGAGAAAGGCACCGACGCCGATCCGGTCGAGATCGCCGCCTGGGCGCTGGAGCAGGCCAAGACAGAGCGCCGCGACGTGCTGATCGTCGACACCGCCGGCCGCCTCCACGTCGACCAGGAGCTGATGGAGGAGCTGGCGAACATCCGCAAGCGGGTCAAGCCCCACGACGTGCTGCTCGTCGTCGACGCGATGACTGGCCAGGACGCCGTTGGGGTTGCCGAGTCCTTCGCCGAGGCGGCCGAGTTCGACGGCGTGGTGATGTCAAAGCTCGATGGCGACGCCCGCGGCGGCGCCGCGCTCTCGGTCAAGGCCGTCACCGGCAAGCCGATCCTCTTCGCCTCGACCGGCGAGAAACTCGAGGCCTTCGACCGTTTCCACCCGGACCGCATGGCCTCGCGCATCCTCGGCATGGGCGATGTGCTCAGCCTGATCGAGAAAGCCGAGCAGCAGATCGATGAGGACCAGGCGGCCGACCTCGAGCGGAAACTGCGGAAGAACCAGTTCACCCTCGAGGACATGCTTCAGCAGATGCGCCAGGTGCGCAAAATGGGCCCGCTCAGCGGCATTCTCGGCATGTTGCCCGGCATGGGGGCGATGAAACAGCTAAAGAACGCCGACATCGACGAGGGGCAGCTCGACCGGGTCGAGGCGATCATCCTCTCGATGACTCCCGAAGAGCGAGCCAACCCCGGGCTGATCAAGGGCTCGCGTCGCAAACGCATCGCTAACGGATCGGGAACGAGGCCCCAGCAGGTCAACCAGCTGATCAAGCAGTTCGACCAGATGCGCAAGATGATGCGCCACATGACTTCGGGCAAGATGCCCGACGCCCAACAGCTCGCCGCGATGACCGGAGGAGCGCCGCGCCCAAAAGTAAGAAGGCGCTAACCGAAATCAGGCCGCGTGTCCTCCGCTTCGCGTCCGGCACGCGTAAGAGGGGCCTGAGCCTGTACCCTGCTCGATCGATGGCAGTACGAATCAGACTAAGACGAGTCGGGTCCAAGAAGAACCCGATCTGGCGGATCGTCGTCGCCGATAAGCGCTCGCCGCGTGACGGGCGCACGATCGAGACGATCGGGCAGTACAACCCGCAGACCGAGCCTTCGACGATCGAGCTTGACGAGGCCCGTGCCCGCCACTGGCTGGAGCATGGCGCTCAGCCGTCGGAGACCGTTGCCACGCTGCTGCGCACCAAGGGCATTCCCGCCTCCGGTAGCTGAGCCTGACGTGACGGAGCTGCTGGAGTTCCTGGTCCGCTCGCTGGTCGAGGACCCAAATGCGGTGGTCGTCGAGGAGCTCGAAGAGGAAGGCGACCTCGTCTATGAGATCAGCGTCGCCGAGGACGATCTTGGCCGCGTGATCGGCAAGGGCGGCCGGGTCGCCAACGCGATCCGCACTATCGCGAAGGCGGCCGCCGTCCGACTAGACCGCAGGGTCATAGTCGACATCCTTGATTGAGCGGGTCCAGCCCGCCATGAAGCTCGACATCTTCACTCTCTTCCCGGAGGCGTTCGACTGGTTCCAGTCGCAGCGCTCGGTCCAAAACGCGCTCGGCGAAGGAAATGAGCTGCGGCTGATCAACTACCGCGACACAACCCCGCTCAGCGCCGGCCAGGTCGACGATGCGCCCTACGGTGGCGGGGCTGGGATGGTGCTGCGGGTCGACGTCGTCGACGCGGCACTGCAGGCTGCATATCCGCACGGGGAAAAGCCCCGCACGGTCCTGCTCTCGCCAACCGGGCGGCTGCTCGACGACGAGCTTGCCGGCGAGCTGACGCGGGAGTCGCACGTGGCGTTGCTCTGCGGCCGCTACGAGGGCTTCGACGACCGCGTGCACCAGCACTTCGCCGACGACGAGGTCTCGATCGGCCGTTACGTATTGGCTGGCGGCGAGCTGCCGGCGATGGTCCTCGCCGATGTGGTGATGCGCAAGCTGCCCGGGGCGCTGGGCCACGCCCACAGCGCCGTCGAGGAGTCCTTCAGCGAGGTGCTCGAGGGGATGCCCGAGTACCCCCACTACACGCGCCCGGCCAACTACCGCGGTTGGGACGTGCCCGAGGTGCTGCTCTCCGGCGACCACGAGCGGGTGCGGCTCTGGCGCCTGGAGCAGAGCAGGGCTCGGGCCGAGCAGTCCGAAAAAAACCCGGAGTAGCTACCATTCCGCCACCGCGCGGCGCCCGGTCCGGGCCCGGCGGTCTTTTTTCGCATGAGCAGCGTCATTGACGACATCGAGCGCGGTCAGCTGAGGAAGGGTCTCCCTTCCTTCGATCCAGGCGATCGCGTTCGCGTGCACTTCCAGGTCGTCGAGGGCCAGCGCCGCCGCACCCAGGTCTTCGAGGGAATCGTCCTGCGGCGGCAGGGCTCGGGAGTGCGTGAGACCTTCACCGTGCGCAAGCAGTCCTTCGGCGTCGGCGTCGAGCGGACCTTTCCGCTGCACTCGCCGAAGATCGAGAAACTGGAGATCGCCGCCCGCGGCGACGTCCGCCGGGCCAAGCTCTACTACCTGCGCGGTCGCATCGGCAAGGCGGCTCGCGTCGCCGAGCGCCGCTGGGGCATTGACGAGGAGCTGATCTCGGCTCCGACAGCTGCTGCTGAGCCAGAGGCGGTTGACGCCGATGGGGTCAGCCAGGCCGAGGAAGACGCAGCCACTCAGACTGAGGACGCAGGGTCCGCGGGTCCTGTCGAGGAGGAGACCTCCTCGTCCTCGCAAGCTGCGGGCGAGGAGCCGGCAGCGGAGGCCGAGCCAGCAGCTGAGACTTCAAGTGAGACGGCGGCAGAGACAGACGCTGAGGCGCCTGAGGCGGGGGAGACCGAGGACAACGCCGCGGCTGAGGATGCCGAGGACGAGTCGCCGGATGAGAAGTCCGACGACTCCGGCGGGGACCCGGCCTGAACCTCTCGATCCCGAAGCCGAAAAGTCGAGGCGGCGGGTTCGTAGAGCTGGTCGTCATCGTCGCGCTGGCCCTGGGGCTTGCGCTGGCGATCCAGGCTTGGCTGATCAAGCCCTACCAGATCCCCTCGCAGTCGATGGAACCGACCCTGGACGTCGGCCAGCGGGTCCTCGTCAACCGCTTCCTCTACCACTTCACCGATCCCAAGCCCGGCGACATCGTCGTCTTCCACCCGCCCAAGGGGGCCGACAGCGGTACCGAATGCGGGGTCACCGTTCAAGGCCAGGAGCCAGTCGAAGTCGGCATGCCCTGCCCGAAGCCGACGCCGGAAGAGTCGAGTCAGAACTTCATCAAGCGGATCGTCGCCGGGCCCGGCGAGACGATCAGCGTGCGCAACGGCCACCCGGTCGTCAACGGGGTCGAGAAGACCGAAGAGTCCTACATCAGGCCCTGTGGCTCAGCACCTTCCTGCACTTTGCCCAAACCGATCAAGGTTCCACCCGGCTACTACTTCATGATGGGCGACAACCGTGGGGAAAGCGACGACAGCCGTTTCTGGGGCCCAGTCCCCCGTGGATGGATCATCGGCAAGGCCTTTGCCACCTACTGGCCCCCGGATCGAATCGGCGTCCTCTAAGCCCGCGACGAAGGGCAAGCTTCACCAACGCCGCCTGGCGCGCACCCGTCGTCTCTTCGCCTTCGACCGCGGCCTCGACAGCCGCTGGGTCGCCGGCGCCGATGAGGCCGGCCGCGGCTGCCTCGCCGGCCCGCTGGTCGCGGCCGCGGTGCTGATCGACTACGAGACGCTCTCCCACGCCGACCGCCGCGCCCTCGCCGGCCTGCACGACTCGAAGCAGATGCACGCCGAGAAGCGGGCCGAGCTCTTCCCCTGCGTGCTGCGCGCCGCCGAGCGGGTCAGCGTCGTGGTGCGCTGTGCCCGCGGCATCGATGAGCGCGGCCTGCACGTGACCAACATCGAAGCGCTCTCCAACGCGCTCGAACGGCTGTCCCCCGACGAGCGGGCCACCTGTCTCGTCGATGGCTTCTCGCTGCGCCAGTGCAGCGTGCCCCACAGGGCCGTGATCGAAGGCGACGGCACCAGCGCCGCGATCGCCGCCGCCTCGGTTATCGCCAAGGTCACCCGCGACCGCTACATGCAGCGCGCCGCCGCCCAGCACCCCGGCTGGGGTTTCGAGGAGCACGTCGGCTACTCGACCCCCGAGCACCGCGAGGCGATCGAGCGCATCGGCATCTCGCCGTTGCATCGACGCTCCTTTCAGTCTGTCGCTTACTCGCAGTTGGAAATTGCCTAACCGCGCCGCGCTCTGGCTGTCAGAACGCGGCGATGATGTGCTCAAGATCAACTAGCTGACCGTTTCGATCAAAGGTGACGCCGACAGCATCGAAGCGGATGTCGTCATAGCTGATTGCGCCGCGATTTTCGGCCATCCATGTTGTTGCCAAGCGGCGAATGCGCTGCTGCTTGCGGCGATCGACGGCGTGGACGGGGCGCTCCGGGCCGAAGGCGGAGTTGGCCCTGCCGGCCTTTACCTCGACGAAGACGAGGGCGCGGCCGTCGAGGGCGACGATGTCGAGCTCGCCGTAGCGGGTGCGGGCGTTGCGCTCGAGGATCTCCCAGTGGGCCGCGATCAGCCGGGTGGTGACGAGACCCTCCGCGGCGCGGCCCAGGCGCTGTCGCTGCGCGGTCATCGCTGGCGACGATAGGGCCGGAGAGAGCTGATCGAGGCGGCCGCGCGAGTGACGCGCGGATGAATTTTCAGAGCCGTCACGCAGTCCGCACCACGCGTCGGATTCGCCTCCATAGCGTCGTCGCCATGCTTGCAACGGCGCAGACGTTCACCCTCGACGGCATCTCGGCGCGGCCCGTTCGGGTCGAGGTCGACGTTCATCGCGGCCTGCCCGCCTTCTCGGTTGTCGGCCTGCCCGAT
>DATMIH010000066.1:0-9695 GCA_035554595.1 Solirubrobacterales bacterium
GAAGAAATCGAAGCCGACGGCGGCAAACAGACCTGCACCGCTCCCCCGACGACCTGCACCCTCACCTACTCCTTCATCCCCGAGATCGGCCACAACCTGGCCTCCGGCAAACACACCCTGGTGATCAGGGCTACCGACCTGGCCGAACGGGCGGGGAGCCTGACCAAAGAAGTGACGCTGGACACCAAGCCGCCCAAACTCGACCTCACCACCACCCCGGAGATCCCCGGCGGCTGGACCCCGCAGCTGACCAGCCTCGCACTCGACTTCAAAGCCCTCGACACCACCGCCGGCGGCAACGGGTCGGGGATAACCAAAGTCGAAGCGATCAGGCCGTTGCTCGGCAGCAACTACCCCCAGACCCTCTACTCGAGCTCCTGCAAAGGCACCGCCGAAAGCCCCTGCTCCCAGGAAGTGACCGGCAGCCCGAGCCTCAACTACCTCGACTACCTCACCCAGGGGTCGATCCAGTTCCCGGTCAAGGCCTACGACCTCGCCGGCAACGTCTCCACCCAGACGCTTACCCTGAAGGTCGACCGCGAAGCCCCGACGGTCAAAGCCACCGGCCCGCTGGTCGAAACCCCCCTCGGCACCCTGGTCGGCGGCTCCTCCAAACTCGACCTGACGGTCACCGACCCCGGCAGTGGCGTCGGCACCGTCGAGCTGCTCCTTGACGGCAACGTCGAGGAGACGATCACCCTCGAAGAAATCGAAGCCGACGGCGGCAAACAGACCTGCACCGCTCCCCCGACGACCTGCACCCTCACCTACTCCTTCATCCCCGAGATCGGCCACAACCTGGCCTCCGGCAAACACACCCTGGTGATCAGGGCTACCGATTTGGCCGAACGGGCGGGGAGCCTGACCAAAGAAGTGACGCTGGATACGGCAGAGCCCGAAGTGGAACTCTCCGGGCTCTTAGCCGAATCTGTCGGCCGAGAGCTCGAAGCCAACGAAGCCGGTTTGAAAGTTGTGGCTACGGATTCGCTCGACAGTTACACGTCCGGGATGAAATGGATCGTCATTGCGGTCGATGGCGAACAGGTGGCAGCATTCGACGGCTGCAAATCGGTCCCATGCCCTGCCGCCGGCGAACTTTCCTATACCTATAAAGAGGCCGACTGGGGGTCCGGCCCCCACGA
This sequence comes from Solirubrobacterales bacterium, assembly GCA_035554595.1. Lineage (GTDB taxonomy): Bacteria > Actinomycetota > Thermoleophilia > Solirubrobacterales > 70-9 > VRUE01. The sequence continues at coordinate 1,143 of DATMIH010000066.1, forward strand.
GGTTGAGATCCTCGCGACGGATTGGGTCGGCAACACGATCGAGCGCCGCTTATCGGTCAACGCTTCGATCACGGCTGTCGCCCCTGAATGCCCGACCGAACAGCCAGAAACGGTGGAAGCGGCCGGCGTCGTGGCTCCAACGGAAGCCGCGCAGCTATTGATGGCGGCAGTACCATCGGCCGTCGCGCCATCCGAGCCCTCGGAAAACGAACCGGCCGCTGAATCGCCCTTCGATCCCTCGGTTGCGGAGGAAGGACAGCATTCAATCAACGAGCAGGGCATTGACGTAATCGGTACCCCCACTGGCGGCGGAATCGAGGACTCTCCTGCTGGCAGCTTCACGGTAGGCCAAGCCCTGTGCCTGCAGCCGCTACAGAAAACCGGCGCGACGGACGCGCCGATCGAGGTTGCCGGTGGTGACGCGGTGCTCTACGCGAACACGGCACCGGAAACTGACACGCTGGTCAGGCCCGCTGCCTTTGGAACGACGATCGTCGAGCACCGCCGCGGCCCGGCCGCTCCGAGCAGCTTTTCTTGGGAAGTCAAACTGGGCCCTGGGGAAGAACTGCGGAAACTGGCAAACGGATCTGTGGTCGTCGTTAGGTCCGGAGTAAATGTCGATGAAGTCGAAGTCCCTCCTAGCGTCCCGGAGTTGGAGCCCGAATCGATCCCAGATGTCGAAGCCCAGCAGCTCCGCACCGGGGAGAACCTCGCGGAAGCGAACAACGCAATAGAAGGAGAAGTGGCCGCGGTGATCGCAACCCCCCAGGCGGTATTGAGCAGCGGGTCAACGGTGCCAGCTCTTCTCCAGATCAGTGGAGGGTCGATCGTTACCGCAACCCTGCCTCCCGACGTCGTCGCCGATACGACCGCATTGATTATCGAAGCCAACACCGCTCCTGAACCGGCGGCTATGTGTGCCCACTCTTTCGAGGCAAGTCCGAACCTCTATGAGAACGGGTGTAATGAGCCGGAAGACCCAGAGGCAGAACCCGAACCCTCCGCGGCGGAAAACGTAAGCGTGTACGATCTGCAGCTCCCGGGCCAAACGCAGCAGCAACGCGATGCATTCTTTGCGGCTTTGGCCTCTGGTTCGGCAGCTTCCGCAAGCGCCACGTCAGGCGGAAATCCTCATGACATTAAGTGGTGCCAATCAGGCTACCCTCGTGAAATCTACTGTGGATTCTTCAACGACGACAAGGTGTTCGCCACGCGTGTCGAAGTTGGAATGTTCAACAAGCCATCCGACAGTACGAAAGCCAACGCATTTAAACACGCAGTATGGGTGTCCGCGATGGTCAACAGTGACCCACCTGATAGCGAAGCTCTTAGTTTTGCCTTGAATCACGAGAAGGGTCAACAGAAATCACCCTACAGAAAGGTCCGCTACAAGTCGTCAATGGATGTGTTGAATAACTGGACGGCCTACACTTATTCAGCCTACGGCGGCTCGCGTGATGATATTCAGGCATGCCAGCACTGGGTTAGCAAAGTTGGACCCGCCCTCCTCATTCCTTTCCACGAGAATCCGAACGCCTGGGCCAACCGAGTTGGCTTCCAGAACCACAACCTTGTGTATCGGCGCAAATACGATGAAGGGGTGCGGGTTCACCTGGTCATCCAGGACTGCAATGCGGGCCTCGCGAGAGGCATCTATTTCGGTGCCGGTTGAGTGAGCATAGACCAAGGATTCGGAGGCTTCGCGTGCGTCGATTGATCCCGGCACGTAGTCGGTGGCTGCTAGTCCTGGCTCTATTGGGCCTTCTGGGCTGTGGAGGCGGTGATGCATCCCCAAAGGCCGGGCATGTAGAAGAACCAAATGTGCGGGTGAACGGTGGCCGGGCTGTGACGGAGAGCCTAGGAAAGGGGTCTGTCGAAATGGCTCGCCAGCGGGCGATCCGTGACTCGTTCTTGGAAAAGTCCAAGTGAGACGTCTAGCGAGTGTCCTTGTCCCACTATGCGCCGTTCTCATGTGCACCAGTGAGAGCGGTGCGGAAGGCACCTTTTGTTTGGGCCAGCAAGCAACCATCCTCGCCCGCTCCAACCAGGGAAACATCAAAGGAACCTCGGCCCCAGACGTGATCGTCGCGTGGGATGGAGACCAGGTCATAAACGGACGCGGTGGCAATGACCGGATCTGCTCGGGTGCTGGGGACGACCGGGTCATGGGCGGAAGCGGAAGCGATCGGATCGAAGCCGGAGCCGGAGCCGATCATCTCGAGGGGGGAAACGGAAGCGACGTGCTCTTTACTGGTGCTGGGATCGATCTCGTCCGCGGCAACCGGGGTAACGACCGGATCGTCGCTGGCGATGGCAAGCGCGATTTCGCTGATGGAGGATTGGGCGACGACTTCGTTTCTGGCGGACCTGGATCCGAGGACAGAGTAATCGGAGGGGTGGGCAACGACCGGCTCTTTGGTGGCCAGGGGAGCGGAGACGTTTTGCGGGGGGACCACGGGAAGGACCTGTTTGATGGAGGCGCGGGGGAGCACGATGTTGCGTCGTTTGCTGTATCGGGCTTTGAAGGACCCATTGTGGGTGGCCAGGGGGTTATCGTGAACCTGGATGGCGGTTTCGCAACGCAGGACGGAATGGACCGCCTAGTGGGCATCGAGGATGTCATCGGCACCGCTTTTAGCGATGACCTTCGAGGGAGTGGCGCCGAAAACGTTCTCTATGGGGGAGGGGGAGACGACCGCCTGAGCGGCGTAGGGTCAAGAGACCGAGCCGTAGGGGGCGTCGGGTCGGATACGTGTGTTGGCGTCGAGCAGGCCGAATCCTGTGGTCCGGAAGCCCGTCCAGATCGCTTTGCGGTCGAAGTATCGGTTGCTGGAGGAAGCAGCGGTGGAAGTCTCACCATTGTTCCTCGCCAACCCGAATCATTCCCGGGGTCTCCTACCGTAATCTTCCCGCGCGACATATCGATTGAAGTGGGTTTTGGAGCCAGCGGCTGGAGTGTCGCCGGCGGACCAGAGCTATTCCCCGGGGAAGGCTGTGTTGCAGTGAGGCCAGTGATCAGCTGCCCAGTTTTAGGGGAGCCGGATGCGGTTCTGGTGAGCGGAAGCTCTGGGAATGACACACTCGTGCTGAACGACAGCCTTCCCCGAACTGTCACGGGACTCCTGAACGGAAGTACTGGATCTGATCATCTTCGGGGGGGCCCCGGCGATGACAGTCTCAATGGCGGGGGAAAGGTCAGTCCCTCCCGAGACGATGTCCTCAACGGGGGCGGGGGCGAGGACGCGCTGGCAAACGGTGCAGTACTTATGGGAGGACGCGGTTCTGATCTGCTGATCGCAAGCCCCTGCAGTGGCCAGCAGATCGAGGGGGGGCCGGGGGTAGACAGCGCCTCTTTTGCCCGCTCGTACCTCGGGGTTGGTGTACAGGTTCGTCTGGGAGGTGAGGCGGTCTTTCCGCGACACAAGCTCGGACCGCGGCGTATCCCGGCGGGTTGCTCGCTTATCGACACGCAACCGACCGTGGTTGGACGCTCTATCGAGAACGTTGAGGGAAGCCCCGAGGACGACGTGCTCGCGGGCAGTCAAGCAGCCAATATGTTGCTTGGAAGAGGGGGAGACGATCGAATCTTTGGGGATAGCGGCGGAGACTTCCTAGTCGGAGGGACGGGACGAGACATCATTGCCGGCGGCCGCGGCAACGACCGCATCTATGCTCACGATGGCCAGCGTGACCAGCGCCTCAATTGCGGCCGGAGGCCGGCACGGCAAGATGTAGCAAAGGTTGATCCGGCCGATCCTTTAGCCGCTGGCTGCAGAATCCTCCCCTAGTCAGATTGCCGAGTCGATCCATCTTGGAGCGTCGTGAAGATCAAAGTAGATACCTAATGCGCCGTTTGGTGACAGGGATCTTCGTGTCCTGCATCTTTGTCCTTACGCTAAGTGGCTGCGACCCCTTTGGCTTGGAATCTCTCGACAACCCGAGCTACAACAGGCCAATCGAGCGGGACCTGGCTGCTGCTGTGAAAACCGAAGGGCGGGTGGAATGCCTGCCGACCCGCCATGATCTCTGGAGCTGTCGGGTTGAAGGTGATCCCGGCAGCGGCTTTTCGGGGCACCTGAATCTCAGGGTGGGCAAGACTGGGTGCTGGCGGGCTCAGCATGTGAGGTACAAGAAAGGTCATCGTCCAACCGGCTCTAAGCGGGATCTCTCGTCGGTGAATTCGGAAGCCTTTGGCCGAGTCATTACGGGCTGTACTCCCGAGGAGGCGTAGGCTGCCGCTCTTGGCTCACAAAGGTGCAACCGGCTGCATCACCTGTGCGAACGAGTCGGCCAGACCCCGCTCGTTCACGTCCACCAGCGCCCCCATCACCCACACGTCCTCATCCGCAGTTTCGAACCGGGTCGGCATCTGGGTGATCAGCGAGCGCAGCGCCTGCTCGGGCTTCACCCCGAGGACGCTGGTCCGCGAGCCGGTCATGCCGACGTCGGAGATGTGGGCGGTGCCGCCGGGGAGAACGCGGCCGTCGGCGGTGGGCACGTGGGTGTGGGTGCCGAACACTGCCGCCACCCGGCCGTCGAGGTGCCAGCCCATCGCCACCTTCTCGCTGCTGACTTCGGCGTGGAAGTCGACGATCACGGCGTCCTGCTCGTGGTGGCTGAGGATCGAGTCGACGGTGTCGAAGGGCGAGCGGGCGACGCGCAGCCCGACCCCGCCGCTGAGGTTGATCACCCGCACCCGCATCCCCGCTGCCTCGACCACGGTGTGGCCGCGTCCCGGATTCGCCTGCGGGTAGTTGGCCGGCCGCACCACCCGCTCGGCGGAGTCGAGGAAGTCGTAGGCCTCGCGGTGGCGGTAGACGTGGTTGCCGCTGGTGATCACGTCGGCGCCGGACTGGAAGAGGTCGTTGGCGGTCCGCTCGGTGATCCCGACCCCACCGGCCGAGTTCTCGCCGTTGACGATCACCAGGTCGGGGGCGTGCTCATCGCGCAAGGCCGGCATCGCTTCGCGTAGCCCCTGGCGGCCTGGGCTGCCGACGACGTCGCCGATGAAGAGAACCCGCATGGTCCGCTGACCCTATCTGCGAGATTGAGCCCGATGGCCGATTCGGCGCAGACGGCAGCGATCTTGGCGCGGGCCCTCGAGTACCCCTACGCCACGTCCGAGGCCTCCTACCTCTACCTCGACGGCGCGGCGGCGGAGCTTCCGCCCGACGGTCCGGATCTCGGTGGCCGCACGCCACTGCTCGCTTACGGCGCCAACGCGGCGCCGGAGGCGCTCGGGCGCAAGCTGGCCGCACTCCCCGGGGTCGAGATGCCGGTGATCGAAGCCGAGCTGGACGGCTTCGACGTCGTCTACTCGGCGCACGTTTCTCCCTATGGCGCGGTCCCGGCGACTCTGATCGAGAGCCCGGGTACGGTCGCCCCGGTCTTCGTCGCCCATCCGACCGCCGAGCAGCGGGCGCTGCTGACGGCGAGCGAGCCCAATTACGACCTGGTCGAGGTCGACGGGATCGCCGCCTACCGCAGCAAGCACGGCTGCCTCTCGCTCGACGGTTCGCCGGTGGCCCTGGCAGCGATCCGTTCGCGCTCCCGCGTCCTCCCCGAACTCGACGAGCCGGCGCTGCTCGAGCGCGTCCGCTCCAGCCTCGAGCCGCAGCTCAGCCTCGAGCAGTTCATCCACACCTGCATCGCATGCAAGGGAATGTCGTTTCCACACTTGTCCTCGCTATAGGGGGGACAAACGTGGAAACGATGCAGGGGGTGTGCCTAAACCGTGGCGAATCGGCGCAACGCCAGGCGGGCGATCAGGCCGTAGGCGAGGAAGAGGACCGCGAGGTGGAGCAGCGGTCCGCCGATCCCCGGCCCGGCCTGGTCGAGCGCGGCGGTGATCGCCTGCAGCGCCGGCTTGAACGGGAACAGCGCGGTGAGGACGCGGATCGCGTCGAAGACCGCCGGGCCGACCGCGCCCGAGGGGACGAGCGAGAGGAAGGCGACCGGCAGCGTCACCATGAAGGCGAGCAGGGAGACGGCGCGGACCTCGCGGGCCGCCGCCCCCAGCGCCGCCCCGGCCGCGGCCAGCGCGGCGCCGCCGGCAAGGATCGCGAGCAGCCAGAGGCCGAACCGCCCCCATTCGAGCGGCACGAAGATCGCCATCCCGGCCAGCATCAGCAGCGTCACCACGAGGCCGACCGCCACCCCCAGCAGCACCTTCTCGCCGAGCAGGGCGGTGCTGGAGACGAGGCCCCGGGTGAGACGGGGGAAGGCGTTCTCCTCGCGCTCGAGCGCGAGCGAGCCGGCCACCAGCAGGACGACGACGAAGGCCAGGGTGAGGGTCGCGGCGACAGCGATCGCGAAGATTTCGAGCGGCGGGCTCTCGCCCCCGACCACCACCTTGTCGACCGCGATCGGCTGCGCCAGGCGGTCGATCAGCGGTTTGGCGACGTCGAGGTTGTCGCGTGCCTGCGAGGCGAACTCGGTCACTTGTTCCAGCGCAGGCCGCAGCGCGGGGGGGAGGGCCGGGGTCACCTGTTCGAGGATCCGGGCGCTGGTCCGCAGGCCGAGGATCGGGATCGTTTCGCCGAGCACCTCGAACTTGCCGCCGTTGACGATCAGCCCCAGGTAGCGGCCGCCTTCGTTGCCGATCCGCCGCGCGATCCTCAGGTTCGCTTCGGCCAGCAGGGTCGTGATCCGGTCGTCGACCAGTTCCGCCTTGACCGCGTTTTCCTCGTTGACGAGGACTTCGACTTCCGGTACCCCGGGGGTCAGGGTCGAGAGCGAGTTGATCTTGTTCACCAGATCGGCGGGGAGGATCAGCGCCGCCAGCACGTCGCCCGATTCGACCTTGCTCATCGCTTCGGCGCGGTCGTCGACGAAGACGCACTCGACTCGCTCGCAGATCTGTTCTTTGACGTTCGCCTTCGGCAGTTCCTGGCCCCCGACGTTGATCCGCGTCTGCGGCGGCACTTCGTTGAGGAAGGCGACGCGCGGGTCTTCGGGGCCGCGGGAGATCGCGAAGCCGACCAGCACCGCGATCAGGATCGGATAGGCGACCAGCAGCACCGCCTGCAGCGGCGAGCGGCGCAGGATCTGCAGGTCCTTCAGCAGCAGCCAGCGAGCACCGCGCATCAGTGCCCCCGGTGCTGCAGGTAGGCGACGAAGGCGGTCTCGAAGTCGCGATCGGCGGCGCCCGGCGCCTCGCCACGCACCGCCTCGCGCAGCTCCTCGGCCGAGCCGTCGAAGAGCGACTCGCCGTCGGCGAGGACGAGGACGCGACCGCCGTAGCGCTCGGCCTCCTGGATGTCGTGGGTGGAGAAGATAACCGTCGTCCCCCGCCCGGCGAGACCGGAGACGAACTCCCACAGCCGCGCCCGCTGGCGCGGGTCGAGCCCGACGCTGGGCTCGTCGAGCAGCAGCACCGCCGGCCGCGCCAGCAGCCCGATCGCGATGTTGATCCGCTGCTGGTTGCCGCCGGAGAGGCGGGCGACGATCTCGCCGCGCCGCTCCCCCAGCCCGGTCAGCTCGAGCATCTCCTCGACCGAGGCGCGCGGATCCTCGTGCTCCTCCAGCCGCGCGAACAGCAGCAGGTTCTCTTCGACCGTCAGCCGTCTATATAGAGCGGCCTGCTGAGGAACCCAGCCGACCGCGCCGTCCGAAGAATCGACCTCGCCCTCGTCGGGCTTCGAGATCCCGGCCAGGATCGAGAGCAGCGTCGTCTTCCCGGCCCCGTTCGGCCCGATGATCGCCACCAGTTCCCCGGGACCTGCCTGGAGCGAGACGCCCCGCAGGGCCTCCCGCTCGCCGTAGCGCTTGACGACCCCTCTGGCCTCCACGGCGGACAAAGCTACTGCGCCCCTCCCCTAAACTCGGCCACCATGCCGTTTCCAAGTACCCGCATGCGCCGCCTCCGGCGGACCGACACGCTGCGCGGCCTCGTCCGCGAGACCGAGCTGTCACCCGCCCACCTGATCCAGCCCGCCTTCGTCGTTGCCGGCGAGGGGGTGCGCGAGGAGGTCCCCTCGATGCCGGGGATCGAGCGCTTCTCGATCAACAACCTGGTCGAGGAGGCGGGTGAGATCGCCGCCGCCGGGATCGGCGCGCTGATCCTCTTCGGCATCCCCGCCGCCAAGGACGAGTTCGGCTCCGGGGCCTACGACGACGAGGGGATCGTGCAGATGGCGGTGCGGGCGCTGAAGGACGCCCACCCCGACCTGGTCGTGATCACCGACGTCTGCCTCTGCGAGTACACCTCGCACGGGCACTGCGGGGTGATCCGCGAGGGCGGCAAGGAGGTCGACAACGACGTTACCGTCGAGCTGCTGGCGAAAACCGCGATCTCCCACGCCGAGGCCGGCGCCGACGTGGTCGCGCCCAGCGACATGATGGACGGCCGCATCGGCTCGATTCGCTTCCAGCTCGACGAGGAGGGCCACTCCGGCGTGCCGATCGTCGCCTACAGCGCCAAGTACTCCTCCGCCTTCTACGGGCCCTTCCGCGACGCCGCCGAGTCGACCCCGTCCTCGGGCGACCGCCGCGGGTACCAGATGGACCCGGCCAACGCCGCCGAAGCCGTGCGCGAGGCCGAGCTCGACCTCG
>DATMIH010000067.1:0-5699 GCA_035554595.1 Solirubrobacterales bacterium
GAGCCCGATCAGCTCGCCCTCGCGGTCGAAGTCGGTCGCGATCACCAGCTCGTCGGCCTCTTGGGCGACCTTGCGGATCGCCTTGACGACGTTCTTGTCGGTCGGCTCCTTGATCAGCTCGGCGTCGATCAGGTCGTGCAGATCGGTTTTCTGCCAGTTCGAGTAGCCCTCGGGGAAGGCCGGGCCGAGCACGTGGCCCTTGAGGCCGATCGTGCGCTGGATCTCGCCGGCGTCGTCAGTCCACGTGTAATACGGGACTTTGAAGGTTTTGTCGCTGGTCGCGGAACCTTTGCTGAGGAAGGTCGCGATCTTCTCGGCGCTGTTGTTCTTCTCGGTGACGATTAGTCGCATCGGGCGGCGAGGGTAGCAGGGGCGCTCGGCGACGCCAGCCGGATGAAAAGTCAGCTGCGGCTCTACATATATGTCCGGCGGGCGCCGATCCGGGCCGCGATGGCCATAGGATCGCGATCCAGATGAGGGCCCTGATCACAGGCGGAGCCGGCTTCATCGGCTCGAATCTGACCGACGCATTGCTGGCGCGCGGCGACGAGGCGATCGTCGTCGACGACCTCTCCACCGGGCGCCGCGAGAACATCGAGCAGGCGCTCGCCAACGGGGCGACGCTGATCGAGGCCGACATCCGCGACCGCGCCGCGATCGAGGAGGTCGCCGGCCGCGAGCGCCCCGAGGCGATCTTCCACCTGGCCGCCCAGATCGACGTGCGCAAGTCGATCGCCGACCCGGCCTTCGACGCCTCGATCAACGTCGGCGGCACCGCCAACGTGCTCGAGGCCGCCCGCGCGGCCGAGGTGCGCCGCGTCGTCTTCAGCTCGACCGGGGGCGCGATCTACGGCGAGGGAGACGGCCAGGAGCTGCCGCTCCGCGAGGACGCGCCGCTGGCGCCCGAGGCCCCCTATGGCCAGAGCAAGCTGGCCGGCGAGGGCTACCTCTCGCTCTACGAGCGCCTCTACGGACTTTCCAGCGTGCCGCTGAGACTCGGCAACGTCTACGGCCCGCGCCAGGACCCGCTCGGCGAGGCCGGCGTGGTCGCGATCTTCTGCGGCCGCCTGCGCGAGGGTGAGCAGCCGACCGTCTTCGGCGATGGCAAGCAGACCCGCGACTACATATATGTGGGCGACGTAGTCTCGGCGATGCTCGCCGCGGCCGAGGCCGAGACGAGCGGCCCGATCAACATCGGTACCGGGATCGAGACAGACGTGCTGGAGCTGGTCAGCGCGCTCGGCGAGCTCGGCGGCAGCGGCAACTTCGAGCCGGAGTTCGCGCCACCGCGCACCGGCGAGGTGCAGCGCATCTCGATCGATCCCGCCCGTGCCGCGAGCGAGCTGGGCTGGCGCGCGGAAATGGACCTCAAAGAGGGTCTGCGCGTCACCCTCGACTCGATCTGAGCGTCGGCCCTAGAGAGGTGCAACGTTTTGTTGCTCTGGGGGAGCCGTAAAACGTTGCACCTGAGAAAAGCCGGCGGATCACTAGGCTTTGGGACATGCCCGCCCAGGCCTACGCCGGCAAGGAGTGCGTCTGCCAGTTGCGCAAGGGGATCTGCGATCAGTCCTGCGTGCGCGACATGCTGGAGACGCCGTTCTACATCGCCTGCCTGAAGCTGAAAGGGCGGCGCTGCGTGGTGGTGGGCGGTGGCGACATCGGGCTCGAGAAGGTCGAGGGCCTGCTCGCCTGCGACGCCGACGTAACTCTGATCGCGCCGGTCGCCCATCCCGAGCTGGAGAGCCTGGCGGCGGAGGGCTCGATCGAGTGGGAGAAGCGCGCCTACGCCGGCGGCGGCGACCTCGAGGGCGTCTTCATGGTGATCGCCTCGACCGACGACACCGAGGTCAACATCAAGGTCTACGACGACGCCGAGCAGCGGGCGATGCTGGTCAACATCGTCGACGTGCCGCCACTCTGCAACTTCATCCTGCCGGCGATCGTGCGCACCGGCCCGCTGGCGATCGCGATCTCCACCGCCGGCGCCTCCCCCGCCCTGGCGAAGCGGATGAAGCGCGAGGTCTCGGAGCTCTTCGGCGAGGAGTACGCGCGGCTGGCGGTGATCCTCAACGACGCCCGCGGCTGGGCCAAGGGGACGCTGCCGACCTACCAGGACCGCAAGGAGTTCTTCGAGGGCATCGTCAACGGCGATCCCGACCCGATCGCGTTGATCAAGAGCGACCGCGAGATCGAGCTGATCGCCCTGATCGAGGCCGCCAAAGAGCGCGCGGCCGCCGCGCTGGCCTAGCCGCCACAGGCCGAGTCGCGGATGCGGTCGAGGGCCTCACGGAGGGTCTTGGCTTCGGCGGCGGTGAGCTTGGCGGCGAAGGCGACATCGAGCTCGGCGACAACGACCGGTTGCATTTCGTCAAGCAGATCGTGCCCGGCCGGCATCAGCGTCGCGTAGCTGACGCGGCGATCGGTCTCGCAGAAGGTCCGCTCCAAGAGGCCGGCCTTGATCAAGCGATCGACGAGCTTGGTGAGGCCACCGCGGGTGATCACCAGCGCCTCGGCGAGATCGCCCATCTTCAGCCGTTCCTCCGGTGCCTCGGACAGGGTCGCAAGCACCTCGTACCAGGGCAGCGGCGGGAATTCGGCACTGGTTAGCGCCTCCTGCAGGCGGCCCGTGATCGCGGCATGGGTGCGCGTGAGCGCACCCCATGCCTCGCCGTGGGAGCTGCGCGGGGACTTGGTTGCCGTTGCCTGCTCCATCTCTCGCATGATCGCAGATAAATGTTGTCTAAGCAATAGTTGTAGCTACAAGCTTTTCTGCTACGATTGTTTCTGCGTCAATCATTTAGCAAGCAACTATCGATTTTGGAGGCAGAGATGAGCACGCAGACGGTCGCCCAGCAGGTCCCGGCAGGCACATACGTGGTGGACCCGGTCCACTCCTCGATCAACTTCGCCATCACCCACAACGGCGTGGCGACCTTCCGCAGCGGCTTCGACGCCTACGAGGCGCGGCTGAGCGGCGGCGACGCGCCCAAGCTCGAGGGCACGGTAGATGTCGCCGGCATCAAGATCGACGAGGAGCAGCTCAAGGGCCACCTGCTCTCCCCCGACTTCTTCGACGCCGGCCGTTACCCGCAGCTGCGCTTCAGCTCAAGCGAGCTCAGCGTTGCTGAGGACGGCGCCGTGACGCTGCGCGGCGAGCTCGAGATCCGCGGCGAGAAGCGCGAGGTCGAGGCGAGCGGCAAGTTCGGCCAGCTCGGCGCTGACCTCGCCGGCAACGCCCGCGTGGGCCTCTCGATCGCGGCGACGGTCGACCGCCGTAACTTCGGGCTCGACTGGAACGCCGAGCTGCCCAGCGGCGGCGAGGTGCTCGACTACGAGGTCTCGATCGCGGTCGAGCTGGAGCTGGTCGAGGAGGCCGAGTAACGATGCGGGTGCTGGGCATCTCCGGCAGCCTGCGGAGCGGCTCGCTGAACAGTGCCCTGCTGCGGGCGGCCGCCGAGCGGCTGCCCGCCGGGGCGGAGCTGGTCGAGTACGAGCGCCTTGCCGAGGTCCCGCCCTACGACGAGGACGTCGAACTGGAGGCGACCCCGGCCGTGGTCGAGGAGCTGCGCCAGGCGGTGCGCGAGGCGGACGCGGTCCTGATCGCGACCCCCGAGTACAACCACTCGGTCCCGGGCCAGCTCAAGAACGCGCTCGACTGGGTCTCCCGCCCGGCCGGACAAAGCGCCCTTAACGGCAAGCCGGCTGCTGTCGTCGGCGCATCCACCGGCATGTTCGGAGCGGTATGGGCCCAAGCTGAGCTGCGCAAGGTCCTCGGCGCCCTCGGCGGCCGCGTGGTCGAGGCCGAGCTGCCCATCGGCCACGCCAAGGAGCTGCTCGACGGCGACCGCCTCGAGCTCACCCCGCAGCAGTCAGAGCAGCTCGAGGAGATCCTCGCCGAGCTGATCGCCGAGGCCGAGATCGAGTCCGGGCTGGTCGCGGCTTGATCCGGGACGTGCCCCCCTTTGACCACCCCTGAGGTAGTTAAGGGAGGGCGGATGCGTTAGGCGGCCGGCAGGGCGAAGAACGCAATCGCCGCGAAGTGGGCTGCGGCGGCGAGGATGACGAAGAGGTGGAAGACCTCGTGGTAGCCGAAGACACGGGGATCGGGATTCGGGCGTTGGGTGGCGTAGACGACGGCGCCCGCGGTGTAGAGGAGGCCGCCCGCTGCTACGAGCAGGGTGCCGGCTGTCCCCATCGAGCTCCAGAGCTCGGGGAAGGAGATCACGGCGACCCAGCCGAGCGAGAGGTAGATCAGCGCCGCCACCCACTTCGGGTGTTCGATCCAAACCATCTCGACTATCGCGCCGGCTATCGCGCCGATCCAGACAACGACCAGGATCGCATCGGCAAGGGGGCCGTTGAGGACGAGCAGTGCAAAGGGCGTGTATGTCCCCGCGATGAGGAAGAAGATCATCGAGTGATCGAGCCGGCGCATCCACCGGCGCACGTTGGGCCGAGTCCAGTTGACCCGGTGATAGAGAGCGCTGGTGCCGAGCAGGGCGGAGAGGCTGACTGCGTAGATCGCCACAGCCAAGGTGGCCTTGGGCGTCTTGGCGGCGATGATCAGGCCGGCACCGAGGAACAGCGAGATGAAGAAGGCCCACTCGTGCGAGACGCCGCGCAGCTTCGGCTTGACCGCGGCGATCGCGTCCTTTGCGGCGCTCGCGCGTTCGCCCATCGCCTCTCGCGCGGCACCCGCTCGCTCGCCCATTCGTTCCGCGCCCCCGCGCAGGTCGTCGACCATGTCCCCAAGGGTACTCCGCCTTTGTGCCGAGATTGCGGAATTGCCACCATGTAGGGGCAGCGCGTGCAGCGAAGCAAGTCCCGTATTTGCGCTTTTCGCCACTTTTCCGTCTGAGGCTTTAGCGATCCTGCTGTGTTACCCCTGAAAGTCGCTGCGAGAGGAGAAGTTTGATGTCCCAGACCGCCACCAGTACCCCGAAAAACGGTCTTAAGGGCCTCGCGATCGAGCGCCGTTTTTCCTCTCCGGGGACGCATCCCTTCGACGAGATCGAGTGGGAAGTGCGCGACGCGGTGATCGGTAACCCCGAGAGCCCGGCCTTCGAGCAGCGCGGGGTCGAGTTCCCCAAGAGCTGGTCCCAGAACGCGACCAACATCGTCGCCCAGAAGTACTTCCGCGGCCAGCTCGGCACTGAGAAAAGGGAGTCCTCGGTCAAACAGATGATCGGCCGCGTCGCCGGCACGATCGCCGAGTGGGGGCGCACGGGGGGCTACTTCGCCTCGAACGAGGATGCCGAAGCCTTCGAAGCGGAGCTGACCTCGATCCTGCTCAACCAGAAGGCGGCCTTCAACTCACCGGTCTGGTTCAACGTCGGCTTCGAGGAGACGCCGCAGTGTTCGGCCTGTTTCATCCTCAGCGTCGAAGACAACATGGACTCGATCCTGGGCTGGAACACCAAGGAGGGCAAGATCTTCCGTGGCGGCTCCGGCTCGGGGATCAACCTCTCCAACATCCGCGGCTCGATGGAGCAGCTGGCCAAGGGCGGCACGGCGAGCGGCCCGGTCAGCTTCATGCGCGGCGCCGACTCCTGGGCCGGCACGATCAAGTCGGGCGGCAAGACGCGGCGGGCGGCGAAGATGGTCGTGCTCAACGTCGACCACCCGGACATCGAGCACTTCATCTGGTGCAAGGCCGACGAGGAGAAGAAGGCCGAGGCGCTGCGCGACGCCGGCTTCGA
>DATMIH010000068.1:0-14052 GCA_035554595.1 Solirubrobacterales bacterium
GCAGCTTCGAGGTGATTGTCTTCGACAACCGCGGCATGGGGCTCTCCGGCCAGGCCGAGCTGCCGTTCACAATCGCCGGCCTCGCTGCTGACACCGCCGGCCTGTTCGATGCGCTGGAGCTGGAGAGCGCCCACGTCGTCGGCATCTCGATGGGCGGCATGATCGCCCAGGAGCTGGCCCTCACCAGTCCGGAGCGGATCCGCACCTTGGCGATCGGCGCCAGCTACTGCGGCGGGCCCGCCGCGACGCTGATGGCGCCCGAGGACCTGCAGATGCTCGGCACCGCCTTTGCCTCCGGCGATCGAGACCAGGTCTTCCGCGCGATGTGGGAGATCAACCTCTCCCCCGGCTTCCGCGAGGACGACTCCCGCTACGCCGCCTTCGCCGAGATGGCCGCCGCCCTCTCCTCACCCCAGCCGGTGATCATGCAGCAGATGCGGGCCTGCGCCATTCACGACACGCATGAGCGGCTTGGCCAGATTGACCTGCCGACGCTGGTCATCCACGGCGACGTCGATCGCCTGCTCGGCTACTCGAACGGGCGCCAGATCGCCGCGGCCATTCCCGGCGCCCGGCTCAAGACGCTGGAGGGCGTCGGCCACATGTTCTGGTGGGAGCAACCGCAGCGCTCCGCCGAGCTGATCCGCGAGCACGCCCTAGCCGCGGTCTAGGCTGGGTCGATGGGCAAGATCAACGGCGAAGCGAGCATCGAGATCGAGGCGCCGATCGCCGACGTTTACCGGCTCGCAGCCGACGTCGAGGCCTCCCCCCGCTGGCAGCCTGAGATCAAGGTCGCCGAGTGCGTCGAGCGCGACGGGGATGGCAACCAGGTGCTGGTCCACATGGAGACCGACGCCAAGGTGCGCACGCTCGGCTCGGAGATCCGCTTCAGCTACGAGGAGCCAGGTCGAATCTCATGGGTGCAGGAGGACGGCGACCTGAAGTCGATCGAAGGGCACTGGGAGCTGCAGGATCTTGGCGACGGGCGGACGCGCGCCACCTACTGGCTCGAGGTCGACCTCGGCCGCACGCTGGGCCTGCTGATCCGCGGCCCGCTGGTCGGCGTGCTGCGCGGGCAGCTCGTCAACAGCATGCCCGAGAAGCTGAAGCGCTTCATCGAGAGCGAAGCGGCTTAGCAGCTGGCCGGGTCGAGCTTGCCCTTGACCCGGAAGACCCAGTCGGGCTCCGGCGTGATGTCGGGCTCTTCGATCACCTTTTCCAGTGCGGGGTCGTTCTTGATCCAAGCGTAGATCGGATACCAGTAGGGCGCGTCGGGCGAGTCCTGGGTGAACTGGCTGACGATCAGGTAGTCGTAGTCGCCGGCATTGATTCGGCGCTTGAACTGGGCGCAGCTGGTGGCGAGGCGGTAGGAACCGTCCGGTCCCGGCACGCCGATGTACTGCACGTAGTTATTGAGGTCGGCGCCGTAGAAGCCGTACTGGCCGAAGAAGATCTCGCCCGATCCGGCGATCCCGATCCGCTTGTTCTGCTGCTTGCGGGCAAAGGCATAGGCCTGCTTCGGCCCACCGTCCTGGAGGAAGTGATCGGTTTCGGTGTAGTGGTGGTCTACGTACTGCACCTCCTGGGCGCGACCGAGCACGACCGCGACCAGCACCACCGCGCTCACCGTGGCAGCAACGAGTGCCCGGCCGACCATTCGGCGCTCGCGCAGCAACGCCAGACCGGCCGGAGCCCAAACCAGCGCCAGGGTGAGGAAGATCGTGCCGACGATGTAGCCCGGGTACCAGCGCGGGGTGGCCAGCACGGTGATCGCGTAGACCGCGGTGAGGAAGATCAGGGTCTGCCAGGCACGCCGGCTCGGCGCCCGCAGCGGTCGTGCGATCGGCAGCATCACCAGGGCCAGGACCAGTCCCGGGACCAGGTAGCGGGTGTTGGTGAAGAAGCCGGTGGGTGAGCCCTCCTGGCCGGCCGCCGTCAGCGGCGTGAACACATAGACCGCCGCGGTCAGCAGAGCAGCGACCGCGATCACGCGCAGGATGGTGTTGCGCGAGCGCCAGGCGATGTAGACGGCGGCCGCCACGGCGACGATCAGGATCAGCGGCCAGAGCGGGCCGAAGGCGTTGTCGAGCTGGGGGAAGAACCACCTGCGGTAGATCGTCGGCTCACCGAGGTAGTGGGCGACGGCGAAGCGTGGGCGCGGGTCGAGTGGCATCTGGTCTGGCCGCGGCAGGTGCAGCGGCCCGAAACTGAACGTCGGGATTGGGTTGCCGCCGGTCTTGATCATCGCCCGCACGTACCAGTAGCCGCCGACCACAAAGGACGAGAGACCGAGCACCCAGGCCGTTGTCAGCCGCCTCCCGCGACCGCTGAAGACGATCACCCCGAGCCCGATCGCAACGACAGGCACCAGGAAGGTGATCTTCACCGAGGCGGCAAGACCAGCGGCGATGCCGGCGATCACCAGCGGCCCCCTGTCGAGCAGCGGCGCGCCCTGCTCGGGCTGGTCCTGCACAGCTCCCTCGACCGGGGCTCTTCGCTGGTGGGCGTTGATCAGGAACGCCGCGAAGGCGATCAGGAAGGCCAGGCCCATGATGTCGTTGCGGCCCTCGCCGGGCTGCGTTTCGATCATCACCCCCGCATCGAGCACGATCGCGCCGGCGACCAGCGTCGCCGGGCCGACCTTGTAGGGACGGCCAATGCAGAAGGCGGCGAGCAGCGCGATCGCCAGCCAGAAGAGGTTGATCAGCGGCGAGAGCCAATCGCTCTTGAAGATGACGATCGCTGTGCCGTGGATCAGTTCGGAGCTCTGTGGGTAGAACCAGGCGACGAGTCGAAGCGGGTCGGTGAAGTGCAGATGGACGATCGAGTGTTCCTGGGCGAACCGCGCTGCGAAGGGCATGTGGTACCAGGTCGTGTCGCCGCCGAACATGCCCTGGTCGAGGCTTAGCTGCGAGGGGAAGGTCCACTCCGCGACGGTGAAGGAGGCAACCGCGATCGCGATCAGCAGCGCGACTTTCTGCACCTGCGGGGCGGCGATTTCGCGGCTGCCCGCCGGCGCTTTGGACCAACCAAGCCACGCCGCCCCGAGGCCGACGCCGATGCAGACGATCACGATCCAGCCAGTGCGCAGGATGCTCAGCGAGCCGAGCAGCTCCAGCGAGAGCACCAGGAGCCCCGTCCCGATCGTGGCGTCGGCGAGCCGCGCCAGGGCGCCGGAGAATTCCGGCACGATCCAGCGCCGCAGCCAGTAGCCGCCGAGGCCGAGCGCGCTGACGATGCCGATGACGGCAAAGCAGCCGCCGATGTAGGAGCCGAAGGAGGGAGTCACCGGCGCGGGATGCTATTCGCCGCGCCGGGCGAGCGGCCCCTCCGACGGTGCAACGCGTAGCGGTCGCCCTAGGACCGAAAAGCGTTGCACCTTGGTTTGGCTAAGACGCTGCAGCCGGGATCCGGCAGGAGACCCCGGTGCCCGCCAGGCCGCAGTAGCCGTTGGGCACCTTGTGCAGGTACTGCTGGTGGTAGTCCTCGGCGTAGTAGAAGGGCCCAGCCGGCTCGACCTCGGTCGTCACCGGCTCATGCCCGGCCGCGCGCAGATCCTCATCGTAGGCTCGCAGCGTCATCTCAGCCGTCACCTTCTGGGCGTCGTTGGCGAAGTAGATCCCGGAGCGATACTGGGTCCCGACGTCGTTGCCCTGGCGCATCCCCTGGGTCGGGTCGTGCTCCTCGAAGAAGACCTTGAGCAGGTCGGCGTAGGAGACCTTGGCCGGATCGAAGGCGACCAGCACCGCCTCGGTGTGGCCGGTCTTGCCGCTGCAAACCTCCTCGTAGGTCGGGTTGGGGGTGGTCCCGTTGATGTAGCCGACCGCGGTCGTGTAGACGCCGTCAATCCCCCAGAAGAGCCGCTCCGCTCCCCAGAAGCAGCCGAGGGCGAAGTAGGCCACCTCGGTCCCGTCGGGGAAGGGAGGCTTCAGCGGCGTGCCCAGCACGGCGTGGCGCTCGGGAACGTCGAAGCGGGGCTCGCTGCGCCCCGGCAGCGCGTCCTCGGCGGCGGGCATCTGCGTCTTCTCGGGATTCAGCATCGTCATCAGCTTGCCAAGTCTGTTCATCGCGTCTCCTTTTCGTCGCTACGACGATAGCGCCGAGTTCTTGCGATTCGGTGACGCCTACCCGACGACGTGCAACGTTTTGTTCCCCTCACAGGGCCGTAACGCGTTGCACCTCGGCCAGGACGGGTAGGTTGACACCATCGGCTGCTTCGTCGTCCTCTTCGCCCTGATCTCGCCCCGGCTGGCGCTCTTCGCGCTCTGGCTCTTCAGCGACATGCTCAGCCGCGCCTTCGACAGCTGGTTCGTGCCCTTCCTCGGCTTCTTCCTGCTGCCTTGGACGACGCTCGCCTACGCGGTGATGTGGAGCACGGGCACAAACGGCGTCCACGGCTTCGAGTGGTTCATCGTCATCCTCGCCTTCGCCTTCGACCTCGGCTCCTACGCCCGCGGCAGCCGCGAGCGCCAGGCTCGCGCCTAGCCGAGCGGCAGGGGTGTGTCGGGCCCGACCGGGCCGCCGTTCGGATCGAGCGGGTAGGCGACGCGCACGTGGGACTTACAGATAACGACGAACGGTCGGCGCTCCACGTCGCCACCCATCAACGAGGAGATCTCCGCGTTGACGACCGGGATGAAGGTGACGTCGGGACGGTTGAGCGAGTCCGAGAAACGGCTCTGGTAGCCCTCCGGCGGCAGCGTTACGTCACCGACGATCCGCTGCCGGTCGGTTTCGAACAGCACCCGTTCCACCCGCCGGTCTTTTTGACCGATTTCAGGACGATTCACATCGAAACTATCGGCACGTTCCTGTCATCCCCTGAGCGATACCCGTCCAGGGGACATAACACCATTCTCAATGGTCGAGTCCAACCCGTTGTCTACGATCCAACGGCGGGAGCGATGGGGTAGATGGCGACGGATCCTCAAGATGCCAAGAAAGGGGCGGCGCGCGCTCAGCGTCGCCTGTGGAGCTCGCCTTCGACCCTTGGTGCTGCGGCCGTCACAGGCGTAGGGGTGCTTACCTCGGTCTTTCTGGCAGCCAACCGCAACCTGACCGGTTTCCACTTTCTGGCCGCCATTCTGTTCGCCGCCGCCGCCGTACTGCTGATGGTCGAGGCGTTCAACCGTGCGCAGGCGGGGGTCGGGTGGATCTCGGTCGGCGGGATCGGCGTGCTTCTCGCAGCTGCCTCCCTGACATTCGTGGCACTTCCGGCCAAGCACCACTCAGGCGCCGCTCGCGGTCCGATCCAGCCGGCCGACGGTAGCTCGGCACCCGTGAGCGGCGGCGGCCTGGCACTCTCGCTGCGGCCGATAGAACCCGAGTTCTTCCATCTCGCCTTCTACAAGCAGATCCCCCTGCCAAAGCCAAACGAAGGCTGGAGCCAGCTCCGCCGGCGCGGAGGCATAGACGCCGGCGACACCAATTTCAGGATGATCCTCGCGAATCGCAGCACCGAACCGATCTCGGTGCTCAGCGTCAGGGTCGAAGTGCTCGGATCCAAACCACGCCCGCATGGAACCTTCACCTACCGTTTCTCGCAGGGAGAGGAGGGTCTCGGCAAGCTCACCGCGGCGATCGACCAGGTGCACCCACACGCGATCGCTCGCGTGTACAAGTCCTCGGCCGCGGTGCTTGACCCGGTGGAGAGGAAGAAAATAATTCCTTATTTCCAAACCACCTACATCTTGTTGCGGCCGGGGGAGGTTTACCCAGCGGCACTTTCGATCCATGCCGAATCAGGTCGTCTTGTTCGCTTCCGGCTCATCGCCGAAGGCCATTCAGCGGGTCACACCTTCGTGCGGCGCAGTCCCATTCACAGCCTCATCGGAAGGTCTGGAGCCCCGAGCGACGAACGTTACGCACGGACCTATGCGGTTGGGCAGTTCCCGGGGCTGTGCACGACCACCCCCGAAAGCCCATGGTACGACGCTCGTTATCTCTACTCCAACAGTGGGAAGCCCTGTCCGAGCGGCGCGAATGCGCCAGAAGAGGTCTCTCTAAAGGAGCCCGCCAAGTATCCGCCTGGTCGTTTTCGCCTCGATCTCGGCCTCCAGCCCGGCGCGCAAAAGGCGACTGTCGACGACGTCACCGTGGGCCGGCCCCCAGCAGCCCAACCCGTGGCCTCCGTTGCCCTTCCGCTGATCCGAGCACTTGGCGCCTGGAGCCTCTGTGTCGACCGCTGGCCAGTCCCCGGCTACTGGACCGCTAGCTGGGAAAGATGGGGGCTCAGCATGGTCTTCGCCGGCGAAGGCTCCGCCGATTGCATGCCCCAAAGCGCGTCGCGCGTCCGCGAGATCGAACTCTGGGGCCCTAAGCAGACGATCCACACAGACGATGGCTTGGTAACAGTAGGAACCGAACCGGCGAGGATCCCAGCGGCAATCAGAGCCGACGCAACGGTGGAAGGAAATCCGAATGAATCCGCAGTGCTTCTGCGAGGAGTCTCGAGCTGCGACCCTGGACGCTTGGTCGACCGTGCACAGATCACGCCTGGATTCTCCGCTGGTGGCATCCTGGCCTTGCACATCAAAAGGCGACAATGGACCAACAGGCGCGGCCGAGAAGTCAGATCGAGTGAAATCGACAGGGCAGTGACCACCCTGCCAGAGAGAGAATGTTGACTATCGTCGATGTCCGAAGGCAATAAAGGCGACGATAGCCTCGGTGCAAGTATCTACTTCGGAGGCTGCAACGGTGCAGACCAGCTGACGCACTCCCGCTATGGGTGAGTAACTGAGAACCCCCACGGAAGGAAGCGATCCGCCGCTGCCAGTCGATGAGCTATCCACATCGGGTGGATCGACGAACATGTAAGTCGAATGGGAAAGGCGAAAACGCAACTCGCCTTTTGGCCTGCCTTTGCATAGCTGCTCTGATTCGTAGACCTTCGTAACGGCGGCGTGAGGAAAGAACGAACAGATCGCGGTAGCAATGCATCCCTCACAGGCAGGGATGAGAGTTGCCTTCACCGCAGGGCCATACCGACGGAGCTGGGGAAAGGCTCCGGTCCCTTTTGTCGTCACCGAGCCGATGGGCCCGGCGCCAATCTCCTCACTTCCGTCGGCCCCGATGGAGGCCGTGCATTCCCATTTCGCAGGTGCCGGCAACAAGATCCCGTTCGTGGCCGCAAAGACCACCAAATGGGAAATAGAAGGGGCCGGCACCCGGACTCGGACCTTCGATGGGGGGCGGACATAGCCACCCCCCACCGCCTGGGTCGGACAGCGCTCTGCCTTCAATGTCGTGACTTGCCCCGCCCCCGACAGCGCGTCACGAATCGCTTCGGCCTGGCCAGTAAGGCTGCGGCGATCGATGAGCGGATGACCCTGGGATCTCTCCCCGCTGTCCGTGGTCGATTTGCCGACCAGATAGCCCGCAACGACCAAGGCCGAGACAGCCACTACGACACCGATCTTGAACCAGCCCGCCCGCACCCATCGAGCTTAGTCGGGGCGCCCGGATTCGAACCGGGGACCTCCGCCACCCAAAGGCGGCGCGCTACCAGGCTGCGCCACGCCCCGAAGCGCCCAGTCTAGAGCGACGGCCCCGGGCAGGCGTTAGGTTTGTCGCGATGGCTGACGTGCGTCCGCTCAACGCCCTGCACTACGACCTCGATGCGGTCGGGTCGCTGCAGGACGTGGTGGCGCCGCCATATGACGTGATCGACGCGGCGATGCGGCAGGAACTGCTCGCCCAGTCGCCCTACAACGCGGTCGCGATCGATCTGCCCAAGCCTTACGGCGAGACCGGCCCCCAGGCCGAAGGACAGGGAGACCCCTACGCTGCGGCGGCCGACTCGATCGAGGCCTGGCAAGAGGCCGGGGCGCTGGTCAAGGACACCGAGCCGGCAATCTGGGCGATGGAGCAGGAATACACCGGCCCCGACGGTGGCTCCCACATCCGCCACGGCATCCTCGCCCGGGTCCGGGTCGAGGACTTCGAGACCGGCACGATCCTGCCCCACGAGCGCACCCTGCCCGGTCCCAAGCAGGACCGGCTCGAACTGATGCGGGCGACGCGCTGCAACCTTTCGCCGATCTTCTCGCTGAGCACGATCGACCCTTGGCCGCTGGTCTCCAAGGAGACCTCGGTCGAACAGCCCTGGGGCGAAGCCACCGACGCCGCGGGCACGATCACTCGTCTCTGGCGCCTGCCACAGCTGAACGAAGACATCTCCGCCCTGCTCGCCGACGCGCAGCTGTTGATCGCCGACGGCCACCACCGCTACGAGACCGCGATCGCCTACCGCGACGAGATCGGCGGCGAGGGCGATCACAACTACACCCTGATGGCGCTGACCGGGCTCGACGATCCCGGCCTCTCGGTCTACCCCACTCACCGCCTGCTCTCTGGCTTCGCCGATGATCCCGAGCGCCAGCGCCGCCTTGGCGAGGGCCTGCGCGAGCTCTTCGAGATCGAGGAGGTCGAGACCGATCGCGTCGACCCGCTCGGCGAGGACGGCGTCGGCGTCTTCGGCCTCTACGACTCACATCACAAACAAGCGTTCCGCCTGCGGCTCAAGGACACCGCCGAGCTCGACCGCCTGCTCGAGGGCGAGCCCGAGGCCTACCGCCGCCTCGACGCCGCGATCCTCGAGACCCTGGTACTGAAGGGCCTCGCCGGCCTCAGCGAAGACGACATCCTCGCCAAGCGCGGCATCGGCTACGCCAAGAGCGTCGAGGACTCGCTGCGCCTGATCGGGGACGGCACCTACGACGTCGCTTTCATCCTGCGCCCGATCCCGGTCCAGCAGACCAAGGAAATCTGCGAAAGCGACGCCAACATGCCGCCGAAGTCGACCTACTTCTACCCCAAGGTGCTGACCGGCCTCCTCTTCAACCCGCTGGCCTAAGGCTAACTGGGACCGCGCGGCGTAGGATCGCCCCGTGGTCAAGATCTACACAAAGAAGGGCGACGACGGCACCACCTCGCTCTGGTATGGCGGCCGGGTCCCCAAGCACCACGGTCGCACCGAGGCATACGGTGCGCTCGACGAGGCCTGCTCCCAGCTCGGCGCCGCCCGCGCCCTCTGCGACACCGACCAGACCGAGCTAGCCGCTGACATCCTGCGCCTCCAGGACGACCTCTTCATCGCCGGCGCCGAGCTGGCGACCGCGCCCGAGGCAGCCGACCGCCTCGAAGACGGGATCAGCCGCACGACCGAGGCGATGGTCGCCGAGCTCGAGCGGCGGATTGACCGCTACATGAGCGAGGTCGAGCTGCCGCCGCAGTTCGTCATCCCCGGCGGCAACCGGCTCTCCGCCCAGCTCGACGTCGCCCGCACCGTGATCCGCCGCGCCGAGCGCCGCATCGCCGCCCTTGCGGAGGAAGGCGAGCTGGCCTCAGAGACCGTGATCCACCTCGTCAACCGCGCCTCCGACTATGCCTACGCGATGGCACGCTTCGTCGACGTCGATGACCCGGCGCTCTTCGAGGGCCGGCGCAGGGGGCGCTGAGTCGCGTGGCGAGTTTGTTCCGCTATGCGGCAATAAGTCGTCCGGCATGAAGGTCGTCGCGCGCCGCACCGAGGGCTACGCCCACGACGTCGAGATCGAGGGCGGCCACGTGCTCCGGATCGACGAGCCCACCGCCGCGGGCGGCACCGACACCGGTCCCTCCCCCACCCGCCTTCTCGCTGCCAGCCTCGCGGGCTGCACGGCGGTGACGATCGAGATGTACGCCGAGCGCAAGGACTGGGATGTCGGCCAGGTCGCGATCGACGTAGACGTGGAGTACCGCGACGGCGCGCCGCTCTCCTTCGCGGTGACACTACGACTGCCGAGCGAGCTCAGCGACGAGCAGCGCAAGCGCCTGCTCGTCGTCGCCGCAAAATGCCCAGTCCACAGGCTGATCGCCGGCGAGACCGAGGTCACGATCGCCGACAAGATCGAGACGATCTGATGGACGAACCGACCGTGGAGGCCTCGTGGATCTCGGGCTAAAGGGGCGCGCCTGCGTCGTCACCGGTGCCAGCCGCGGCATCGGCGCCGAGACGGCGAAGCTGCTCTGCGCCGAGGGTGCCGATGTGCTTCTGGTCGCGCGCAGCGAGGGGCGGCTCAGCATGGCGGCCGACGCCGCCCGCGCCGCTGGCAGGAGTCACGGCGGTCGCGCCGAGATGCTCCCCCTCGATGTGACGGACAAGCACGCGGGTGAACTGATGCTCACCACGGCCACCGACCACTTCGGCCATCTCGACGTCCTCGTCAACAACGCCGGCAGCGCCCAGTGGCGCGACCTCGACGACGTCCCCGACGAGGACTGGCGCGCCCAGTACGAGCTCAACGTGATGGCGCCGCTGCGGGCGATGCGCGCCACCGCGCCGCCGATGGCCGAGCGCGGCTGGGGCCGCATCGTCAACGTCTGCTCGACCGCCGGCAAGCGCCCCTCCTCGGCGATGCCCGAGTACTCGGTGGCGAAGGCTGCCGAGCTCTCGCTCTCGCGTCTCTTCGCCGACCGCTACGCCAAGAGCGGCGTTCTGGTCAACGCGATCTGCCCCGGCCCGGTTGAATCGGAGATGTGGATGGAGCCCGGTGGCCTACTCGACCAGTCGCAAGCGATGTCGGGGGACGCAAGCCGGGAGCAAGCTCTGGCCACCGCTGGCTCCAAGCGCCCGATCGGCCGCCTAGCGGAGTCGGCCGAGATCGCCGGCGCGATCGTCTTCCTCTGCTCCGAGCGCGCCTCCTACGTCAGCGGAGCCGCATGGTCCGTCGACGGAGGAACCGTCCAGGTCATTATCTGAGCAGCGCCTGACGAGTTTCCTCCCGTTATATGACCGGAAAGTCGCCAGACCCCACCGAAGCCGCCGTCCTGCTGCCGCTCTACGGCTGGCCGGATGACGAGCCGGGTCTCGTCTTCACCGAGCGGCGCGCCGACCTGCGCCGCCACGCGGGCGAGATCTCGTTTCCGGGCGGCCGCCGCGACCCCGAGGACGCCAACCTCAGCGCGACCGCGCTACGCGAGGCCGAGGAGGAGATCGGCCTCGATCCCACCGTCGTCGAGCTGGGCGAGGCGCTGCCGGCAACCAACACCTTCGTCACCAGCTACCGGATCCACCCCTTCGTCGGGCGCATCCCGCACCCGCGTGAGCTCGACCTGCAGCCGAACCCGGCCGAGGTCGAGACCCTGCTCACCTTCTCGCTGGAGATCCTGCGCGGGAGCTATGAGATGCGCCGCCTGGTCCGGCGCGGCGTCCCCATCCACACCCCGACCTATGAGGTCGAGGGGCAGCTGATCTGGGGAGCTACCGCGCGGATCCTGGCGGACCTACTTGACCGCTTCGATTAGACCTTCTCGGCCTCCGACTGGGGGACGATGCGGATGTAGGGCCGCGGGGACTCCCAACCGTTCGGGTAGGCCTCTTTCGCTTCGTCGTTGGAGACCGAGCCGGCGATGATCACGTCGTCACCCTGCTGCCATTGGGCCGGGGTGGCGACTTTGTGCTTGGCGGTCAGCTGCAGCGAGTCGATCACGCGCAGCACCTCGTCGAAGTTGCGCCCGGTGGTCATCGGGTAGACGAGGATCAGTTTGATTTTCTTGTCGGGGCCGATGACGAAGACGTTGCGCACGGTCTGGTTGTCGACCGGGGTGCGGTCCTCGGCGCTGCCGGTCACGTTGGCCGGCAGCATCCCGTAGAGGCGGGCGACGTTGAAGTCGTGGTCGCTGATGATCGGGTAGTTGGGCGCCGTGCCCTGCGTGTCCTCGATGTCTTTGGCCCACTCCTCGTGGCGGTCGAGCGGGTCGATCGAGAGGCCGATGATCTTGACGTTGCGCTTGGCGAACTCGGGCTCGATGCTCGCCATGTAGCCGAGCTCGGTCGTGCAGACCGGCGTGAAGTCCTTGGGATGCGAGAAGAGCACCGCCCACGAGTCCCCGATCCAGTCGTGGAACTTGATCCGGCCCTCGGTCGTGTCGGCCTCGAAATCGGGTGCTACGTCACCAAGCTGCAGCGCCATCAGACTGCTCCTTCGCTCGCTGTTTTCGTTATTTACCTAAATTTTCGCATTTACCTAAATCCCTATCCGAGTTTAGCCATATGCCGTCGTCGTCTCTCATAGGACCGCAACGCGTTGTGGTCCTATGAGACGGTCAACGCGTTACGCCTCCGGCGAGCGCATGACCTCGACCGGGATTCGCCAAGTCTCGGCCGCCCGTTCGACCAGGGCCGCGCCGCCCGCGAGAATTTCCGGATCAACTGAGCCATGTGCCTCGTAGACGAAGCGGCGCACCGGGGTTTCCACCAGGCGCTCGAGCAGCCGCTCCAGGCGGGAGCCGTGGATCGCCTCGAGGTTCTCCGGCTCCCCCCTTGCCGAGCCGAGCAGCCAGTAGACGGCAGCAACGTCAGCAACCAGGTCGAGCACGGTCGCTGGGCGCTCGGGATCGGCCAGCGCCGGCTCGATCCCGGCCGCCTCGATCGCCGCCAACCCATCCTCGCGCCGACTGGTGCCGCGCACGGCCCAACCCTCCTCGCGCAGACCGGCGCCGAGCTCGCGGCCACGGCAGCCGCAGCCGACGATCAGCGCTCGAGCCAAGTCAGGTCGCCCCGAAGCGGCGGCGGCGCAAGCGCTCGCGCTCCTCGGCGGCAACCTCGTCGCGCAGCTCCTGCTCGTTGCGCTCGACGGCCCCGCGGCGGCGGCGCATCTCGTTCTGTGCCTCGAGCATCTGCTGCACATCGTCGATTTCGTTCTGCGCCTCGAGTTCGGGCGAGCGGGTCGGCTTCCAGTCGAGCAGTTCGGCGTTGTTGCCGGAGTAGAAGTGCTCGATCAGGAAGAGCACGCCGACGACGAGCAACACCATCGCAACTGTCCCGAGGACGAAGAACACGGGCCAAGGATACGCGCGCGTCGGCCGTCCCCTTTAATCCAGGGGCGTGAGCGAGGCCTACCTGATCGACGCGGTGCGCACGCCGATGGGCGGCTACCGCGGCGCCCTCTCGGGCATCCGCCCCGACGACATGGCGGCGCACACGATCGCTGCCGTGGTCGAGCGCACCGGCGTCGACCCCGAGCGGATCGCCGATGTCTACCTCGGCGCCGCCAACCAGTCGGGCGAGGACAACCGCGACGTGGCGCGGATGGCGGCGCTGCTCGCCGGCCTCCCCCACAGCGTTCCCGGCGCCACCGTCAACCGTCTCTGCGCCTCCGGCCTGGAGGCGATCAACTGCGCGGCGCGGGCGGTCAAGCTCGGCGAGGGCGACTTCTACCTCGGTGGCGGGGTTGAGTCGATGAGCCGCGCGCCTTGGGTGGTCGGCAAGCCCGAGCGCGGCCTGCCCCGCGGCCCGCAGACGATGCACGACACCACGCTCGGCTGGCGCTTCATCAACCCTCGCATGGCCGAGCTCGGCATCTCGACCGAATCGATGGGCGAGACCGGCGAGAACGTCGCCGAGCGCTACGACATCAGCCGCGAGGACCAGGACGCCTGGGGCCTGCGCAGCCACCAGCGCGCCGTCGCCGCCCAGGAGGCCGGCATCTTCGCCGAGGAGATCGTCCCGATCGAGGCGCCGGCGAGCCGCCGCGAGACGGTCACGGTCGACACCGACGAGGGCCCGCGCAGCGATGCCTCGCTGGAGACGATGGCGAAGCTGCGCCCCGCTTTCCGCGAGGACGGCACGGTCACCGCCGGCAACGCCTCGACCCTCAACGACGGCGCCGCCTGCACCCTGATCGCCTCCGAGGCCGGGGCTAAGGCGCTCGGCGCCGAGCCACTGGCCCGCGTCGTCGCCTTCGGAGTCGCCGGCGTCGACCCCGCCTACATGGGCATCGGCCCCGCCCTCGCCATTCCCCGCGCCCTCGACGCCGCCGGCCTCACACTCGATGACATCGACCTGATCGAGCTCAACGAGGCCTTCGCCTCGCAGGTGCTCGCCAGCGCCCGCGAGCTCGGCATCGACGAGGAGAAGCTCAACGTCAACGGCGGCGCGATCGCCCTTGGCCACCCCCTCGGCTGCACCGGCGCCCGCCTCGCCGGCACCCTCGTCCGCGAGCTGCGCCGCCGCAAGGCCAAATACGGCATCGCCACCATGTGCGTCGGCGTCGGCCAGGGCCTGGC
>DATMIH010000069.1:0-15639 GCA_035554595.1 Solirubrobacterales bacterium
TCGAGCTCGTCCTTGAGCTTCTCGCGATCGACCTGCTCCGGGGCCAACGAGCCGACCTCGACGCTGACGGGCCAGATCTGGCGCAGCTGGGTCTCCATCTCCGCCATGTCCCAGTCCTCGAGCACGTCGCCGGGGGTGTACTCGTCGACTAGGCGCTCGATCACGCCCTCCATCTCGTCGCGGGCGATCTCCGACATGTCGCGGCCCTCGAGGATCTCGCGGCGATATTTGTAGACGATGCGGCGCTGCTCGTTCATCACGTCGTCGTACTCGAGCACGCGTTTGCGGATCAGGAAGTTCTGCTCCTCGACCTTCTTCTGGGCGTTCTCCACGGTCTTGGTCAGCATCCCCGCTTCGAGCGGCATTTCTTCACCCTCATCGTCAACCGGGCCGAGGCGATCGAGGATCTTGTAGATGCGGTCGCCAGCGAAGAGGCGGATCACGTCGTCTTCGGCGGAGAGGAAGAAGCGCGTTTCGCCGGGGTCGCCCTGGCGGCCGGAGCGGCCGCGCAGCTGGTTGTCGATGCGGCGCGACTCGTGGCGCTCGGTGCCGCAGATGTAGAGGCCGCCGAGCTCGCGAACTTCCTCGGCCTCGGCGGCGCAGAGCGGTTCCAGCTCGGCGACCTTCGCCGCCAGTGCCTCTTCGTAGCCCTCGTCACCCGGGGTGATCCCCTTCTTCTTCAGCTCGTGGATCGCCGATTGCTCGGGGTCGCCACCGAGCTTGATGTCGACGCCGCGGCCGGCCATGTTGGTGGCGATCATCACCGCCCCTTTGCGGCCCGCCTGGGCGATCCGCTCGCCCTCTCGCTCGGCGTGCTCAGGCTTGGCGTTGAGCACCGCGTGCTCGATCCCCTGGCGCTTGAGCTCCTCGGAGATCATCTCCGAGACCTCGACCGAGACGGTTCCGACCAGGATCGGCTGACCCTTCTCGTGACGCGCGGCGATCTCCGCCAGCACCGCTTTCCACTTGCCGTCCTTGGTCTTGAAGATCTGGTCGTTCTGGTCGGCACGGACCATCTGGCGGTGGGTCGGCACCTCGACCACCGGGACTTTGTAGATCTTCATGAACTCGGTGGCCTCGGTCAGCGCCGTGCCGGTCATGCCGGAGAGCTTGTCGTAGAGGCGGAAGAAGTTCTGCAGGGTGATCGTCGCCAGCGTCTGGTTCTCCTCGCCGATCGCGACGCCCTCCTTGGCCTCGACCGCCTGGTGCAGACCCTCCGACCAACGCCGGCCCTCGAGGATGCGGCCGGTGAACTCGTCGATGATCATCACCTGGCCGTCAACCACGGCGTAGTCCTTGTCCTTTTTGTAGAGCGACTCCGCCTTCAGCGCCTGGACCAGGTGATTGACCAGGCTGCCGTGCTCGGCGAGGTAGAGGTTGTCGACGCCGACGAATTCCTCGGCCCGTTTTACGCCCTTCTCAGTCGGCGAGACGGTCTTGTGCTTCTCGTCGAATTCGTAATCGTGCTCGGCCTCGGAAGTGTCCTTGGACTCCCCCAGCGAACGCAGCTTCTCTTTTGCCTGGACGCCGTCCATCTGTTTGGCCAGGCGGGCAAAGGTGTAATAGGTCTGGGCTGCCTGCTCGGGGGCGCCGGAGATGATCAGCGGCGTCCGCGCCTCGTCGATCAGGATGTTGTCGACCTCGTCGACGATCGCGAAGGGGTGGCCCGGCTGGACGCAGTTCTCGAGCGCGTCGGCCATGTTGTCGCGCAGGTAGTCGAAGCCGAACTCGGAGTTGGTGCCGTAGACGACGTCGCAGGCGTACTTGCGTTGCCGGGTGGCGTGGTCGTCGCCCTCCTGGATCGCGGCGACGCTGACCCCGAGCGCATCGTAGATGGGCTGCATCCATTCGGAGTCGCGGCGGGCGAGGTAGTCGTTGACGGTGACGAGGTGGACGCTGTTGCCGGCCAGCGTGTTGAGGAAGACGGCCAGGGTCGCGGTCAGGGTCTTGCCCTCGCCCGTCTTCATCTCGGCGATCGCGCCCTCGTGCAGGACCATGCCGCCGATCAGCTGCACGTCGTAGTGGCGCTGGCCGATCGAGCGACGGGCGGCCTCGCGGGTCAGGGCGAAGGCCTCTGGCAGCAGGTCGTCGAGCGACTCGCCCTCGACCGCCCGCTTGCGCAGGTCATCGGCCTCCTGGCGCAGCTCGGCATCGTCGAGCAGCTCCATCTCCGGCTCAATCCGGTTGATCACCTCGGCGCGCTTCTCGTAACCCTTGAACTTGCGCCCCTCGCCGACGCGCAGCGCGCGCGTGACCATGTCCCTTGCAGCAGGCATTGCTCAAGGGTAGCGAGGGTGGTCGGGTCGGGCCGGGAGGTGGTTGGGGCGACCTTCCCATGTTGGGTGGGGTGGGCGGGATGACGGGAGTGCCTCTGCGGGAATTAGGTCGCACGCGCGCTGCGCGCGCTTAGCGACAATTGAAGAGCGCGGCTTCGCCGCGCCTCGAAACACGAGTGCGGCGGCCGCTTCGCGAACATTCCCGCAGAGGCACTCCCGTCATCCCATCGACGCGCATCGAACCTCGGAAGCTCCAGCTCGAAGCGTCTCCCGGCGCCCGGCCTCCCCGAAGCTTGTGGGCTCCGTGACCGCCTCGGATAGCTCGGTTCATCCTGCGACGGCGTGGTGAGGAGGCTGGGTGTCCTCTGGGCGAATGTTCGCGAAGCGGCGGAAATGCAATCCGGTTCCGCGTGGCCGCAGGCCACGCTCCTCATTAATCCCACGCGCAAAGCGCGTGGGATTCAATTCGACCAGAGGACACCCAGCCTCCTCACCGGGGTCATGGAACGAAGCGAACTACCTAGGCAGTCCGGCCGCGCATACGAGCAACGGCCTTGCGGGTCTGGGTGCGCTTACGCCGCAGCTCGCGGTGCTTCTTGACCTGGCGCCGGATGTCCTCCGCCAGGGCGTGGATCGTGTGGACCATCTCGGGGGAGGCCTCGCGGGCCCGCAGGGTCACGCCCTTGAGCCGCAGGGTTGCCTCCGCCACGTGGCTGTCCTCAATCGAGGGGTTGCGCTCTTCGTAGATCTCGACGTCGAGGGTCGCCAGCTCCGACACCTGCCTACCAACCCGGCGAAATCGCTTTGTCACATGACCTCGCAGCTCGTCAGTGACCTCGACGTTGCGTCCACGTATCTCGATCCGCATTTTTCCTCCTTGGGTGTCGGTCCGTCGATGCTACGCCCCCGCGCCCGCCCCGTAAAGGTGGCTTTTTACGGACGCCTGGTGAAGGTGATTGCAACTACCCGGAACGCGCCGCCGCCACGCAGCGCCCGGGCGCAGGCGGAGAGAGTCGCCCCGGTTGTCAGCACGTCATCGACCAGGAGCACGCTGCGCGGCGCCTCGCCGCGCAGGCGGACGTGGGGCGGCTGGCCGATCCGCTGGGCGCGGCGACGGCCCAGCTGGCGCCCAAGGTCGCCGCGTGAGAGGACGGGGCGCAGGGGCATGCCGGTGCGCAGGGCGAGCGCCGCGGCGATCTCAGTCGCCGGATCGAAGCCGCGGCCGAGCGAGCGCAGACGGGTGCTCGGCACCGGCACGATTGCGCCGCTGAGCAGGCTCTCCGGCGCCAGCCACTCAATCCGCTCGGCCATCACCGCGGCGACGGGCAGCAGGCGGCGGAACTTCAGGGCGGTGACCAAGTCGCGAGCGACCGCTTCGTGCGGGGCCGAGGACCAGGCCCGATCGAGGCCGGGAGCCCCGCGGCCGGCGAGCGGCTTTGCCCCGCCGAGGCGGCGCCCGCAGCGGGTACAGAGCACCGCGCCGGAGCGACAGCTGCGCCCGCAGGCCGCGCAGAGCGTCGGGAACAGCTCGGAGAGGAAAGCCGACAGCGGTTGCACGGCCAGATCATGCGACCCCGCGGCGCGCGCGTTGCGCGCAAGCTGTCAGGAAAGAGTCAGGGCTTGGCGACGCGACCGGCGATCGCGCCGACCAGCATTCCCTCGGCCGACAGCTCAGCGCCGGCGAGCAGGATCGAGTCACGCACCCAAGCACCGGCGCCGATCCGGCAGCCATCGCCGATGATCGCCGGGCCCTGGATCCTGGCGCCGGCGCCAAACTCCACCCCGGCGCCGACCAGAACGGGGCCCTCGACCTCGACGCCCTCGAGCGAGCTGGACGAGCGGACGCCGGGGCTCACCTCGGGCACCCCCGTCTCGACCTCGACCGCGCCGCGCAGGGCGTCGATGCTCCCCTGCCTCAGCTCCTCGGCGTTTCCGATGTCGTTCCAGTAGGCCTCGATCTCGTGCGAGTAGAAGGGCACGTCGTTCTCGAGCAGCGCCGGGAAGACGTCCATTGCCCAGTCAGTGAACTCAGGCGGGTCCTCAGCGCCGGCGGCCTTGCTCGTGCCAGGCTCGGGGAAGTAGTCGAAGATCTCACGGCGGAACATGTAGATGCAGGTATTGGCCAGGTCGGAGAGAGCTTCGGCCGGGTCGGGCTTCTCCTGGAAGCCCTGGATACGCCCGTCCTCGCCGGCGATCACGACCCCGTACTCGTCGGTGTTGGCGACCCGCTTGGTGGCCAGGGTGACCAGCCCGTCGTGCGATTCGTGGAACTCCCGCATCGCGGTGAAGTCGATGTCGGTGAGCGCGTCGCCGGCGACGACGAGGAAGGAATCGCCGAGGAACTCGGCGACGTTGCGCACCCCGCCCGCCGTTCCCAACAGCTGCTCCTCGTGGCTGTAGGAGAGCTCGATGCCGAGCTTCGAGCCGTCGCCGAAGTGGCCTTCGATCGTCTCCGGAAACCAGTGCAGGTTGGCGATCGCCTTGCTGAAGCCGTGGCGAACGAGCAGCCGCACGCTGTGCTCCATCACCGGCCGGTTCAGCACCGGCACCATCGGCTTCGGCACCGCGTAGGTGATTGGCCGCAGCCGGGTGCCGAGGCCGGCCGCCAGAACCATCGCCCTCATTGGACGTCACCCGCCAGTGCGGTCTTGAGGCCCTCGATCGCGGTCACCGGCAGCGGGTCGACGCCGCGCGCCTCGGCCATCTTCAGCGAGACGAGGTCGCCCAGCATCGTCGCCCAGAGCAGGCGGGCGATCCTGGTCTCCCCCTCGGTCTCGATCCGCACCGCCTCGGCTCCGCTGGACTCGATCAGCTCGGCGGTCAGCTCGAAGCGGCGACGCTCGCGCGGGTGCTGGTCGCTGTCTTCGAGCATGACCGCGGAGAACTTGGCGCCGGACCAGCCGCAGAGCTCGTTGTGATCGGCCTCGGGAAGCTCGGAGAAGAAGGCAGGTTGCTCGGCGTTCTCGTTGATCTGGGTCTTCCAGCGCCGCGCGACCGGCGCGGTCAGGTCAGCCCCGGTCACCACCGTGATCGTGTCGCCGAGCCGGGCGACGATCTCCTCGGCGCGCTTCTGCAAGTTGTCGGACTCCTGCTCGAGGAAGGCGGCGGCCGCGTCGATCTCGGTGTGAATGCGCGGCGCGACACCCACCACCGCCGCGACCTCGGTGGCGCAGACGAGCATGTAGGCGACCGCGGTGCGCGGAGCGGGAAGGATCCCCGGCAGGCCGATCACCGGCACGCCGCCCTCGCGCGCACCGTCTACGAGCTCGCCGCCGGTGCTGGCGACGAGCCTCCGCGTGCCGAGGGCCTCGGCGGCGGCGAAGCAGGCGAGCGTCTCCTCGGTATCGCCGGAGTAGCTCGAGCAGAGCACGGCCCACTCGGGGGTCGCCCAGCTCGGCAGCGCGTAGCCGCGCACGGTCAACAGCGGACGGGTGAGGCGGTCGCCGAGCGCGGCGGCGGCGAGGTCGCCGCCGATCGCCGAGCCCCCCATGCCGCAGACCATTAGACCAGCGGCCTCGCTCGGCTCAAGCCGCGCCGATTCGACCCGCCAGAGGGCGTCGCGCAGGTGGTCGGGAATGGCAAGGATGTCGTCGAGCATCAGGCCGGCACTCTTTCATCCTGCCCGGCGACGCTGTCCTCCAACCTGGCGCCGGCCTCGAGCACAACCCCAGCGGAGAGGATCGAGCCGCTGACCCGCGCCCCCTCCCCCACCACGCAACGATCGAGCAGGACGGAGTCGCGCACCTCGGCGCCGGTCTCTACCCGGGAGCCTGCGCCGAGCACGACCCGTGATCCGACTGTAGCGCCAGCGGCGATCTGCACCCCGGCACCGATGTGCATCCCCGGCGCGGTCGGGTGCACCCGGGTATCGACGCGCTGCTCGAGGATGTCCCAGCTCGCCTGCAGGTAGCGCTCGGGGGTGCCGATGTCCATCCAGTAGCCATCCAGCCGCAGCCCGTGCAGGCCCTTGCCAACCAGCCGCGGGAAGACGTCGCGCTCGATCGAGACCTCCTCGCCGGGCGGGATCAGCTCGAGCACCGAGCGCTCCAGCGCGTACATGCCGGCGTTGATCTCGCCCGGCACCGCCTCACCAGTCTTCTCGAGGAACTCGAGCACGGCACCCCCTGGGTCGCTGTGGACGAGGCCGTAGGCGGAGGAGTCATCGACCGGGTACAGGCCCAGCGTCGCGCTCGCCCCGCGCTCCTCGTGAGCGCGCAGCAGCGCGGTCAGGTCGAGGTCGGTGAGCACGTCGCCGTTGAGGGCGAGGAAGGGGTCATCGAGCCGCTCGCCGAGCTCGTCGGCGGCAAAGCGGATCGCACCCGCGGTGCCACGCCGCTCGGGCTCGACCACATAAGAAATTGAGACCCCGGCGCGCTCCTCCTCACCGGCCAGCGCCTCACGCAGGACATCGGGCAGAAAGCCGCAGGCAAGCACGACCTCGCTGACGCCGTGCCCGGCCAGCCACTCGATCATGTAGGCGAGAAAGGGCCTGTCGACCAGGGTCAGGGCCGGCTTGGGAACGGTCTCGGTCAGCGGCCGCAGCCGCGTCCCCTCGCCCCCAACCAGAACGATCGCTTGCACTACTCGGCAGTACCCGCGGGGACGGAATCGTCAACCGCGCGCCCGATGCCCTCGTACTCGAAACCGGCCGACTTGAGCTGGGTGGCATCGAGGAAGTTGCGACCGTCGATCAAGAGCGGACGAGCCATCGTCTCCGCCGCGGCGGTCCAATCGAGCTCGGCGAACTCCGGCCACTCGGTGACCAGGATCGCGGCATCGACACCGTCAAGCGCCTCCATGGCCGAATCGCGGAACTCGACCTCGTCGAAGAGCTCGCGGGCGACCCCGCCGGCGACCGGGTCGTAGGCGACGACCTCGGCGCCCTCCCCTTCGAGGCGTGCAGCGAGCACCAGGCTCGAGGCCTCGCGCATGTCGTCGGTGTGCGGCTTGAAGGCGAGGCCGAGCAGGGCGACGCGCTTGCCTACCAGCGAGCCGAGGTACTTCTGCAGCTTCTGCACGACGCGGCGCTTCTGCAACTCGTTCACTTCGATCACCGCGCCCAGCAGCTGGAAGTGGTAGCCGCTGTTGCCGGCCAGCATCTTCAGGGCGCTGACGTCCTTGGGGAAGCAGGAGCCGCCGTAGCCGATGCCGGCGCGCAGGAAGGCGGGCCCGATGCGTTGGTCGAGACCCATGCCGCGAGCGACCTCGCCGACGTCGGCACCGACCTTCTCGCAGACGTTGGCGATCTCGTTGGCAAAGGAGATCTTGGTGGCGAGGAAGGCGTTGGAGGCGAGCTTGATCATCTCGGCGCTGGCGACGTCGGTGCGCACCAGCTCGCCGCCGAGCGGCTCGTAGAGGCGGGCGACGGCGTCACGGGGCTCCTCGTCGCCGGAATCGGCGCCGACGACGACGCGGTCGGGATGGAGGAAGTCCTCGACCGCCGAGCCCTCCTTGAGGAACTCGGGGCAGGAGACGTAGGAGAGGCCGGGCCGGTCGCGGCGGATCGAGTTGCCGGTGCCGGCGGGAACCGTGCTCTTCATCACCAGCACGTGGTCGCTCTCGGCCGGCAGCTCCTCGACCACGGAGCGCACCCGCGAGAGGTCGGCATCACCGGAGCGGGTCGGCGGCGTGTCGACGCAGACGAAGAGCAGTTTCGCGCCCTCGAGCAGCTCCGCCATGTCGGTGGTGAAGGTGAGGCGCTCGGCGTTGCGCTCGAGCAGCTCGCCGAGGCCCGGCTCGTGGATCGTGATCTCGCCGCGCGAGAGCGAGTCGACCTTCTCCTGCAGGATGTCGCGGGCGATCACCTGGTGACCGACCTCGGCGAAGCAGGCAGCGGTAACGAGGCCGACCCAGCCGACCCCGATCACCCCAATCGGCTCTCTCTCTGCACTCATCGCTTCGCTTTCCCCCTTCTGCGCTTCTGGTTGGGAACCTTTACATCAGCGGAACGGGCGATCCCAATCATCTGATCGTTGCTCAAGGTGTTGAGCAGATCGTTGGCGACCCAGTAGGAGTTGTTGCCACGATGCCAGGCGACCAGCGATACGCGGTCGCCGTCGACGTAAATGTCGTATTCCCGTCCATTGATCGTCTTGGTCAGGCTCGGGCTATCGAGGATCGGCGGGTCAGACCAGCCCTGGATCCCCTGCAGGCCGAAGTAGTGGATCCCGTCCGAGAGCGGCCACTCGACCACCATGCGGTAAGCGCCGTGGCGCTCTTCGTCGGTGTCGCGCAGGTGGTAGGTGCGTGGGTCCTGGACGTGTTCATAGGAATTGCTTTCAACGTAATAGGCCCCCGATGGAAGCCTGGTCGGGAAGAAAACGGGGAAACCGGCGCTGACCTTCCGCGTAACGCTCTTCGCCTCCAGTTCGCCGGCTTCGCGCGCCGGCACCAACCCGTCGCTCCCCGGCGGCTTCGGCTTGGCGATGTGCGGCTTTGGCGCCTTGTGGTGCTTGCGCTTCTTCTTGCCGGACTTTTCATTGCGACCTTCGTCGAGTTCTCCCAGCGGCCCGGCGCTCGCTTCGATGCCGAGGAACTTATCGACGGCTTCGTGGATCGCTTCGGAGGAGGCGTAGACATAGCTTGGTCCTAGTTCGGCCGGGAAGTGGACCTCCTTGATCGATGCATTGCGCGAGGCGACGAAGAGCTTCAGCACCTGCAGCATCGTCTCCGTGTCGCTGATGTCGGAGGTCGTGTACTTGGTGAAGATGTCGACCAGATCGTTCTGGCCGAGCACGAGCTTGGAGATCGGCACACGCTCGCGCGCCGAACTGAGGAAGTCCTGCTGGCGAGCCGAGCGGACGATGTCGGTATCGGTGTGGCGGTAGCGCACGTACTGCAGGGCCTTCTTGCCGCAGAGCAGCTGATAGCCCGGCTTGATGTTGATTTCCGAATACTGTTCGGAGGGCGGCACGCCGGCGTTGGAGTGGTAATAGCGGCGGTCGACGTCGGTGTATACGCAGCCGATCGCATCGACGGCGCGAACGAAGCCGAGGAAGTCGACGTTGACAACGTGGTTGATCTGCAGGCCAGTCAGTTCCTTGACCACCTGCAGGGTCAGCTTCGGGCCGCCGACCGTATAGGCAGCGTTGAACTTGTCCGTCCCGTAGCCGGGGATTTCGACCTTGAGGTCGCGCGGAATCGACATCACCGCGATCGCTTCGCGGTCGGGGTCGAGGCGCAGCAGCATCGTCGTGTCGGAGCGGCCCGGGTCTTCGGCCAGGTTGGCGCGCTTGTCGGAGCCGAGGATGAGGATGTTCTCAGGCGCGCCGCCGTTGACCTTGGAGAGATAGCGGTGCAGTTTGGCGTTGTAAATGTTGTGATGCGAGAGCGCCGTGGCGATGCTGCCGATGTAGAGCAGGATGCTGGCCGAGGTTGCCGCGGCGACGGCGATCACGATGATCACTGAGCCTAGGCTGAAGCGCCACCAGTAGCGCTTCGGCTTCGGCGCCGGCTCGTGGTCGCCCGAGGGCGGCGGCTTGCTCAGACCCGACTCAGCCACGGTCCCTCAAGCGGCTAGATGGGCGGGAAGCGAGCGCAGGAAGGTGTCGAGGGTCTGCTGGTAGGTGTGCAGCGAGGAGACCGAGACCCACTCCTCCGGTCCGTGGTGCCCTTCGCCTCCCGGGCCGAACTCGACCGCCGGCACGCCGACCCGTAGGAACGAGACCGCATCGGAGGCCCCGTCGCGCCCGACGCTCATCGGCTCGCCGTCGTGGTGCGTCCTCGCCGCCTCGCGCAGGGCGAGCACATAGGGCAGCTCGCGGTCGACGACCGCCGGCGGCCGGGTGAAGAGCTGCTCGACCTTGGCCGCGGGTATCCCCTCCACCTGCTCCAGCAGGTCGGCGGGATCCTGATCGGGCAGGTAGCGGATGTCGACGTCGATGGCGCATCGGTCGGGCACCTTGTTGAGCGCGTCGCCGCCCAGGATCCGACCGAGGTTGATCGAGGGGCGATCGAAGAGCTCCGAGGAGTGCCGTGCGAACGGTAGCGACTCGATACTGCGGAAAACGTCGATCGCCCTCAAAACCGCGTTTTCGCCCAGCCAGGGCGTCGCCCCATGGGCCGCGGTCCCCTCGACCGTCACCCGCAGTGCCAGTACCCCCTTGGCCTCGACCCCGATGTGCAGATCGGTCGGCTCGCCGGTGATCGCGAAGTCCCCCAGGAAGCCGCTGTCGACCAGATGGTCGGACCCCCGTTCGACTTCCTCCTCGGACTCCTCGTCGCCGACGATCCCCAACCGCACCCGCACCCCGTCCTGATCCCGCATCGCCGCCGTGACCAGCAGCATCGCCGCCAGCCCGCCCTTCATGTCATAGGCACCGCGCCCATAGAGCCGATCCCCCTCGACCCGAGGCTCGAACTGCCCAGTCTGCGCCGGCACCACATCGATGTGCCCGTGCAGGACCACGGTCGGCGCGTCCTCAGGCCCGACTTCAGCCTTCAGCACCGGCAGCCCGCGCACATCGTCGCTCTCAACCTGAATCCCCCGCGAGTCCAGCCAGCCTTCGATGAAACCGGCGGTTTCCAGCACCCCATCGGGCTCAGCGCTGTCGTAGCTGACCAGTCGTGAGACGAGCGCAACGAGCTCGTCGCTCATCCGAGACCCCACTGCGAGGGAACCAGTCGTTGGCTTCCATACATGGCCGGACGGTATTTGAACGCGAGGACCACTGCCTGCCCCCCGAGCGCCACGGCGCCGCTACGACTGTCGATTCAGTCTGAGATAGGTAGCTCCCAGATCGGTTATCTCCCAGACCCCTCGCGGCGAGGTCTTGCTCAGGAGACCGCGCTCCTTCATCCGCAGTCGTGCGAAGCGAGCGCGATTGCGCCAGCGAACCTCGCCGTTGCGAAGCGTTTCCCGATCCCGGTCCTTGAGTTCGTCCCCCATCCGTTCTGCGAGAGCGTCGATCACGTCATTTGCGGCCGCCGAACCACCGGCCTCGGCGAGGATGCCGAGAATTGGCAGCCAGTATGCGCCAACCGGCAGGATTGAACCTGGCGGAGCTGGCGCCTGATTCCGCAAGAGCGCAGAGCTGTTTGTATCCGGATCCCCCGCTCCCGTCTCGTCCAGCAGTCGACCAATGACGTCCTCGGGGGTGTCGTCAAAAGATGTGGCCTTGCGAAGTAGTCGCTGATAGACCGACGAAGAAAGCTCAATCCTCGGCATAAATAACATCTTAGCATAAGTGCTTATAATAGGGTTAGTCTCCTCGAGACCATGACCCGAAAGCGCGACATCAAACAGTTCCGCCAAGCCTGCAAGGAGGCCGGACTCAGCGCTGAGGAGAGGTATGAAGCCAGTAAGGCACTGCATACCGAGAAGGCGTCCGGCAACGTGCAAGCTGACATGAGCTATGGAGAACTGCTGGGCTGGCTGCGACAATGGAAGGGATAAATGGCAACTGTCGTAGCCCTAGATGCTTCACCAGTGAACGTCCTGCGGTCGATGCGCGGAGCGATTGTTGACGCGCACATCGGCTATCCGAATGTCCTTCATATTGAGATCCGCGATGCGCGCGGCGACCTTTGGCGGCTGGCAACTCAAGACGCCGAGTGGTCTCCGGCAGATCCCGGTCAGTTGATCGGGCTCTCTGTGGAGGACGCTGATATCGATGACGAGACCGGGGAGTTGCGTTGCAAGCTTTCTGACGGCTCACTGTTCGACATCAAACCAGCAGCCGCAGAGACAAAGAATGACCCGCCGAATTGGGAATTGATCAGCCCCGGCGGAGTCGCTCTCGAGTTCGGTCCGGGAGTTCGCTGGCAGATCAGCGGTGCCGCTGAGCCGGCCTCATCTCGAAGCTGAATTCAGCCTAGCCCTCAGCTATGGCCAGAAACGCTTCAGCCCGATCGCGGTCCTTCTCAGCTCGGGCGTAGGCACCGCTGCCGTCCTCGGACTCTTTGAGCCGCTGCTCGGCATCCGCCAGCTGCTCTTTGAGCGTGCCGGCGTCGAGCTCGTCGGGGTCGAGCGCTTCCTCGACCAGCAGCTTGGCGTGGTTGCCGAAGACCTGAAGCCAGCCGTGGGCTTGCGCGTAGCGCTTGGTCTCCGAGTCGGAGACATGAAGGCGCAGCTCGGTCGGCTCCAGCGACGCCAACAGCGGCGCGTGATTGGCGAGAATGCCCAGCTCGCCGACCGCGGTGCGGGTCGAGACCTGGCGCACTTCGCCGCCCCAGACCTCCCCCTCCGGGGTGAGGACTTCGACGTCGACCATGTGCTCGGCAGCCATGGGTTCTTTCCTAGGCCGCGGCCGCCGCGGCGCCCTCGGTCACCTGGTCGATGCCGCCCTTCATGTAGAAGGCGCCCTCGGAGAGCTCGTCGTGCTCGCCGTCGAGGATCTCGCGGAAGCCGCGGACCGTCTCGCCCACGGGGACGTACTCGCCGCTGCGGCCGGTGAACTGCTCGGCGACGAAGAACGGCTGCGAGAGGAAGCGCTCGATCTTGCGGGCACGCGAGACCGTCTGCTTGTCCTCGTCGGAGAGCTCGTCGATGCCGAGGATGGCGATGATGTCCTGCAGCTCCTTGTAGCGCTGCAGCACCTCCTGGACCTCGGTCGCGGTGCGGTAGTGCTCCTCACCGACGACGTCGGGCTTGAGGATCGTCGAGGTCGAGTCGAGCGGGTCTACCGCCGGGTAGATCCCCTTCTCCGAGATCGAGCGCGAGAGCGTCGTGGTCGCGTTGAGGTGGGCGAAGACCGAGGCCGGGGCCGGGTCGGTGAGGTCGTCGGCGGGGACGTAGATCGCCTGCACCGAGGTCACCGAGCCGCGCTCGGTCGAGGTGATCCGCTCCTGCAGTTCGCCCATCTCGGTCTCCAGCGTCGGCTGGTAGCCGACCGCGGAGGGCATGCGGCCGAGCAGGGCCGAGACCTCGGAGCCCGCCTGGACGAAGCGGAAGATGTTGTCGATGAAGAGCAGCACGTCCTGGCCACCCTGCTCGCGGAAGTATTCGGCCATCGTCAGGCCGGAGAGAGCGACGCGGAGGCGGGCCCCGGGGGGCTCGTTCATCTGGCCGAAGACCAGCATCGTCTTGTCGATGACGCCGGACTCCTTCATCTCGAGCCAGAGATCGTTGCCCTCGCGCGAGCGCTCGCCGACGCCGCAGAAGGCCGAGAGGCCTTCGTGCTCTTCGCCGATCGAGCGGATCAGCTCCTGGATCAGCACCGTCTTGCCAACGCCGGCACCGCCGAAGAGCCCGACCTTGCCGCCCTTGGCGTAGGGCGCGAGCAGGTCGATCACCTTGATCCCTGTCTCGAGGATCTCCT
Organism: Solirubrobacterales bacterium; assembly: GCA_035554595.1. GTDB lineage: Bacteria > Actinomycetota > Thermoleophilia > Solirubrobacterales > 70-9 > VRUE01. The sequence goes on from DATMIH010000069.1 coordinate 13,535, forward strand.
GCGTCGGAGCGAGGTCGGAGGCCGCGGGCGCGGAACGGTGGATCGGCCAGCGCTCCTCGGTCTCAACCGGCTCGCCGAGGTCAATTGGCTCGCCGAGCAGGTTAAAGATGCGGCCCAGGGTGGCGTCGCCAACCGGGACCGAGATCGGGCCCCCCGTATCGATCACCTTGTCGCCGCGCTGCAGGCCGTCGGTGGCGTCCATGGCCACAGTGCGGACCCGGTCGTCGCCGAGGTGCTGCTGCACCTCGCAGACCAGTTCGGTCGCCTCGTTGTCGGCGTCGCCGGACATCTGGATCTTCACCGCCGAGTAGATCTCCGGCAGCTTGTCCGGGAAGACCGCGTCGACGACGACGCCGGTCACCTGCTCGACTCGCCCTACGTTTGCTCCGTTGCTCTCAGACATTGGTTCCTTTTCTCTGTTTCGCAGTCTTATCCAAGCGCCTCGGCGCCGGCGACGACCTCGAGGATCTCCTGGGTGATCTCGGCCTGCCTGACCCGGTTCATCTCCAGGGTCAGGTCGCCCATCATTTCTTCCGCGTTCTCGGCGGCACTGCGCATCGCGGTCATCCGTGCTCCCAGCTCAGACGCGGCGGACTCGAGCAACGCCCGGTAGACGGAGATGTTCACGTACTCCGGGATCAGCTGTCCCAGTAGTTCCTCCGCATCGGGTTCGTACTCCCAGATCGAGCGGCTGTGTGCCTTCTCGATCTCGCTTTCCTCGCCCTCCTCTTCCTCCTCCGCAACGCCCTCGCCGATCACGTCAGCCTGTTGCAGGGGAAGCAGCGTCTGCCGCCAGACGTGCTGGGTCAGCGGTGACACGTAGCGGTTGTAGACCAGCTCGACCCGGTCGAGCTCACCGTCGACATAGCTGGAGGTCAACTCCTCTCCGATCTCGCGTGCGTTGGCGAAGCCGGGCCGGTCAGTGAAGCCGGCGTAGGAAGTGCGCGGATCCTCTTTGCGAAAGGTCAGGGCCGAGACGCCCTTGCGACCGACGGCGGAGAAGATCGCCTCCTTGCTCTGCTCGCGCAGCTCGCCCCTAAGGCGAAGTCCGTCGCGGATGATGTTGGTGTTGAAGGCGCCGGCCAGACCGCGGTCGCCAGTAATCAGGACGATTCCGACGCGCTTCTCGTCCTCGCGCTCTTCCAGAACGGGCACGCGCGGGATTCCACCGGCCTGTTCGGCGGCGCGGCGGGTGAGCTTGCGCATCGACTGCGCGTATGGGCGCATCTGATCGATCCGCTGCTCGGCCCGGCGCAGGCGCGCCGCGGCAACCATCTCCATCGCCCGCGTGATCTTGTTGATGTTCTTGATCGACGCGATGCGATTCTTGACGTCCTTCTGAGTGGCCATGGGCGGGTACCGGCGTCAGCTGCGAGCTACGCCGGCGTCGCCTCCTTCTCGGTCTCCTCGGCCTCAGCTTCGGCGGTGCGGGAGGGCTTGGCGCGCTCCTCCTCGGACTTGATCCGGTCCGACTCGCCCTTCTCGATCGGGTCGCCGTGCTCATCGAAGTCGGCACCGAAGTCGTCGACGAACTCGCCGATCACCTTGCCCAGCTCCTCCTCGTCGGCCTCCTCGAGCTTGCCGCTGTCGCTGATCCGCTTCAGCAGGTCGGCCTTCTCGGCGTGCAGGCGGATCTTCAGGTCGCCGAGGAACTCGCCGACGCGCTCGGTGGCGATCCGGTCGAGGTAACCGCCGGTGCCGGAGTAGATCGCGGCGACCTGGTCAGCGACCTCGAGCGGCTCGCGCTCCTTCTGCTTGAGCAGCTCGACCAGCCGTTCACCGCGGTTCAGCGTCTTCTGCGTCTCGGGATCGAGCTCGGAGCCGAACTGGGCGAAGGCCTCGAGGTCGCGATACTGGGAGAGGTCGAGGCGCAGCTTGCCGGCGACCTTCTTCATCGCCTTGGTCTGCGCGTTGCCGCCCACCCGCGAGACCGAGATGCCGACGTTGATCGCCGGGCGCACACCCGAGTAGAAGAGGTCGGACTCGAGGAAGATCTGGCCGTCGGTGATCGAGATCACGTTGGTCGGGATGTAGGCGGAGACGTCGGAGGCCTGGGTCTCGATGATCGGCAGCGCCGTCAGCGAGCCGCCGCCGAGGTCGTCGTT
>DATMIH010000070.1:0-3650 GCA_035554595.1 Solirubrobacterales bacterium
CCCAAAGCGCGCGGTTCACGCATTCGCGCCCGATGCTGGATCTAGCTTTGGCCGTAGAATGGTTGAGCAAGCGGCGGTGTCCAAACTGGTAAAGGAGGCGGTCTCAAAAGCCGCTGCGCGCAAGCGCTTGTGGGTTCGAGTCCCACCCGCCGTATCCGCCGCCGAGGCGAAACAGTGAAATCAGCCGAGCAAGTCGAGCGTGCTCTCAGGCTCTCCGACGCGGGCTGGAACAACTGCCAGATCTCGCGCGAGATCGGAGTCAACCGCAAGACCATCAGCGACTGGGTCAGAGGCCGAACTCGACATCGGCGTCCGCTGTCGTCATACCGAGATCCACGGCGGCGCGAGACTATGACGTGCCCGCGATGTCCGGGCTGGGTTGAGTTCCTGCCTGGAATAACGGTGCATGCCTACGCCTATCTTCTCGGCCTCTATTTGGGTGACGGCATGCTCTCCGGACACCCTCGCGGCGTCTTTCGCCTACGAATCTTTCTCGACCGCGCCTATCCATTGATCGTCGCCGAGACCCGAGCTGCCCTGAGCATCGTCCTTCCGGCCAGCGCGGTGAATGTACTCAGCCACAAGACCCAGAACATGGAGGAAGTGAGCTCATTCTCAAAGCACTGGCCGCACCTCTTCCCCCAGCACGGCCCGGGCATCAAGCACGAACGGAAGATCGCGCTGGAGCCTTGGCAGCAGCTAATCGCCGACCGCTACCCCGGCCGCCTCCTCCGCGGCCTGATCCATTCCGACGGCTGCCGGGTTACGAACGTGATTCGCCACCCGGAGAAGACCTACACCTATCCGCGCTACTTCTTCTCCAATCGCTCGCTCGACATTCAGGGGATCTTCTGTGAGGCGTGCGACCGGCTCGGGGTCGCGTGGCGCCAGGATGGGCCGTGGAACATCTCGGTCGCCCGGCGAGATTCGGTCGCAGTCCTCGACCGCCACATCGGGCCAAAGCGCTAAGCAGAGATAGACTGCCGCGCCGGGATGAGGATTCACCACCTCAACTGCGGGACGCTTTGCCCCAACGGGGCGCGGCTGATCAACGGCGAGGGCGGACTGCTCGAGCAGGGGCGGGTCGTCTGCCACTGCCTGTTGATCGAGACCGATGACGGCCTCGTCCTGCTCGACACCGGCTTTGGCACCGAGGACACCCGCAACCCACGCCAGCTCGGGCCCGTCTTCGCGATCATGCGACCGCGCGCCGAGCTCGGCGAGACGGCCCTGAAGCAGGTCGAGGGCCTCGGCTTCGCGGCGAGTGACACCAAGCAGATCGTCACCACCCACCTCGACCCCGATCACTCCGGCGGCCTGCCGGACTTCCCCGGCGCCGAGGTCCACATCTTCGGTCGCGAGCTCGACGCGGCGATGCAACCGCGCCTGCGCGACCGGCCTCGCTATCTGCCCGTGCACTGGAAGCACAACCCTAAGTGGATCCGCCACGACGGCGAAGGCGACGAGTGGTTCGGCTTCGGCGGCGTCCGCATCCTGCCCGACCTCGGCAGCGAGGTGCTGCTGATCCCGCTGGCCGGGCACTCGCTGGGCCACAGCGGTGTAGCGATCAAGACCGACGAGGGCTGGCTGCTGCACTGCGGCGACGCCTACTTCCACCACGACGAGCTCGCCTCTCCCCCCTCCTGCCCGCCCGGCCTCCGCCTCTTCCAGAACCTCAACAACGCCGACCGCCGTCAGCGTCTGAGTAACCAGGAGCGCCTGCGTGAGCTGGTCACCCGCCACGGCGAAGACGTGCGGCTGATCTGCTCGCACGATCCGCAGGAGCTGGACCTGGCGCAGGCGGCTGCCGGCGCGGCCGCGGCGTGAGCGGCGCGGCGCCCGAGAAACTCTGGGAGCCGCCTGCCGAGCTGGTCGAGCGCTCGCGCCTGCGCGAGTTCATGCGCTGGCTGCAGACCGAACGCGGGCTCGGCTTCGCCACCTACGACGAGCTCTGGCAGTGGTCGGTAGACGACCTCGAGGCCTTCTGGTCGGCGATCTGGGACTTCTTCGGGGTGCAGGCCGACGGCGAGTACGAGCGGGCGCTGGGCAGCCGCGAGATGCCCGGCGCTGAGTGGTTCGCCGGCACCAGCCTCAACTACGCCGAGCACGTCTTTGCCGGCAAGGAGGACGCAGAGATCGCGATCCTGCACGCCTCCGAGCTGCGCGATCTCGGCGAGCTTTCCTGGGGCGAGCTGCGCACCCAGGTCGCGGCCACCGCCGCCGGCCTACGCGCCCTCGGAGTAGAGCGCGGCGACCGCGTCGTCGCCTACATGCCGAACATCACCGAGGCGATCGTCGCCTTCCTCGCCACAGCCAGCATCGGCGCGATCTGGTCGAGCTGCTCTCCCGACTTCGGCCCGGCCAGCGTGATCGACCGCTTCGCCCAGATCGAGCCCAAGGTGCTGTTCGCGGTCGACGGCTACCGCTACGGCGGCAAGGACTTCGACCGCCGCGAGACCCTCGTCCAGCTGCAGGCCGAGATGCCAAGCCTGCTGCGCACCGTCGTCCTGCCCTACCTCGACTCCGAGCCGGACCTCGCCCCGCTGCGCGACGCGGTCCGCTGGGACGAGCTGCTCGCCCCGGGCGAAGGCGCCGATCTCAGCTTCGAGCGCGTCCCCTTCGACCATCCGCTCTGGGTTCTCTACTCGTCCGGCACCACCGGCCTGCCGAAGGCGATCGTGCAGTCGCAGGGCGGCATCCTGCTCGAGCACCTGAAGAAGCTCCACCTCCACGTTGACGCCCACCCCGGCGACCGCCTCTTCTGGTTCACCACGACCGGCTGGATGATGTGGAACTTCCTCGTCTCGGGGCTGCTCACTCGAGCCGCGATCGTGCTCTACGACGGCAACCCCGGACACCCCGACATGGGCGTGCTCTGGGAACTCGCCGAGCGGGCCGGGATCACGATGTTCGGCACCAGCGCCGCCTACATCGCCGCCTGCATGAAGGCCGGGGTTGAGCCCGGCGCCGGTCGCGACCTCAGCCGCCTCAAGTCGGTCGGCTCGACCGGCTCGCCGCTCGCCCCCGAGGGCTTCGACTGGATCTACGAGCAAATCGGCGCCGACACCTGGCTCTTCTCGACCAGCGGCGGCACCGACCTCTGCACCGCCTTCGTCGGCGGCTGCGCCCTGCTGCCGGTCTATCGCGGCGAGCTGCAGGCGCGCGCTCTCGGCGCCGCGGTCGAGGCCTGGGACGAAGATGGCAAGCCGCTGATCGACGCGGTCGGCGAGCTCGTAGTGACCAAGCCGATGCCCTCGATGCCGGTCTTCTTCTGGGGCGATCCCGACGGCAGCCGTTACCGCGAGAGCTACTTCGAGTTCTTCCCCGGCGCCTGGCGCCACGGCGACTGGATCGAGATCACCTCGCGCGGCACGGCGGTGATCTACGGCCGCTCGGACTCGACGATCAACCGCGGCGGCATCCGCATGGGCACCAGCGAGATCTACCGCGCCGTGCTCAGCCTCGACCAGATCGTCGACGCGCTCGTCGTCGACGTGCCCCGCCCCGACACCGACGGCTGGATGCCGCTCTTCATCGTCCTGCGCGAGGACGCCGAGCTGGACGAGGGGCTGCGCAAGGAGATCGCCCGGCGGGTGCGCGCCCAGTGCTCGCCGCGCCACGTCCCCGACGAGGTCTTCGCGATCGAGGCG
>DATMIH010000071.1:0-9277 GCA_035554595.1 Solirubrobacterales bacterium
GACGCCAACCGCAGCCGGGTGCTCTGCCACGCCGAGCCGATCGAAGGCGAGCTCAGCGTGCGGATCGGCCTCGGCTACGTCAAGGGCGTGCGCAAGGAGGAGATGGAGAGCCTCCTCGCCGAGCGCGAGCGCAGCGGCGACTACGCCGGGATCGCCGACCTCGCCTCGCGCTCGGGCGTCGGGCGCGACGGTCTCGAACGGCTCGCCTGGGCGGGCGCGCTCGATGACCTGGTCGGTAGGGGAGGCACCGCCTTGGTGCCGACCCTGACGGCGGCCGGCCGCAGGGAGGCGCTGTGGGAGGCCGGGGGGGCTGGAACGGGCCGGCGGCACGGGGAGGACGTGCAGATGGCGCTGCCGTTGGAGCCGCCGCGGGCACCTGAGCTGAAGCCGCTCAGCGACTGGGAACGGCTGATCGCCAGCTACCACTCGTTCGGGATCACCCTCGACGCCCACCCGCTGGGCTTGATGCGGGATCACCTCGACGACGAGATCCGCTCCAGCGCCGACCTCGAGCGGGACAACAACGGCGCGACCGTCACGGTGGCCGGCTTCGTCGTCGCCCGCCAGCGACCCGGCACCGCCAACGGGATCGTCTTCATGCTGCTCGAGGACGAGATCGGCACGATCAACCTCGTCGTCCCGCCGCCCGTCTACGAGCGCTGCCGCGCCGCCGTGCGGGCCGCCCCCCTGATCCGCGCGCTGGGCCGGCTCGAGCGCCACGAAGGCACCACCAACGTCGTCGTCTCAGAGGTGATCGAGCTGAGCATTCCCAAAGACTCGGTCCAGCGGGGGAGGGCCGGCGGGGACTCCAGCGACCAGCGCCCCGCGACCCCGCCGGTCAAGCCCCGCCAACGCGGCGCCTCCCACCCGTTACGCGAATACGCCGTCGCCGAGCTGCGCGCCGTCGCACCCAATGCGCACAGTTGGGGGCGCCGCCGTTGACGCAATCATGTGGTTCAGAGCGCCACGCGTGCGTAAAGTCCTGCGACAATACATTTCGTGTTCGGTCGCAGCTTCAAGCGCTATCTCGAGAAACGGGACGAAGAGTTCAAGTCCTGGAGCCAGGAACGAGAGGAGAAGCTCAGGGCGCTGCAGGAGGAAACGCGGGAATTCAATCGCGAGATCCTGCTCCGCAACGAGAAGGTCTACACGAGGCTGATCGTGCAGATGGAAGAAAACACGGAACAGATTCGGGCGAACACGAGAGCTGTGCTCAGCATGCTCGACCGTTTCAACGGCTCATCTGCCTAAGGGCTTGCTGCTAGACAGGCTGGAGCGCTTGTTCCGCTGCAACGCCCGCGCACTCGCACGGCTCGGGCATCGGGAAGAGGCGCAGGAAGCGCTTGGCGGCCTGCTTGGAGCCTTCGACCTGGGCGGCGCTGGCAGCGATGGCCTCGTCGAGGGGGAGCTGGCCAGCGAGGACGGCGGCGAAGGTCGGCGCGTCGGCAAGCGTAAGCGTCGCTGCCGGATCCCCGGCCGAGCCGCGGCCGAGGTCGAGCTCCCCATTGGTGATCTCTGCGCGGAAACGGCTCTCGGCGATCCGCAGCTCGTACGTAGCGGTCAGATCGCCCGCAGCCTCGCGGTCGAAAAGCGAACGCAGGGCGAGGACCACCGAGTCGGGGCCGATCTCCTGCGAGTCGGGCGGGATCGGCGAGCGGGCGCCCCAGGCGCCGAGCTTGGTCACGATCGGCTCCAGCTCACGGCCCCACTCGGTCAGCTCGTAGACCGTGGACGCCGCCGGCGGCGGCAATTTGCGACGCTGTATGACGCCCCCGTGCTCGAGGTCGCGCAGGCGCTCGGAAAGGATGTTGGAGCTGGCATGGGGCAGCCCGGTGCGCAGGTCGGTGAAGCGCTTCGGGCCGAGCAGCAGTTCCCGAACCACCAGCAGTGCCCAACGCTCGCCGACGACGTCGAGGGCGTAGGCGAAACGACAAGCCTCCCCGTATGAGCGCTTTGTCGACATGTAAATAAGTTTACAACCATCAAATACGGATAAGCAAGTAGGTAGTTGTTTTTCTGAACCAAATGATAAGGTGGCCGACATGACGAAGACAAACGACAATCGCTGGCTCGCCCTCTACGTCCTCTGCGCGGGGATGCTGATGATCGTCCTCGACGTGACGATCGTCAACGTCGCCCTGCCGACAATTCAGGACAGCCTCGGCTTCTCTCAGAGCGGCCTGGCCTGGGTCGTCAACGCTTACCTGATCCCCTTCGGCGGCCTGCTGCTGCTGGCCGGCCGCCTCGGCGACCTGCTCGGCCAGCGCAAGATGTTCCTGATCGGCCTCGCGGTCTTCGTCGCCGCCTCGTTGCTCTGTGCCGTGGCAGAGAACCAGGCGATGCTGATCGGCGGTCGCTTCTTCGCCGGCGTCGGCGGTGCGCTCGCCTCGGCGGTGATCCTGGGGATGATCGTGACGATGTTTCCCGAGCCGCGGGAGCAGGCGAAAGCGATCGGCGTCTACGGCTTCGTCGCCTCAGCGGGCGGCTCGATCGGCCTGCTGCTCGGCGGCATCCTGACTCAGGCGATCAGCTGGCACTGGATCTTCGTGATCAACCTGCCAATCGGCATCGCTACTGCCTACGGGGCCACGCGCCTGGTCGAGAACAAGCCCGGCCTTGGCTTCCAGGCCGGCGCCGATATCCCCGGCGCGGCTTTGATCACCAGCTCGCTGATGATCGGCGTCTACGCGATTCTCGGCGTCAGCGATCACGGCTGGGGCTCGGCCCAGACCCTGATTCTCTTTGCCGTCTCGTTCGTCCTCGGCGCCGCCTTCATCGCCCGCCAGACGAGGATCGAGAACCCGCTGATGCCGCTGCGGCTCTTCCACTCGCGCAATGTCGTCGGCGCCAACCTGATCCAGGCTTTCCTCGTCGCCGGCATGTTCGGCATGTTCTTCCTCGGCGCCCTCTACCTGCAGCGGATCCTCGGCTACGACGCGCTGCAGGTCGGCCTCGCCTTCCTGCCGACGACGATCGTGATGGGCACGCTCTCACTCGGCTTCTCGGAAAAGCTGATCATGCGCTTCGGCCCGCGCCGGACGCTGATCCCGGGCGTGATCATGGTCGGCATCGGCCTGCTGCTCTTCGCCCGCACCCCGGTGCACGGCGACTACGTCGCCGACCTGCTGGCGCCGCTGCTGCTGGTCGGTCTCGGTGTCGGCACCTCGTTCCCCTCGCTGATGACGCTGGCGATGTCGGGGGCGACGCAGGAGGACTCCGGTCTCGCTTCGGGCGTGGTCAGCACCAGCATGCAGGTGGGCGGCGCAATCGGCCTCGCCGTGCTGGCGACCCTCGCCGCCCAGCGCACCGACAACAAGCTCGCCGATGGCGCCGGCAACTTGGCCGCGCTCAACTCCGGCTACCACCTCGCCTACCTGATTGGTGCGGCCCTGGTCGCCGCGGCCGTGGTGATCGCCTTCACCGTCCTGCGCGAAGTGCCGATGCCCTCGCCCGAGGCGATGGCCGAACACGCTCAGGCGCCCGCCGGCGAGGCCGAGCGCGAGCCGGCCTACTCCGAGGGCTAGCGGTTCGGCGCCGACTCGAGCACGCCGAGCAGCTCGACCACGCGGCAGACCAGCAAACGCTCCTCGTCGACCTCGACCCAGACGCCGGCCGAAGCGGGGAAGACGACGTGGTCACCGGGCTGGACCGGCATCTCAACGCCGACGTGGGTCCACCAGTCGAGGCCGGGGCCGACCGCCAGCACGATGCCCTGCTGGGGCGGCGGCTCATGGCTGCCGGGCGGCACGACCAGACCGGAGCGGCGCACGCGGTCGGAGTCGAGCTCCTTGATCACGATCTGATCGAAGAGCGGTCGCAGCTGATGCCGCACGGACTCGGTCGGATCAGGCCTCTGCGCAGTGCTCACCGGTTTAAGTCTGCCCGATTCAAGCTCGCTGAGTTTGTCGTTAAGGGGGCATATGCGCCCAAAAGAGCGAAGTCAGCGGCGGGGGAGGGAGGTGAGGCGGCGTTCGATGAAGCGGCGCTCTACTGGGTTGGGGTCGAGAGACAGGGCGCTCTCGTAGGCTTCGGCCGCCTCCTCGTTGCGTCCTAGGCGGGTGAGCAGGTCGGCGCGGGCACCGTGCAGCGGCTGATAGTCGTCGAGACCCTCGATCGCGTCGATCAGTTTCAAGCCGCTCTTGGGGTCGTCGCGCATCGCCACCGCCGCCGCTCGGTTGAGTTCGACCACCGGGCCGGGAGCGATCTCGACCAGCCACTCGTAGAGGCGGACGATTCGCTCCCAGTCAGTTTCCGCCGCGCTTGCGGCTTCGGCGTGGGCGGCCCCGATGCGGGCCTGCACTGTGTAGGGCCCGGCGGGCCCGCCGGCCGCCGCTTCGCGCGAGAGCTCTAGACCCTCGGCGATGCGCTCCGCGTCCCACAGCGAGCGGTCCTGATCTTCGAGCAGAACCAACTCGCCGTCGCGGTCCAGCCGCGCCGCCCGCCGCGCGTCGGTGAGCAGCATCAGGGCGAGCAGGCCCCGCGCCTCGGGCTCGCCCGGCAGCATCGCGACGAGGATGCGGGCGAGGCGGATCGCTTCGCCGCTGAGCTCGGTGCGGACCAGCTCCTCGCCGGAGGCGGCCAAGTAGCCCTCGTTGAAGATCAGGTAGAGGGTCGCCAGCACGGCCGGCAGGCGCTCGGGCATCTGCTCGACCACGGGCACCTCGTAGGGGATGTTGTTGGCGGCGATCTTGCGCTTGGCGCGGACGAGCCGCTGCGCCATCGCGCTCTCGCCGGCGAGGAAGGCGCGGGCGATCTCGGCGGTGCTGAGCCCGCCGAGGCTGCGCAGGGTCAGCGCCACGCGTGCCTCGGCGCCCAGCGCCGGGTGGCAGCAGGTGAAGATCAGGCGCAGGCGGTCGTCCTCGATCTCGCCCAGCCGCTCGCCTGGCCCAGCCTCCGCTTCGGCGCGCATCGCCTCCAGCCGCTCCAGCGCCGCGACCTTGTCGCGCAAGACCCCCTCGCGGCGGATCCGGTCGATCGCCTTATTGCGGGCTACCTGGGTGATCCAGGCGCCGGGGTTGGCCGGCACTCCTTCGTGAGGCCAGCGCTCCAGGGCGACGATGAAGGCCTCCTGGACCGCCTCTTCGGCGACGTCGAAGTCGCCGGTGAGGCGGATCAGCGTCGCCACCGCCCGCCCCGACTCCTCGCGGAAGGCGCGGGCGGCGACGCTGTCGCGAGCGGTGGCTACGAGCGCTCCGCCTTCTCCAGCAGTTCCTTGCCGCCGGTCACCATCGGCCGGATTTCGACGTGATTGCTCGTGAAGGGGATCTTCTTCGCCCAGGCAAGCGCCTCGTCGAGGCTCTCGACGTCGATGATCCAGAAGCCGGAGAGCTGCTCCTTGGTCTCGGCGAAGGGACCGTCGGTGACCAGCGGCTCGCCCTCGCTGTAGTGGACGGTGGTTCCGGTGGCGCGCTCCTGCAGGCCGGCGCCGGTGACCATGGCGCCCGCCTCGGTCAGCTCGGCATTGAACTGACCCATCTCGGCGAGGTTCTTCTTTACCTCATCGGGCGTGATCTCCTCCCAGCTGCGCTCCTCGGCGATCAAAGCAAGCATGAACTGCATCTCGATTCCTCCTGTCTCGTGAGCAGCGCCGTTCGCCGCTCTCACCCTAACGACGAACGAGCCGAGCCCAGATCGACAGATCGGCCAGATCGGCTTGCGATCTGGACTGTATTACGCAAAATCGGGTACGAAGCGCACGTAACTCAAGGGCGGGGGAGGAGAGCAATAAATGGGAGCTTCAACCACCTCTGTCCGCCCGCGCCTGGCGCGGGCGCTGTTGTGTCTCGTCGCCGCCCTCGCGACCTCGGCCGCCCTCGCGACCTCGGCCGGCGCCGCCAGCTACGTCTCGCTCGGCGACTCCTACGCCGCCGGGCCCTTCATCCCCAACCCGGTGCTGCCGCTCGGCTGCCTCAAGTCCGATCACAACTACCCGCACCTGGCGGCGCCCAGCATCGGCTCGCTCAAAGACCCGAGCTGCAGCGGAGCGAAGACGAACGACATGACCAACCCGCAGAGCGTCGAAATCGACGGGCCCAATCCGCCCCAGTTCAACTCGCTGGAAGCGGGCACGGAAGTCGTCTCGGTGACGATCGGCGGCAACGACATCGGCTTCTCGGAAATCGCCCAGAGCTGCATCACGCTCAATCCGTTCAGCTCGCCCTGCAAGAACAAATACGACTCCGGCGGCAAAGACCAGATCGCTGAACGGATCGCGGCGACGGCGCCGAAAGTGGCGGCGGTGCTGCAGGGCGTCCACACTCGCTCGCCGAAAGCGCGGGTCTACGTCGTCAACTACCCGGCGATCTTCCCCGAGACGGGTAGCGGCTGCTGGCCGCAGATGCCGATCTCCTTCAGCGACGCTCCCTACCTGCGCGCCAAGCAGCAGGAACTGAACGCGATGCTGGCGACCCAGGCCGCCGGCAATGGGGCGAAACTGGCCAACTGGTACGCGGCCTCGATCGGCCACGACGCCTGCAAGAGCTCTTCGGTGCGCTGGGTCGAACCGCTGCTGCCGGAAAATCCCTCGGCACCGATCCACCCCAACCTGCGCGGGATGGAAGGCGGTGCGGCAGTCCTCGTCTCAGCGGTGAAAGCCGGCTGAGAGAGCCGCCGCCAGGCGCTGCGGGTCTTCCAGCTGGGGGTAGTGGGCGAGCTCGGGCAGCTCGCCCACCGCGACCCCCGGGCGGAGCTCCCGCAGCGCCGACAGCACCGCTGTGGTGGCGACCGGGTCGCGCAATCCCCAGACGAGGCTGAGCTGGCCGGGCCACTCGCGGATCGCGCCGTGCCAGCGCCCGGCGCGCTCTTCGCGCTGGTCCATGTAGGAGACGAGCCGGTGGCCGAGAGTGCGGCCGCCGTTGTGGCAGACCAGCGACCACTGGTCGGCGGCCTCCTCGTCGCTCAGTGGGTGCGCCTCGGAGAACACCGAGCCGAACTGGTGGCGAAAGAAGCGCTCGCTGGAGAGCCGGGCGACGAGCGGACCGAAACGGCTGCGCAGTGCCTTTTGCGCCGGCGTCGGGCTGGCGGCTTCCAGAACCATGCTGCCGTTGAAGAGCACGATCGCGGCGACCTCCATCTCCAGCTTGCCCTCGAGGTCGCGCGCCATCAGCTCGTTGGCGACCGAGGTGCCCATGTCGTGGGCGACGATCAGGACGGGTCGCCCGTCGCCGTGGCGCCGTACCAGCTCCTCGGTCAGATCGGCCTGCCAGAAGAGGCTGTAGTCGTGCTCGCGCGGCTTGTCGGAGAGGCCGAAGCCGAGGAAGTCGAAGGCGAGCCGGTTGGGCGGCAGCTCCTGGTCCAACAGCAGCCGCCAGTCGTATGAGCTCGAGGGGAAGCCGTGCAGGAGCAGCAGCAACGGCCCCTCGCCCTCTTGGCGAAAGGTGTGGATGCCGTAGTCGCGGAACTTCTCGCTTTGCCCGCGCCCCTGCCAAGCGCGGACCCGCCCGGTCAGCCCATCCGACATTGACCCACCTCCATTGGGGTCAATCTCCGAAGCGCTTGATGAAGGCGAGCGCGTTTTCGGCGACCTCGCGCCAGCCGTGATCGATGACCAGCGAGTGATCGCGGTTGGGCATCTCGATGTGCTCGGTCACGCCCGGGTTGTGGCTCTGCTTCTTGAAGGCGGCCTTGCTCATTGCCGGCGGCACGGCGTGGTCGTGCTCGCCGGTGAAGATCAGCAGCGGCCCGCGCTCGGGGTTCTTGGTGTCGACCTTGGTCTCGCCGGCGGGGTTGAGGTTGGCCATCGCCGCCTGGAAGATCGGCTTGCCCGGCGCGGCGACGTGGTAGCGCTCGTACAGCTCGCGCGCCTCCTTCTCATCCACCGCGTTGGCCCAGCCGTAGCGGAACTGGTCGAAGCTGAGCGTCACCGCGCGGCCCTTGTTGAGTGGGTTGCCGAGCACAGGCAGGGTGGTGCGGATCGCCGCGATCGGCAGCGGCAGCACGCCCTTGAACGGCGCCGGGTCGACCGCGACCGAGGCGAAGGAGAGGCCGCGTCCGGCGAGGATTTGGGTGATCAGGCCGCCGAAGGAGTGGCCGACGACCGCGGGCTTGCGATCAAGCGCACCGATTACCTCGGCGAAGTGGTCGGCGACCTGGACCACGCCCTTGCCGGCGAACGCCTGCGGGTTGGCCCGCGCCGCCTCGACCGTTTCGGGATCGTCGGGCCAGCCCGGGGCGAGCGGGGCGTAGCCAGCCTCGGCGAAGAGGTCGACCCAGTTCTGCCAGCTGCTCGGCAGCAGCCAGAGGCCGTGGATGAAGATCACCGGGGTCTTGCCCGACGCGTTCGCCTGCTCGATCTGCTTCTGCTCGCCCTGCGTGATCGTCGCCATGTACCAGTCCTTAGGTGAAAGTTCTTTCGCATCGTCAAATAGACGAGCGCGTCTGTCGATGACGCGTCCATGTTCTCACTCCGAAGCAAGTCCAAGTCAGCGCGGATCGCCTCCGCGGCCACCCTCCTCTTGGCTGTCTGCCTGATCTTGGTCGCGGCAATCCCGGCGCTTGCCGCCGCGGCACCTGCGGAAGGAGAAGAACCGCCGCTGCCCCAGATCGCCTTCGAACCGGGCGGCTACGACTTCGGCCTGCACGAAGTCAACCGCGAAAACAGCCAGACCAGCTTCCAGCTGCGCAACGTCGGCAGCGTCCCGGCGCCGATCTACTCGATCCTGCCTGTTGGCTCCGGCTCGAGCGCTTTCTGGACCGGCAACAGCGACTGCTTCAACCACGCCCTCGAACCGGGCGAAACCTGCTCGATCCAAGTCAGCTTCAACCCCTACGAAGTCGCGCCCTTCTCGGTCCAGCTGCGCGCCGAATCGGAAAGGGGCACCAGCTTCACCGCCACGCTCAGCGGCGAAGGCGGCCGCCCCGAACTGACCGCCGCGACCAACCCGGCCAACTTCGGCTCGCTCCCGGTCGGCTCCGGCGGCGCGACCAAGACGATCGACGTCACCAACGAGGGCAACATGCCCGGCGGCGCCTTCATCGCGATCATCTCCGGCGGCGCCGTGGGCAGCTTCCACCTGCTCGACGAGAACTGCACCGGCATCCCGCTCAGCCCCGACGCCACCTGCAACCTGCAGGTCAGCTTCGATCCGATCAGCGGCGGCGCCAAGACGGCACGCCTCTTCCTCGCCGGCGATGGCGAAGGCGGGGCCCAGATCACGTTGACCGGCGTTGGCCTCGAATCGGCATCGCAGGCGGGAGGAGCTCAGCCTCCACAGGTCGGTGCGGCTGGGGCTCAGCTTCAGGCCCAGACGAAGCCGCGCCGCAAGCGCCGCAACCGCGG
>DATMIH010000072.1:0-26661 GCA_035554595.1 Solirubrobacterales bacterium
GAGCTGGGCGACCTTCGTGCCTGATCGAGCTAGCTCGATCACCTGATGACGAACCTCTGCTGGGTACCTGTGGGGCATCTGAATCCTCCTTGGGGCCGAAGGACTCTAGAAACGGAACTCCATCAGAACGGGGGTAGATCACTGAGCGCTGCGTCGTCTGACGCCGCGGAAAGGATGTCCATAGATGGAAAGAGTCGAAAGGGACGAGGGCCATACCCGCCCGAGTTCCGCCGCGAGGCCGTCGTCCTCGACCCGACTCCCCGTCGCCATGTCGCCGGGTGAAATATTCACTGCCCGGCGGGCACTACAGTGATAGTGACCGACGACCGACCGATCCTGCTGGAGGCGCTGGCCGCCGCTCGCTTCGAGGCGATCTTCCGCTCCTGCTACCCGCGCGTCCTCGCCTACGTCCTGCGACGGACCGAGGGCCGCGAGGTGGCCGAGGAAATCGTGTCGGAGACCTTCTTGATCGCCTGGCGCCGCCTCGAGACGCTCCCGCTCGAGCCGTTGCCGTGGCTGCTGGGCACCGCCCGGAAGGTGCTGGGGCACCGCCGCCGCTCCGAGCGTCGCCGTGCCGCACACCTGACCGTGTCCTCCCTGGAGGGGGTGGAGGTCGCCGACCCCGAGATCCCGGTCGCCGAGCGCCTGGCCCAGAGGGAGTCCCTCGCCGCGGCCTTTGCCGCCCTCCCCGACCGCGATCGCGAGATCCTCACGCTGGTCGCGTGGGAGGGACTCGCGCCGCGTGAGGGGGCGCAGGTCCTCGGCTGTTCAGCGGCCACCTTCTCGCTGCGACTGCACCGCGCCCGCCGACGACTCTCGAAAGAGCTTGTCACCAACGGGCATTCATCAGGTGAGGACATACGACCAAGGGCTCATGCCCGGCACGGTGCCGCGGGAACCAAATGAACGAGAGGAGCGAAGACATGGTGATAGACGAAGTGCGGACCCTCGACCCGCTCGACGACGCCGAGCGGCCGGACCGACTGTGGGACTCGACCGCCGAGGACATGCTCGCCACGATCCTCGCGTCCGAGAGGCATCCCTCCTCTGTGGCCCGCGGGCGGGCCGACGACGCAGGCCGCGGCTGGCGCCATGACCGGCGCCCCGGCGCAGCGCGTCGGCGCTGGGGCGCTCCGAAGCTCGCCCTGCAGGCGCTCGCGGCGCTGGCGATTCTCGGGGCGGCCCTCTACTCGGTGCCATCCACCCGGGCGGCGATCGAAGGAGCGGGGGAAAGCGTCGGCGGCGTCTTCTCCGGCTGGCTCGGCGGCGACTCCGCCGAGGCCCCCGGAAGGCCGCTCCAGGCCGCAGAAGCGGAAAAGCTGCCCCAAGGTTTCGAATATCTCTACGAGTCCGGCCACGCGAAGGAACCGCGGGTGATCGCCGAAGCCGGCGGCTACGAGCTCTATTCCTACATCAGCCCCTCGGGCAGCCTGAGTTTCCTCTTCGGCGGCATCGGTTTCGGCATGGGCTATCCAAGCGCGGCGGAACTCGGCGACGCCCCGTTGCACCTCCTCGATACGGGGGCGAGGCGGCACCCCGACGCCCAGGGCCACGTCCCGGTGTGGGGGATCGCGGCCCGATCGGTGACCAGCGTCGAGCTCACCTACGAATCGGGGCCGCCCCTCCGGGTCTCCGGGGTCGAAGGAGGCTTTGTCCTGCTCGCGGAACCGAGCCGCGGGCCGATCGAAGTGATCGCCCTCGATGCGGGCGGCAAGGAGATCGGCCGGGAATCAATCGACTACCCGTTGCTCGACCGACTACCCGTCGGTCGATGAATCGCCCGAACCGCCGCCGCCGGGGGTCGATGGGAGCGGCCATGCGTCGTCAGGAGCACGAACCCCTGAGCCTGCCCCAGGGTTTGCAGCGGCCCGCGCTGCGCGGCCCCGGCGCGGAGGTGCTGCGCCCGACCGGGTATCCGGTGATTCGCCAGGTGTTGGCCGACCTCGGGCGACGGAGTCGCTGCCCGAGCGAGATCGATTTCGGCTAGCAGGTCGACGTCAGCACCTTCCACCGTCACGCACGCTGGAGCTACTGCCGCACACCTCGTAAGCCGACTCGGTGCCACACTCGTGCCACAGTCAGGCACGGATTTAACCGGTTACAACCGGAATCAGCCGGAGGTGATTTGGCTCTGGGAGCCAGAATCCGCTTTCCCATGCGGTGGGTCGGCGGTCTCTCCTCCCTGTAGTAACCCCAGAACTCGCCTCGGCTCCCCGCCGGGGCGTTTTCTGTTGTGGGGCGAAATCGATCTAAGACCATTAAGAAGACCCGAATACTCAAAAATGCATTATCGTGTTGCGACAAGCCCGGCGGAATCCATCTCACAAGACAACGGAGGAAGCGATGTCGCATGCAAAGCAGTCCCTTATGTCGAAGCGAGGGCGAGTCACCGCCGCCCTGCTGACCGCAGCAGCAGCGATGGTCCTGATGCTCTCGATCCAGGCATCGACCGCTCAGGCGGGCACTTGCACGGGCTCGGCCATTTGCGTCTGGTACGGCACCTTTTTTAGCGGCGAAGAGGTCACCATTCCTCAATGCGGTGCCGAAAGCTGGGCTAGCGGTGAACTGCAGTCTGCCAAGAACAATTGCGGGGTCAACGTCCGGATTGGCTGGCAGGAAGGTGGCACCACCAACTGGAAGGCATGCATGAACCCCGGTGGTGAACGTCCCAATCCTGGACGCTTCAACAGGATGTTGCCGAACGGGTGTTAGGACCGTTCTCGAAGTGAGGAACTCGGAGGGCGGCAGCGGGACTTCCTCGCCGCCCTCCGTTTCGAGATCGACGGCCGCGCACACCCCTGTGCGTCCTGCGGCTTCCTACGCTACGACTATTCTCGGATCATGGCGGAGCAAGTACTGGCGGTATGCGATGTACTCGCCACAATCGAGGCCCGCGATTGGTCGCGGCTGGAACGCCTGCTCGACCGGGACGTCCACTGGACGACCGCGATCGAGGAGCATCTGCACGGACCAGATGAGGTGGTCGCCCTATTGAGCGAGGACCCTCCCCCGGCCCCGCCGGCCTTTCACGAAGTGCGTGACGGGCTGATCGTTCGCTGGATCGATACTCCCGGTTGAGAACCCCGGTCGCCGCGCGCTACAGATTGCGCACGCGCCGGCCGATCTCCCGGTCCTGTGGATAGCCCGCTGCCTCCCAGAACCCACTGGCCGCCTCGTCCTCGAAGGCGACGAGAGCTGTCACCCGGCGCACGCCGCGGCCATGCAGATACTCCTCCCCCGCCCGCGTGAGCGCGATTCCGATGCCCTGACGTCGATGCTCCTTCGATGCGGCGAGGCGGTACATGTTGCCGCGCCACCCATCCCAGGCGGCGATCAGGACGCCGACGATCTCCCCGCCAAGCTCGGCAACCAGAAGCGCGGCCGGTGAATCACCAATCAGCCGCTCGACGTCCTCCAGGCGGTCGGCAGTACTGGCGTGTCCGCTCCGCTCCTGCATCCAAAGGTCGAGGACTGCTTGCGCATCCTCGGGCCTGCATCGACGGATCGTGACCTCCTGGCCAGTGCCTGGCAAAGCTAGACCTCGAACATTCGCTCGACGGCATCCACGAAGTCCGACGCCCCCTCGACGACCTTCTCCGCCTCAGCGGGGTCCGGCGTGATCGCCTCGTAGTCGCCACGCTCACGAGTCCGCTGCGCGCTGGTGGCGAGCGAGTGGAGACCCTCATCGAACGCCCCGGTAGCGACATAACGGTCGTGGAACAGGTGCCAAGTCCCACGGTGAGTCCGAGAGTGCTCGTCATCCTCCGACAGAGCGGCGCGAGCGGCGTTGAGCATCGCGTAGTAGGCGACGCTGACAGCTACCTCGAGATGGCCGGAGGCCAGAATCTCGCGAGCAGCCTTTGCTCGCTCGCGCGCTTGGGCCATGAACTCCTCTGAACGCGGGCTCAATGGAGCGAGTCTCCGACGAGAACCAGCTTGTCTCGATCGACGTTTTGGATGAAGAAGGAGTCGATCGCGCGGCGGCCCTGCAGCCACTCCGGATCGAAGACGAAGACCGAGTACCAGACCGGACTCTCACCGGCCTCAACCGCTGCCGCATACGCGAGGCCCTGGACCTTGTCGTCGTAACGGCGCTCGCCGCCATCGGCGATGACCATCAAGTCGATATCGGACCTCAGATCAGGATCGGTCTCCTCGATCGCGGCATCGCCGCGGGCACGAGAGCCATAAAGCCAAATCGCCCGCAGATCCTCCGCCAACTCGTCCTGAAGCGAGCCGACTAGACGCTCGACGACCCGCCGCTCCGAAGCGGAAAGCGCTGCGACGGCGAGGGCGTCTGTCGACCGGGGTTGCCCCATGAGCCAGAGGATAGGCTCCGCGCGTGACGCGCCGGCGGGGATTGATTGCATCGGGGGTCGCGATGGTGGCCCTGCTCTTGGCGATGTCCCCAGCCGAGAATCGGATGAAGGACACCGGCGGTCCGGGGATGGTTCCGTTCGAGCTCTCGGGCGGCCAGCACCGAGCCGACGAGATTCTTGCCGAATGGGGCAAGGACGGTCAGGACGCCGCGCGCCAGCAGCTTTGGATCGACTTCGGCTTCATGCTCGCCTACGGATCCTTCCTGACCTTCGCGCTTGCGGCGGTTCTTGACCTGGCCAGAAGACGAGGCTGGCGCCGTCTCGCCGCGGTCGGTGCAGTCGTCGTCTTCTTCGGCGCCCTCGGCGCCTGCTTCGACGCGCTCGAGAACATCTGCCTGCTGCTCACTCTCAACGGCGCCGGTGCCGCCTTCCCCCTACTGGCAACGATCTTCGCCACCTGCAAGTTCTCCCTGCTCACGGTCGCGATCGCGTACTTGATCGCCGGCATCGGGATTCCTCTGCTCGGTCGTCCCGTCGAGCGGACTTCGTAGGACGACTCGCTCGCGAACGCAGGCACCGCGACTCGGTGCTCTTGGCACCGGCGCGGTCAACGTTGTAGATCCACGAGGCTCCCGACCTGCGGACCCACATACATAGAGATGCCTCTCCTCCCTCAAGTAACCCCAGAAGAGACTCGGGCAGGCTAACCGATTGAGTCTTTTGACGCAAGCCTAAATTTTTGGGGCGATTTTCTCGCCCGGTGGATCGGGATTCAGCTGAGCGCGGGCGCGCCGGAGCGCAGGGCGGTGAGGACACGCTCCGCGACGGCATCGCCAGTGAGGCCGACCTCCTCATGCAGCAGGGCCGGCTTGCCGTGGGTGACGTAGCGGTCCGGGAGGCCGATGCGCAGGACGCGGGCGCGCTCGCCCGAGCGCTCGGCGAAGGCGTCCTCGAGGTGCTCGAGCACCGCCGAGCCGAAGCCGCCGGGCAGGACGTTCTCCTCGATCGTCACCACCAGATCGTGGCTCAGGGCCAGCCGCTCGAGCAGCTCGCTGTCGAGCGGCTTGGCGAAGCGGGCATCGGCGACGGTCGCAGTGAGGTCGTGGCCGGCGAGGACCTTGGCCGCGTCGAGCGCCACCGAGACACCGTAGCCGTAGCCGAGTAGCGCCACCCGCTCGCCACTAGACAGCAGCTCGCCGCTGCCGATCGGCAGCTCCGCCGGCTCGGCCGGCAGCTCGACTCCCTTGGCCGCGCCGCGCGGATAGCGCAGCGCCGCGGGCCCGTCGTGGGCGATCGCGGTGCGCAACATGTGCACCAGCATCGCCTCGTCGCGCGGGGCCATCAGCACGACGTTGGGGATCGGGCGGAAGTAGGAGACGTCGAAGGCGCCGTGGTGGGTCGGGCCGTCATCGCCGACCAGGCCCGCCCTGTCCATCGCGAAGGTGACGTCGAGCTCCTGCAGGCAGACGTCGTGGACGATCTGGTCGAAGGCACGCTGGAGGAAGGTCGAGTAGATCGCGCAGACCGGCTTCGCACCCTGGATCGCCAGGCCGGAGGCCATCAGGACCGCGTTCTGCTCGGCGATGCCGACGTCGTAGTACTGCTCGGGCACCTCGTCGGCCAGCTTCTGCAGGCCGGTGCCCCCCGCCATCGCCGCGGTGATCCCGACCACGCGCTCGTCGCGCCGCGCCTCGGCGACGATCGCGTCGCCGAAAACCTGCGTGTACTGAGGCGGGGCGCCGGCCGCGGGGGGCTTCTCCAGCCGCTCCGGGGCGATCGCCGCGGGCGCGTCGGATTCCTGCACCGCCACCGGCTTGGGAGCGGGGGCGCCATCGACAATCGATTTCGGCTTGGCCGCGTGCCATTTCTCCATCCCCTCGAGGCCGCCCTCCTCGGCCGGGGAGAAACCCTTGCCCTTGACCGTGTGGATGTGGACGATCACCGGGCGGTCGGCCTCGAAGGCCTCGCGCAGAGCCTCGCGCAGGGCGTGCACGTCGTGGCCATCGATCACGCCCATGTAGGCGAGGTCGAGCTCCTCGAAGAAGAGCCCCGGCGCCCAGTAGGCCTTGATCGCCGACTTGATCTCCGGCCCCAACCGTTCGATCCGCCTGCCGAGCCCGAGCGGCAGCTTGGTCAGCCGGTCCTCGACCCCCTCGCGGGCGTGGAAGAGGCGCGGGTTGAGCCGCACCCGGTTGAAGTAGCGCGAGAGCGCGCCGACGTTGGGTGAGATCGACATGCCGTTGTCGTTGAGCACGATCACCATCGGCGTCTGCAGCCCGCCGGCCGCGTGCAGCGCCTCGTAGGCGACGCCGCCGGTCAGCGCCCCGTCGCCGATCACGGCGGCGACCTTGCCGTCGTCGCCGATCCCATGGCGCATCGCCTCCTTCAGCCCGACGCCGTAGCCGATCGAGGTCGAGGCATGACCGGCGCCCATGATGTCGTGCTCGGACTCGAAAACCGAGCAGAACGGAGCGAGACCGTCGTACTGGCGGATCGTCGGCAGACCCTCCCGACGGCCGGTGAGGATCTTGTGCGGGTAGGCCTGGTGGCCGACGTCCCAGAGGATCTTGTCGCGGGGCGAGTCGAGCAGGCTGTGCAGTGCCACGGCCAGCTCGCAGGTGCCGAGGTTGGCGCCGAAGTGTCCGCCGATCTCACCGATCGTGTCGATGATGTAGGTGCGCATCTCCTGCGCCACCTGCTGCAGCTGCGCGTCGTTCAGCTCGTGCAGGTCGGCGGGAGACTGGATGCCGTCGAGCAGCGGGGTCTCGCGCTCCGGTGTCGCTCCGTTTCCGTTCTCGCTCATTCGTCCCTCGTGAAGATGTAGTCGGCCACGCGCCTCAGGTCCTCGGTCTCGCCATTTGCCTCACCCAGTGCCGCGATCGCCTTGGCGTGCGACTCGGCCGCGAGCTCGCGCGCTTGCTCCAAGCCAAAGTGGCTGACGTAGGTGAGTTTTCCAAGTCGCTCGTCGCTTCCATGTTCCTTGCCGAGGCGATCGGCGCTTCCGGTCACGTCGAGGATGTCGTCGACGATCTGGAAGAGCACGCCCAGCTCGCTGGCGAATCGGCGAAAGGGGATTGTCTCAGGTTCGGGCAGTCCCTCGAGGGTAAGCACGACGCCGACGCTGGCGGCGATCAGGCGGCCGGTCTTCAGGGTGTGCAGCGAGCGCAGCCCCTCGGCGTCGCGCTCGGCGACCGCGACGTCGACGTACTGGCCGCCGACCATTCCATCAACGCCGGTGGCCGCGCTCAGCTCGCGCAGGGCCGCAAGCACCCGCGCCGGCTCCCCCGGCTGCTCGCAAGCGAGGCGCATCGCCTCGGCGAAGAGGCCGTCACCGGCGAGGATCGCCACGTCCTCGCCGTACTTGACGTGCGAGGTGGGCTGCCCGCGGCGCAGCTCGTCGTCGTCCATCGCCGGCAGGTCGTCGTGGATCAGCGAGTAGGTGTGGACCAGCTCGATCGCGCATGCGACCGGCAGGAAGCGCTCAGGCTCGGCGCCGAGGGCGCGGGCGGTGGCCAGCGCGAGTACGGGCCGCACCCGCTTGCCGCCGGCGAGCAGCGAGTAGCGCATCGCCTCCTGCAGGCCGGCGGTCGGCTCGGGCGCCGGAAAGCGCAGCCGCTCCAGCTCTCCGTCGACGAGAGCGCGCAGCTCCTCGGGATAGCTCACGGCTTCCGGTGCGCCTTATGCGGCATATAGACGTATAAAGCGCACCGGAACGAAGTCGTCACTGCGAGGCGGCCTCGCCCTCGCGGATGCGACGGTTCGCCTCCTCGACCGCCTCGGCCGAAAGCTCGGCCGCCTCTTGGGCGAGCGCCGCGGCGCGGGCGTCGTCGGCCTCTTCGCCCTCGAGCTCGCGGGCAATCGCGGTCAGGCGCTCGGAGATCTCGCGCAGGCGGTTCACCGCACGCCCTCGCGCTCGCGGGCGATCGCGCCCAGCACGCCGTTGACGAAGCCCGGCGCGTCGGCGCCGCAGTACTCCTTGGCGATCTCGATCGCCTCGTCGATCGCGACCTCAGTTGGCACGTCGGCGCTGTGCTCGATCTCATAGAGGGCGACGCGCATCAGGTTGCGCTCCAGCGGCGCTATCCGCTCCAGCTCCCAGCCCTTGGCGTGGGCCGCGATCGCGGCGTCGAGCTCGTCGCGGTGCGCCTCCACTCCGGCGGCCAGCTCACGCGTGAACGGGCGCGACTCGGCGACCAGCTCCTCCAGCGGACGGCCGGTGACGTCGCGCTGGTAACAGGCGAAAACGGCGTCGCGGCGCTGGTCTGACCTACGCATGTCGCCATTCTCCCGCTTCGGGCGGCTGGACGAGTGAAGTGGCGTCAGCCGCGGGCGTAGCTGAGCGCGAGGAGACCGACGTTGCCGGAGCTGTCGAGCACTTCCTTGCGCAGGGCCGAGGGGTCAAACCCCTGGCTGGGCGAGAGCTTCCTCGGCAGCGCGAAGACGGTGAACACGTAGGTTTCCGCGCCGCTGGGCGGGCAGATTTCATAGCCCGCTTTGCCGAAGCTGTTGCGACCGACGATGGCGCCCCTGGGGAGCTTTCCGACTTCGACTTCGGTCAGGTCGGGGCTCAGCCCTGCGACTGCCCAGTCGAAAAAGAGTTTTTCTTCCACCGGCTGAACGTTCATCGTGAAGATGACCAGTTCGGCGGTCCCCTGCGGCACCCCCTGCCAGCGCAGCGCCGGCGAGGTGCCCTTGCCATCGCACGTGTAGGTGGCTGGCAGCGCCTGCGGGCCAGCGCTGGACGCCTGGCTGGATGGGCTTTCCAAGGCCATGCTGGCCACGGTTGCTTCCTGGCGCTGCTGGGGGGTGATCCCCGGCTCCGGTTCACCTTTGGGCTGGGCGATCCTGGGCCCGTGCTTGGAGCCGGCAGAGGGCTGGTCGCCGTTTGCGCTCGAGCCACCCCCGGAGAGCCTTCCACTACCGGCTGCCTTTTCGGCGCCGTTGGCACCGCTGGTCGTGCCGTTTGCGTCCGAGGACGCACCACCGGTACCGGTGGTGCTCCCGGGATCACCCGAGCCACCCGCGGCATCCGCCGCGGTGCTGCCCGAGCTTGAGCTGTCGGAGGACCCTCCTCCGCAACCGAGGAGCATGAGCGCCGCGAGGACGAGCGCCAGGAAGACCCCGGCGCTCGTCGCCTTCGCGGGCTTGATCAGGAGACGCTTAGCGCCTGGTTTCTGTGCCACTCAAATGCTTCGGTCGGGAATTTCCCGTTCCATTCGACTGATTCGCCGAGCGCTTCCAGTTTGGTCCCGGTCGCTTTAAAGCTCGAGGGATTGAACGTGGCGGTTTCGGTCGCGTTGTCGATCAGCCCGCCAGCTGTTCCGGTGACGTGCGCCCAGACGCCCCACAGCGGGCAGAACCAACCGCCGTAGAGGACCCAAACGTTCACGTTTTTGATCACGAGGTAGTTGCTGGTGCTGACGGTTTTCAGTTCGGCCGGCCAGGGGAACGTTTCAGCTTCGATCGCTTCCACTGTGCAAGTCGAGTTGGTGTAGCAGTTGAACAAAGGCAGGCTGGTGACGTTCCCTTTGCCAGTCCCCGCGCTGTTCGAGATGTCGACTTCGTAGAGAAAGTTGTCGCAGGTGGTCGTCATTCCCCACATACTGAGGCCGCTTTTTTCGGCCCCGCCGAGGATCGTTTCCGTGCCTTCCAGCGCTTTTCCTTCGAACTTCCAGGCCGGTGCGGCACTGGCAGTGGACGCGAACGCGGCGGTCAGCATGATTGCCGCCAGCATGGCCCCAAGGGCGACGCGAATTGCGTTGGGCCTCATCGCCTGATCATCCCCTTGCACGTCAGGCACCCTCTGTGCTTTTGCATGACTGGTATCTCCTGTCTATTTGCTCGATGGACTGGAAACAGCTACTACTGATAGAAGCTTTTCGAGATGGGGTCAGCGCTGCGCGCGCTCCTCTCCCCCGCATGACCCTGCCCTTGCCACCCCGCAAGTCCCTTCTTCAAGTCTCCAGGCGTACCCTGAGACCCTCCAACAGGTACCACATTTAGGCGTAGCTTGCCACCCCAGGCGGCCGAATCCGCGAGCAGGCTAACTAGGCGCGGGAGAGGTACTCGGCGTTGCGGGTGTCGACGCGGATCGTCTCGCCCTCCTCGATGAAGAGCGGGACCTGCACGATGACGCCGGACTCGAGCGTGGCGGGCTTGCTGCCGCCGCCGGAGGCGGTGTCGCCCTTGACGCCGGGTTCGGTCTGGGTGACCTTCATGTCGATCGCGCTGGCGACCTGCACGTCACTGGGCCGTTCGTCGACGAAGAGCACGTCAACCTCGCCGTTGGGCAACAACCACTGCATCGCCTCGCCGGCGAGCTCTCGCGGAATCTCGATCTGCTCGTAGTCGCGGGTGTCCATGAAGACAGCCGCATCGCCGGAGTCGTAGAGGTACTGCATCTTGCGCGACTCGGTCCGCACCGGGCGGAACTTCTCGCCGGCGCGGAAAGTCTTGTCCTGCACCGAGCCGTCTTCGATCCGGCGCAGCTTGGTCCGCACAAACGCACCGCCCTTGCCCGGCTTGACGTGCTGGAACTCGATGATGCGGAAGATCTTGCCGTCGATCTCGATGTGCGAACCGTTGCGGAATTCGTTGGTGCTGATCACGGCGGCGAATCCTAGAGCGCCGCCGCACGCCGCGACTTCTCCGGAGCTCAACAGAGTGCCGGGGGACGGATCGACTAACGTGCGAACAGGGAATGAAGGGGGTCCTCACAGCTGCCGTAGCCACCGCCGCACTGGCGCTTCTGCCAGTCGCCTCCGCCGCGGCCGAAGAAGCGCCGACCCGTGCCCAGTACGTCGAACGAGTCGAGCCGATCTGTCAGGCGAACACCGAAGCTAACAAGCGCATCCTCAAGAACGTCAAGACGAAGGCGAGGAGCAAGGTGCCGGCCAAGCTGAGGCAGGCCGGCGCTCAGTTCATCCATGCCTCCGCCGTCTTCGGCAAGACGGTTGAAAGGCTCAACGCCGTCCCGCGTCCGCCGGCCGACGACGCGCAGCTGCTCAAGTGGTTCACCCAGCTCGAGGTCGTCCAGGCCAAGCTGCGTGCCCTCGGCGTCGCGCTCAAGGCCGATGAAGAAATCAAGGCCGCCCACGAACAGATCCGGGTCGAACGAGCCGCCAACGCGGCCAACAACTACAGCTTCGCCTTCGGCTTCCATTACTGCCACCTGACCCCCTCGCGCTTCACCTGAGCGAGGCAAGCGATAAGCGGCAGCGGCTACTCGGCTTCGTCGGCCGTGGTGCTCGTCGTCAGCGTGCCGGCGGCGCTGCCGGAGAGCACGCGACGAACCAGCCCTGGGGCGAGGATCCGCGCCACCGCGGCGAGGGCGTAGGCCCGCGGCACGTAGCGCTCGGCCCTGCCGCCCGGGCCGGCCTCGAAGATCGCCTCGGCGACCTTCTCCGGCTTGGAGACGACCCAGCGCGTCAGGGCCCTCTGGCGCAACTCGGTAGCCGGGAAGCCCTCGGTGGCGATGAAGCCGGGCAGGACCATGCCGACGTGGACACCATGGGGGCGCTCCTCGGCGAAGAGGGCATCGGTCCAACCGATCAGGGCGAACTTGCTCGCCGAGTAGGAGCCGGTGCGAGCGCGGGCGACGCGACCGGCCGTGCTGGCGATGTTGACGATCGCGCTCGGTGCCGAAGCGCGGAGGATCGGCAGCAGCGCCTCGGTGAGGCGGATGACAGCGTCGAAGTTGAGCTCCATGTGGCGATGGACATTGGCGAACCCACCCTCGGCGAAACCGCCGCGCCAGGAGGCGCCGGCGTTGTTGACGAGCAGGGTCAACCTACCGCCGCGCTCTTCGACCTTGGCGCGGACGCGGGCGGGCGCGTCCTCCTCGGTGAGATCGACGGCGACGTAGCTCGCCTCGCAGGGCAAGGACTCGGTGAGGGCGCGGAGGCGGTCCTCGCGGCGGGCGACGAGGATCAGCTCGGCGCCGGGCTCGCGGGCAAAGCGGCGCGCGGCAGCCTCGCCGATGCCGCTGGAAGCTCCGGTGATCAGAGCCGTTATTTGGCTGGAACTCACGAACGGAACGCTACTCGCTGCGGCGGACTGCGGACGTCTGTTCGAATCGACATACTGCCGCACCTGAGATGAGCAAAACCCCCCGACTACTCGACGACCTCCTTCGTACTCCAGGCCCCTCCGGCTACGAGGCGCGCGCGGCGGCCGCCTGGCGCGAGGCCGCGTCTTTCGCCACCGTCTCCGCCGACGGGATCGGCTCCTCGGTGGCGCGCGTGGGCGAGGCCTCACCGCTGCTCGCCGTCGTCGGCCACATCGACGAGATCGGCCTCGTCATCCGCCACATCGACGAGAAGGGCTTCCTCTGGTTCGCGCCGATAGGAGGATGGGACCCGCAGATCCTGGTCGGCCAGCGGGTCGAGGTCCAGGGCCCAAACGGAGCGGTGCTCGGCGTGGTCGGGCGCAAGCCCCTGCACCTGCTCGATGCCGAGGCGCGCAAACGGGTCGTCGAGATGAAGTCCTTGCACATCGACATCGGCGCCGCCGATCGCGACGAGGCCGAGGCGCTGGTGCGGGTCGGCGACTCCGCCGTCATCGCCACCGAGCCCCTCGCCCTGAGCGGAGATCGCCTCGTCTCGCGCTCGATGGACAACCGGCTTGGCGCCTACGTTGCGCTCGAGGCGCTGCGCCGCTGCCACGAGAGCGGCTCGCTGAAGGGAAGCTTCGCCGCGATCGCGGCGGTGCAGGAGGAGATCGGCCTCTTCGGCGCCCGCACCTCCGCCTTCAAGGTCCAACCCGACCTGGCGCTGGTCGTCGACGTCACCCACGCGACCGACGCCCCGGGGGTCGACGAGAAGGAGCTGGGCAGCCACGCACTCGGTTCCGGGCCGGTGATCTACCGCGGCGCGACCCTCTCGCCCAAGGTCTCCGAGCTGCTGATCGAGGTCGCCAAGGAGGCCGGCATCGAGCACACGGTCGGCGCCACGGGCAACTCGACCAGCACCGACGCCGACGGCGTCCAGTTCACCCGCTCGGGCATTCCCACCGGCCTTGTCTCGATCCCCCTGCGCTACATGCACTCACCGGTCGAGATGGTCGACCTCGCCGACGTCGAGGCCACCGTCGCCCTGATCACCGCCTTCGCCGAGCGGCTTGACGACAACGTCGACCTCAGCCGCTGACCGTTAGTTCGCCATAAATACCGCGTCACGGCCGTTGGCCTTGGCTGAGTAAAGGGCGGCGTCAGCGCGAGCGACGAGATCGTCGGTGTTGACGGTGTCGGGCTTGGTCACCGCCGCGCCGATGCTGATCGTCACGCCGACGCCGACGGGGCGCCGTTTGCGCACCGCTTGGCGCAGGCGCTCGGCGATCGCGACCGCGTCCACCTCGCTTGCGCCCGGGAGGACGACGAGAATCTCCTCGCCGCCGATCCGGTAAATCGAGTCGCCGGCCCGCAGCACCGCCCGCATCGTGTAGGCGACGTCCTGCAGGACCACGTCGCCGGCAGCGTGGCCGAGCTCATCGTTAACCCGCTTGAAGTGGTCGAGGTCGCAGAGCAGCAGCGCGTGGGACTGGCCGCCTTTGCGGCCGTCGCAGGGGGCGCCGTCGAGCTCGGCGAGGCGCTGCTCGAGCGCGTTGCGGTTGAAGAGTCCGGTGAGGGGATCAAGGGTCGAGCGGCGGCGGTGGGCACGATCGGACTCGACCAGGGCGCCGGAGAGGATCACGGTGCTGAGGACGAGGGCGACGGTGGCGACCAGGGCCTGGCTGTGAGCCGAGGCGCTCGCCGGGTCGACCGCGACGGTGCTGATCAGGAAGACGAGCAGGAGGTAGACCGTGCCGATGACCATGCCCCAGGGGTCGAAGCGCGCCCCCAGGGTGACGGCCGGCAGGGCGAACCACATCAAGACCGGGCTGGTCGGCCCGCCGCTGGCGATCACCGCGCCTCCGAGCAGCAGCGGCAGCGCCCCCCAGGCGGCCGCCACCCAGAGCCAAGGCCGTTCGCTGGACTGCATGAAGCGATCGGCGATGACGAAGCCGACGAAACCTGCCGCCAGCGGTGCCAGCCAGAGCCAGCCGATCGCCGGACCGGCTGAGGCAAGCGCCAGGGCAAGGATCGCGAAGCAGGCAGCGCGGTAGCGGCGCACGCGCTGCTCCATGTCGAGCAGGCGCTCGCGCCGAGCCTCCTTGCGGGCGGCAGCCAGCAGCTCCGGTCTCTGCATCGAGGTCGCGTTCACCCTGTCCCTATCGGCCGAATTGGCCGGCGCAATGAGCGTTGCAGGGGGCCGGCCGGGCGCTACTCGACGAGCTGCAGTTGCTTGGGCAGGCCGCTGAGGTTGCGACAGCCCTCGGCGGTGACGATCACCAGATCCTCGATCCGCACGCCCAATTCCCCTGGCAGGTAGATCCCGGGCTCGATCGTCACCACTTCACCGGCCGCGAGCACGTCCTCGGAGCGCGGCGAGAGGCGCGGCTCCTCGTGCACCTCGATGCCGACGCCGTGGCCGAGCCCATGACCGAAGCGCTCGCCGTGGCCGGCGGCGGCGATCAACTCGCGGGCGGCGCTGTCGACGTCCTCCCCCTTGACCCCCGCCCTGACCGCGCCAAGCGCCGCTTCCTGGGCCTCGAGCACGGTCGCACAGACCGCGCGCGCGGTCTCGCCCGGCTCGCCGGTGGCGAAGGTGCGGGTGCCATCGGAGCAGTAGCCGTCCAGCTTCGCGCCCATGTCGAAGACGACCAGCTCACCCCGGCCGATCTCGCGCTCGCCCGGCTCAGCGTGTGGCAGGGCCCCGTTGGGGCCGGCGGCGACGATTGTCGGGAACGAGGGCTCGGCACCCTGCTCACGCATCCGCGCCTCGGCCGCGCGGGCGACGTCGAGCTCGCTGCGTCCCGCCAGGCCGCGCTCCAGCGAGAAGCGCCAGATCTCATCGGCGAGCTCGGCCGCGGCGGCGATCGCCGCCAGCTCGTCCTCGTCCTTGACCCGGCGCAGCTTCTCAACCGTGCCGGCGGCGTCCTCGAGTGTTACGCCGTCAGGCAGTTTCTCTTCCAGGCGCTTCAGCGTGCGCACCGCCATATGGTGGTCCTCGAAGCCCGTCTTGCCGCTGAGCCGGGAGGCGATCCCGCCCAGCCAGTCGTCGCTGACGGTGACCACGTCCCAGCCCTCGACCTCGGCCTCGGCGCGCTCGGTGTAGCGGAAGTCGGTGAGGAAGACGCGCTGCTCAGCACCACAGATACAGGCGCCGTTGGTGCCGCCGAAGCCGGTCAGATAGCCGACGTTAACCAGGTTGGTGACGAGCAGGGCGTCGAGCTCGCGCTCGGCGACGAGGGCGGCGAGGCGGTCGGCGCGGCTCGTCATCAGCCGGGACCGGCGCCGAGCTCGCGGGCGAGCAGCTCCAGCGCCTCGCGGTAGCCATCGGCGCCCTTGCCGAAGATCTTGGTCAGCACCAGGCCGTCGAAGACCGAGAGCTTGCGCCACTCATCGCGCGCCTCGACGTCGGATAGGTGAACCTCGACCGCCGGCACGCCGGCGACGTCGAGTGCGTCGGCGATCGCGCGACTGTAGTGAGACCAGGCGCCGGCGTTGACCAAAGCCGCGTCGGCCTGCTCGGGAACGCGGTGCAGGTACTCGCAGAACTCGCCCTCGGAGTTGGTCTGGAAGAAGATCGCTTCCAGGTTGAACTCGCGGGCCCAGCGTTCGATCTTGCTCTCCAGCTCGCGCAGCGAGAGGCCGCCGTAGACAGCCGGGTCGCGGCGGTCGAGGATGTTGAAGTTGACCCCGTGCAGGACGGCGACACGGTTGTGGGAAGTGGTCATCGGTAGAGCTCCTCCACGGCGGCCCTGACCTTAGCCGGATCGACCAGCTGACCGATTTGGGGCGCCCCGGGCTCAGAGAGCAGGACGAAGCCGACCCCGGCTGCTGTTTTCTTCTTGTCGCGCTGCAGGGCGTCGAGCACGGCGTCGACGGTGATCGCGGAGTCAACGGTGACGGGCAGGCGGTGGCGCTCCAGGATCCCCTCAACCTCGTCACGCAGCTCCGGCGCGGCCGAGAGCCGCAACGCCGCGAGCAGACCGAGCCCGACCGCCTCGCCGTGCCGATAGCGCTCGTAGCCGCTCGCCGCCTCGATCGCGTGCCCGACCGTGTGGCCGAGGTTGAGCACGGCACGCTGGCCCGCGTCGCGCTCGTCGGCAGCGACGACCTCGCACTTGTAGAGGGCGCAGGAGAAGACCAGCTCTGCAAGCTGCGCGTGGTCGAGCTCGGTTAGGGCCCGGGTGCGCTCCCAGAGCTCGCCACCGGCGAGCAGTCCCGTCTTCAGCAGCTCGACAAATCCCGCGGCCATCTCCTCCGGCGGCAGGCTGGCCAGCGTCGCCGTGTCGGCGAGGACGGCCGCCGGCAGCTGGTAGGCGCCGGCGTAGTTCTTGCCCTCGGGCAGGTCCACCCCGGTCTTGCCGCCGTAGGCCGAGTCGACCTGGGCGACCAGGGTGGTCGGCACCTGGACGACCGGGACGCCGCGCTGGTAGAGGTGGGCGCAGAAGCCGGCCAGGTCGCCGACGACGCCGCCGCCAAGGGCGACGACGTGATCCTCTCGTGTCATCCCAAGGTGAGCCAGCTCGCGCAGTGCCCGCTCGGCCTCGGCCATCGTCTTCGCCTTCTCGCCGGGCGGCAGGACGACGCGGCCGGCCAGCGGCTCGAGGCGGTCGGCGTAAAGCGGGCCGACGGACTCATCGGTGACGCAGAAGCGCCGCCCGGGCAGCGGCCAGCTGCCGGCGCCCAAGAGACCGGGTCCGACGTAGACCGGGTACTCGCCCGAGGCGCTGGTGGCCCAGAGCAGCTTCGTTCCGGCCGGGAGCTCGGTAAGTCCCGTCAGCGACGGCATCGCGCGGGAGATCAGGCCGCGGTCACCCGGCGGGATGATCGCGTCGGCCAGGGGCCCGTAGAGCGGTCGCCGCTCCTCGAGCAGGCGCTCGACGTCCTCGGCGTTACTGGCCAGCGGGCGGTCGCTGCGGGCGATCCGCCGCCAGGCCTCGCGCGCGTCAACCTGCAGCCAGACGACGACGTGGCGCGCGAGAGCCTCGCGCACGCGCTCGGAGAGGACGCTGCCGCCGCCGAGCGCGATCGCGCCACCGTCAGCCCCCTCCAGCAGCTCGCCGACTACCTCGGCCTCGCGCGCCCGGAAGGCCTCCTCCCCGTCCTCCTCGAAGGCGCGGCGGATCGGCTTGCCGAAAGCCTTTTCCATCAGATCGTCGATCTCGGTCGTCCGCAGTCCAGCGTCCCGGGCCGCAGCGAGGGCGGTGCTCTTCCCCGCTCCCATAAAGCCGATGAAGACCAGCGCCGGCTTCACCGGACGCGCCCTCCTTTAACCACCTCTGAGGGGGTCAAAGGGGGGTTCATCCGCGGAAGTCGATGCGCTTCTTGTAGGCGTCGACCGCGGCGAGCACGTCGTCGATGTGGTCGCCGCCGAACTTCTCGCGGTAGGTGCGGGCGAGGACGAGGCAGACCATCGCCTCGGCGACCACGGCCGCGGCCGGGACCACGGTCGAGTCGGTGCGCTCGCGCAGCGCCTGCGCCGGCTCCTTGCTCTCGGTGTCGACCGAGCGCAGCGGCTTGGTCAGGGTCGAGATCGGCTTGATCGCGGCGCGCACTGAGAGCGGCAGGCCGTTGGTCATGCCGCCCTCGAGACCGCCGGCGTGGTTGGTCTCGCGGAAGTAACCGCGCTCCTGCGACCAGAAGATCTCGTCATGGGCCTCCGAGCCCGGGCGGCCGGCGACGTCCCAGGCTTCGCCAATCGAGACGCCCTTGACCGACTGGATCGAGGCGACGGCGCCGGCGAGACGGCCGTCGAGGCGGTCTTCCCAGGAGATGTGGGAGCCGAGACCCGGGACGAGGCCGAAGGCGCGTACCGCGAAGGTGCCGCCGAGGCTCTCGTTGGCCTTGCGCAGGCGGTTGATCTCGGCGACCATCGCGGCGCTCGCCTCGGTGTCGAGGCAGCGCACCGGGTCCTCGTCGACCGCGGCGAAATCGTCGGGCCCGAGATCCTCGCGCTCGGGCGCCTTGACCGAGGCGATCTGAGTGACGTGGCTGTACACGCTGACCCCGAGTGCCGAGAGGAAGCCGCGGGCGATCGAACCGGCGGCGACGCGGGCCGCGGTCTCGCGGGCGCTGGCGCGCTCGAGCACGTTGCGGATGTCTTTGTGGCCGTACTTCTGGGCGCCGACGAGGTCGGCGTGGCCGGGACGCGGCAGGTGGACCTCGTCGACATCGGCGTCGACCGGCCACGGGTTCATCCGCTCCTCCCAGTTGGCGTAGTCGCGGTTGGCGACGAGGACGGCGATCGGGCTGCCGAGGGTGCGGCCGTGCCGCAGTCCCGAGCGGATCTCGGCCGTGTCGGTCTCGATTTTCATCCGGCCACCTCGGCCATGGCCGAGCTGGCGGCGCGCCATGTCGGCGTTGAGCGCCTCGCGCTCGAGCTCGAGCCCGGCCGGCATGCCCTCGACGATCGCCACTAGGCCTGGCCCATGGGACTCCCCCGCCGTTGTAAATCGGAACGAGCACATACCACGAGCAAGGCTATAGACGGCTGGCCACGTTCGCTCTTTGGCAGAGCGAAGCGATTTAATTAGAAACGATTGCGGACCATCAGCCGCGGGCGGCGGCGCGCATCGTCTCAAGCGGGGCCGGGCGGCCGGTCCAGATTTTGAGTGAGAGAGCGCCCTGCTGGACGAGGATCTCGATGCCGTCCACCGTGGTGGCGCCAGCCGCAGCGGCGGCGCGCAGCAGGGCCGTGGGCTCGCCGCCATAGACCATGTCAACTACGTTCTGGCTCGTCGTAAACGCATCTGCGACCAGCGGCAGCTCGGCGAAGGGGTCCTCGCCACCGAGGCCAACCGCCGTCGTGTTGACGATCAGCTCGTAGGCGGTCTGCTCGGGTGCGGCGACAGTCTCGCCGCCGAGTTCCTCACAGAGGTGCTGGGAGCGCAGCTCGGTGCGGTTCCAGACCTCCACCTCGGCACCCTCACGCAACAGGACCCAGACGATTGCACGCGCAGCTCCGCCGGCACCGAGCACCAGCGCCCGCTTGCCGGCGGGCGAGCTGGGGAGCGAGCGCAGGAAGCCCTCGGCGTCGGTGTTCTCGGCCCTGATCTCGCCACCGTCGAAGACCAGCGTGTTGGCCGCGCCGATCTCGCGGGCAGTCTCCGACAGCTCATCGGCCAGCGACAGCGCCGCCCCCTTGTGCGGGACCGTCACATTGGCTCCCGCGAAGCCCTCGGTGGACATCGCCCGCACCCGCGGCTCGAAGGCATCGGGAGCGACCTCAATCGCCTCGTAGCTCCACTCCTCCCCCAGCCCCAGCTCGGCCAGCGCGGCGCTGTGCATCGCCGGCGAGCGTGAGTGGCCGACCGGGTAACCGAGGACGGCAAGCCGCGGCACCGCTATTCCCCGCAGCTGGTTGGCGAGTTGCCGCCGGCTGCTTCGCGGGCCGAGTTGTAGCGGGCGACGTCTGCTTCGAATTCGGCTTCGGTCTTGGAGAAGGCCAGCTTGTTGCAGGCGCCGGGCTCAACCACGTAAAAGAGGTAGTCGCCCTTGGCGGGATGGGCGGCGGCTTCGATCGAGGCGAGCCCGGGGCTGTCGATCGGCCCCGGCGGCAGGCCGGTGTGAGTACGCGTGTTATAGGGAGAGTCGACCGCCAGTTCCGATTCGGTCAGCGGCTCGGTGTAGTTGCCGGTGGCGAAGCGGGTGGTCGCGTCGATGCCCAGCGGCATCCCTTCGTGCAGGCGGTTGTAGATCACCCGGGCGACCTTCTTGCGGTCGCCTTCGCCGACCGCCTCGTGCTCGATCATCGAGGCGATCGTGACCAGGTCGAAGACCGTCAGGTTCTTCGAGCTGGCGTACTTCATGTTGACCCCGGCGATGCGGCTCTTGAAGTCTTCGAGCTGCAGCTGCACCAGTTCAGCAGCGCTGGCGTGCTTCTTCAGTTCGAAGGTGTCGGGGAAGAGGAAGCCCTCGAGGTTCTTCGAGCCCTCGCCCCCGTACTTGGCCGGGTTGAGGTACTTGGATCGCACGCTGGCCTTCTCGTAGCTGCCACGCAGGCCTTCCTGCTTGGCGACTTCGGCGGTCTGGGGGCGCGTGTAGCCCTCTGGAATCGTCACCGTGATCGTCTTCAGCACGACGGGCGCCGGCGGCGGAGTGCTTTTGTGGAAGTGCTTGTAGGCGAGGGCCGCGATCGCGGCAACGCCGATGAAGATGAGAGCCAGGGCCACGATGAAGCCGAGGCGGCGCCGGTTCGAACGCGGGCCCCTCGGGGGCTTCGGCATCGAGGCACCAGGTCGAGGCCGGCGGGGCGGTTCGGCCGGCGGCGGAGGGGGAGCCGCTGCAGCCGAAGACGACGGCGGAGGAGCGGCCGCGGTCGGGGCGGGAGCCGCCGCCTTCCCAGCGTCCTTCTCCTCACGCTTGGCGCGGCGCTCTTCGCGCTCACGCCGCCGCTGCTCGCGCTCAGCCGCCTGCGGGTCCGCGTCATCACTGAAGAAATCGTCACTCATCGCCGCTCTCTTCGATCGCGGCCTGGCCGGCGAGATAGGCCTGCAGTAGGTGGGCTGCCGCAAGCGAGTCCGGCGCGGCGGCGGCGCCTTCGCGCTTGCTCGCCTCGGCCATGCGGGTTGTCAGCCTCTCGTCGTAGGCCTCGACCGGGATGTCGAGGATCGCTTCCAGTTCGGCGCAGAAGGTCCGCGTCAACGCCGCCTGACTTCCTTCCTCGCCGCTGAGATGCAACGGCAGGCCGACGACGACGCGCTCGACCTCGTACTTGGCGACCAGCTCCGCAACCGAGCGAGCCTCCGAGGGCTCGATCACCGGCAGCGGCGTCGAGAGCGTGCCGCTCGGGTCGGAGATCGCGCAGCCGGTGCGGGCGGTGCCGTAGTCGAGGGCGAGGATTCGCATGGCTTAGCTGGCCGCCCCTTCGAGCGCAGCCTGAGCCGCCGCGAGCGCCTCGTCGAGCTTGTCTGGGTCCTTGCCCCCGGCTTGGGCCATGTCGTCGCGCCCACCACCGCCGCCGCCGACTATCGGGGCCGCCTCGCGCACGACCGTCGCCGCCGAGAGGCCGCGCTCGACCGCACCCTTCGAGACGAGGACGACCAAGGCAACCTTGCTCCCCTCGGCGCCGCCGAGCGCCACCGCGGCCGAGCCGCCGAGCTTCGACTGCACCCGGTTGGCGAGCTCAAGCAATTGCTTCTGGTCGGCAAGTGGCGCCCGTGAGACGGCGATCTTGACGCCGTTCGCCTCAGTCGCCTCGGCGACCAGACGCTCGGCCTCCTCGCCTAGCAGCTGCTTTTGCGCCTGCTCGGCGCCCTTGCCGGCCTCGCGCAAGCGCTCGGCGGCGCGGCGGGCACCCGCGATCGGGTCCTGCGGCGAGCCGAGCAGCTCACCGACCTCGGCCAGGCGCTGCTCGCGCTCGCGAAACCAGTCGATCGCAGCCGGCCCGCTGAGCGCCTCGATCCGGCGCACGTTGGCGGCGCTGGAGCCCTCCGAGGCGATCTTGAAGATGCCGATCTCGGCCGTGTTGGCGACGTGGGTGCCGCCGCAAAGCTCGCGCGAGACGCCGTCGACCTCGACCACCCGCACCCACTCGCCGTACTTCTCGCCGAACAGCGCCATCGCCCCGAGCCGCTCGGCCTCGGCGCGCTCCATCTCGATCCAGCGCACCGGCCGGCTCGCCTTGATCCACTCGTTGACCCGGTCCTCGACCGCGTGCAGGTCCTCCGCGCCCAGGCCCTGACCGTGGGTGAAGTCGAAGCGCAGCTTGTCGGGGCGCACCGCCGAGCCGGCTTGGCGCACGTGGGTGCCGAGCCGCTCGCGCAGCGCCGCGTGCAGCAGGTGCGTGGCTGTGTGGTTGCGCATCGTCGCGTGGCGGGTCTCGCGGTCGACCTGAGCAACAACCGCCGCCTCCTCGGCTCCCGCAAGAACGCGCTCATCATCCCCGGCAGTCTCGCGTTCTTGCTGCCGCGTCCGGGGGCGGCGGGGGATGACCTCGAGCACTTGGTCTTCGCCGACCCTGTACACGTCGACGACTTCCGCCTCTCCGCCCTCCCAGCTGAGCGTCCCCGAGTCGGCGACCTGGCCGCCGCCCTCGGCGTAGAAGGGGCTCTGCTCGAGCTTGACCAGGGCGCGCCCGTTGTCACCCTCGACGGCGGCGATAGCCGTGGTCGAGCTCAGCATCTCGTAGCCGACGAAGTCGGTCGGCGGCGTCGCGCCGGCAAAGGCGAGCACCCGCTCGTGACGGTCCTCGGAGCCGTGCGCGGTGGCCGAGCCGCCGCGCGAGCGCTGGCGCTGCTCCTCCATCAGCTCCTCGAAGCCGCCGTCGTCGACCGAGAGGCCCTGCTCGGCCAGCAGCTCCTTGGTCAGGTCGTAGGGAAAGCCGTAGGTGTCGTGCAGCTCGAAGGCAGCGGGCGCATCGATCCAGGAGGTCTCCGACTCCTTCGCTTCGGCGATCAACCGTTCGAGCAACTCGGTGCCGCGCTCCAGGGTGCGGCCGAAGCTCTCCTCCTCGTCGCCGACCCAACGGGCGATCGTCTTGCGCTCGGCGACCAGCTCCGGGTAGGCCTCCCCCATGATCTCGATCGCGCGCTCGGCGAAGCGGCCGAGCCAGGGCGCCTCGAGGCCGAGCGTGCGGCCCTGCTGGATCGCCCGCCGCATAATCCGGCGCAGGATGTAGCCGCGGTCCTCGTTGGAAGGGACGACGCCGTCGGCGATCAGGAAGGCGCTGCCGCGCGAGTGGTCGGCGACGATCCGCATCGCCCGGGTAACCGCGCCGCCCTCGGAGTAGGAGCGTCCCGAGATCTCCTCGGCGAGGTCGATCAGCGGCCGGATCAGGTCGGTCTCGTAGACCGAGGGGACGTCCTGGAGGATCGCCGCCATGCGGTCGAGCCCCATGCCGGTGTCGATGTTGCGCATCGGCAGCGGCGTCAGCGAGCCGTCGGCGCCGAGCTCGTAGGTCATGAAGACGTGGTTCCAGAACTCGAGGAAGCGGTCGGTGTCATCGCCGGGCCGATCGTCGGGGCCGCCGAACTCGGAGCCGCGATCGAGGTATAGCTCCGAGCAGGGACCACACGGGCCGATCGGCCCGCCCTGCCAGAAGTTGTCCGCACGGCCGAGGCGGACGATGCGCTCGTCGGGCACGCCGACGCGGCGCCAAATCTCGATCGCCTCCTCGTCGGGGCCGAGCCCGAGCTCCTCGTCGCCGCCGAAGACCGTGACCCAGATTCGCTCCGGGTCCATGCCGAAGCCCGCGGTCGAGAGCTCCCAGCCCCAGGGGATCGACTCCTGCTTGAAGTAGTCGCCAAAGCTCCAGTTGCCGAGCATCTCGAAGAAAGTGAGGTGGCGGGCGGTGTTGCCGACCTCCTCGATATCGGTGGTACGGAAGCACTTCTGCACGTCGGCGAGACGCGGCGCCGGCGGCTTTTCGCGGCCGAGGAAGTAGGGCTTGAAGGGCTGCATGCCGGCGGTGGTCAACAGCACCGAGGGATCGTGGGCTGCGGGCACGAGCGAGGCCGAGGGCACGATCTTGTGCCCGCGCTGCTCGAAGAACGAGAGGTAGGTCTGGCGGATCTCGGCGGCCTTCATCGATCGCAGAGCCTAAGGTCTCAGGCCGCGGCGGCGATCGTGCCGTGGCCGACGATCGCCTCACCGCGCAGCAGCACCGCGGTTTGCCCGGGAGAGGCGCCGGCAAAGTCCTCGCCCAGCTCGACCTGCAGCTCGGCATGCTTGCCGGTGTCTGTAGTGGCGACGGCGGCGGGAACGGGCTGCGAGCGATAGCGCAATCGCACCGCGTCGATCGCGTCGCCCTCGCGGTGCAGGACGACGTTGCGGAGGCGGACGGTGCGGGTCATCAGGTCGCGACGGGGACCGACGGTGACCGTGTTGGCAGCCGCATCGGTGGCGAGGACGTACATCGGCTCCTCGGCACCGCCGCCGATGCCGCGCCGCTGGCCAACGGTGAAGTTGTGGTGGCCGCGATGGCGGCCGATCGCCCTGCCGGAGCGGTCGACCACATCGCCCTCGCGCTCGCGCAGGCCGCCGTGGCGGCGCAGGAAGTCGCCCTTGCCCTGGCCGGAGAGGAAGCAGAGGTCCTGGCTCTCGGGCTTCTTCGCCACTGCCAGTTCGTGGCGCGCGGCGATCTCACGCACCTCGGGCTTGGTCAGCTCGACCAGCGGGAAGCGGACATGCCGCAGCAACCCCGGCGGCAGGGCGGCGAGCATGTAGCTCTGGTCCTTATTGGCGTCGGAGGCGGCGGCAAGCAGGGGACCCTCGGCGTCCTCGACGATGCGGGCGTAGTGGCCGGTGACGAGGTACGTGGCCCCGAGGCGCTGGGCGAGGTCGACCATCGCCGCGATCCGCACCTCGCCGTTGCAAGCGATGCACGGGTTGGGCGTGGTCCCCTCCGCGTAGCCGGAGACGAACTCGGCGACGACGCGGCGGCGGAACTCCTCCTCTAGGTCGAGGGTCAAGTGTGGGATGCCGAGCGAAAGGGCGAGCGAGCGCGCCCCAAGCACCGCCTCGGGTGAGCAGCAGGCCTTGGCACCGTCGGTCTGCGGGTCGGCCCAGAGCTTCAGGGTCACGCCGACGACCTCCGCCCCACGCTCCTGCTCGAGCAGGGCCGCCACAGCGCTGTCGACACCGCCGGACATGGCGACGAGCACACGCTCGGGGCAATTCGTCTCCGGCAATCGCCCAGAGGCTCCCGCTTCGCTTTGGGGCCGGTTGCCCGGGCCAGAAGCCAAGACCTCGGCCGAGGCCGCAGCCTGAGCCAGCGCGCGATGCAA
Source organism: Solirubrobacterales bacterium (assembly GCA_035554595.1). Classification (GTDB taxonomy): domain Bacteria; phylum Actinomycetota; class Thermoleophilia; order Solirubrobacterales; family 70-9; genus VRUE01. The sequence continues at coordinate 25,092 of DATMIH010000072.1, forward strand.
TGCATCGGCCGCGAGCTGCGCTGCGTGGCGCTTCGCCGGGGTGAGTCCCCCCAGTGCCCCCTCGACCTCGCCGCTGCCGATCCGGGCGACGTCGAGCACGGGCGAACCCTCGACCATCTCGGCCACGGCAGCGGTCGCGGCCCGCGTCGCACCGCAGCCCTCGGCGTCGAAGCTGACCCGGGCGACGCAGCCGTCCTCGACCACGAGCGAGATGCGGGACAGGTCACCGCAGGCCGCGCCCCCGGCCGCGCCGGTGAACGCCCCGTCCCCGGCCGGGCCAAGGCGACTGCGGTCGTGCAGGTAGGCGTCAAGTAGCTCCCGATCCATTGCTACAGGGTAAGAGCCGGGCCTCATTGCCGCAGCAGCCTGCGCAGATCGGCAATCACCGCGGGTGCGTCGTCGCGCAACTGCCGCCAGGTGATCCGCGCCACGCGCCAGCCGTCCGCAAGCAGCAGGCGGTCCTTTTCCCGATCCCGTTCCGAGGTGCGCCAGGTTCCATGCACGAAACGGCCGTCGAGCTCGACGATCAGGCGCTGCGCCCGCCAGAGGCAATCGACTTCGAAGAATCGACCGGCCACCGCGACATCCGCGTTGCGGTGAGGCCGGGGGAGATCGGTCGACGCCAGCGCCGCAGCGAACCTGCGCTCGAGCTCCCGCCGCGTCACGCCACGAGCCCTCTGGGCGTCAGCGAGGGCGGCGCGCAGCGTCGCCGCTCCAGGCCGGCGCGGATAACGCTCCAGGAGCGCATGGACGGAGACGCGGTCAGTGAGCCCAAGCACCTCGGCCTCGTTCATTGCTGCTTCCAGCCGTTCCAGTGAGAGAATCGAGGCGAGGTCGAGCAACGTCCGCGAGAGCCCCGTCACGGGGATGCCCGCGACGACCTCCACCTCGTCCGGGGAGAGCGGTGAACGGTGCTGGACGATCCCCGGCTGTGATCTCCAGCCCTTGGGACGCGTCACCTCGGGCGAACCATCTCCCAGCGGGATGATCCCCAGCAACTGCCCCGCCGCGCGATGGCTCAATGCCGCCCCGTCGCCGCAAGCAAGGACGGCGGCCATCCATCGCCCTTTCTTGGTGAGCAGGGGATGACCAACGGCGTAGACGCCTCTATGAACCAGGTGCAGTCGACCCCGTTGCAGCCTGCCGTCAATCGAACGGGCCGTCAGTCCGAGCCCCTTGAGCTGTGCCCGGCCCACGACTCCGTGCTGCTGCTCCGCCAAGCGGGCGACGATCCGATCGACGGATCCGTTTGGCAAATCCGGCTCATCGCCCTGATCCGGCCTCCCATCCGCCCCCCGTTGACTACCGCTGAGGTGGCAAAAGGAGGGCGCGTTCGGCATCGCCGCCGATGGTGAAGGGATGCGCCGCGCGGGTGGTGCGCTGCGGGTCAATTCTGTGTGCCCGGGGACGCAAAGGAGGCTCCAGCCCGCCGGTACCGCCTCTGGCTTTGATCCCTTGAAGTAAAGGGTGGGTGCCTCCTCGCAGTCCCACAGGACCGAGAGAGATCAGCTCCCGCGCCGTTTGTGTTGGGTCAAACGGTGAGACGGCTCTCGTACGGGCTCGAGCCTCT
>DATMIH010000073.1:0-7784 GCA_035554595.1 Solirubrobacterales bacterium
ATCGAGATCGCCCAGGAGCTGGAGAAGCGCGCCCTCGACGACGAGTACTTCACCTCGCGCAAGCTCTACCCCAACGTCGACTTCTACTCGGGGATCATCTACGAGGCGCTCGGCGTCCCCAACGAGATGTTCACGGTGATCTTCGCCATCCCCCGCACGGCCGGTTGGGTCGCGCAGTGGATGGAGATGAAGGACGACCCGGAGCAGAAGATCGCCCGGCCGCGGCAGATCTACACCGGGGCGCGCGAGCGGGATTACGTTCGCGTGGAGAATCGCGAGGGGCCGGAGAAGATCGTGGGGCCGCCGGCGCGCAGGCCGAAGCGGCCAAGGCGCGGGGCGTAACGCCCTCAACTCAGAGGGATAGGAGCGTCGGGGGTGCCCCCGACGCTCCTTCTCAGGGTTGCGTACGCTCACCCCGTGTCTCGTTGGAAGTTGACGGTCCGGCATGGGTCCGAGGTGGATCACGCGAGCTTTGAAGAGCTTGGGGAAGCTGTGGCTGCAATGAGGGAGCGAGCCTTGGCTATTCGGGCTGAGGGGCCGGTGAAGGGCGTTTCTTCGCTGCGCGACTACGGTCCAGAGCAGCAGGTTCATGCGCGGTTGCAGCTCGCTGGCAAGGGGTGGCTGCACAAGCCGATCGCCGGGATCGACGTGCGGGGGGATGGAACGTTCTTGCCCTATCGGGGCGGGGTGCGGCGGGAGGAGCTGGATCCGAGCAAGCACGAGACGCCATTCGAGCTGGTGCGGGAGACTCTCGAAGCTGATGGCCGAAACTGAGATTCCAAAGGGCAGCTATGCCGCCGGGCGGCGGATGAAGCTGCCGGCCGGGGCCGGGGCGCCCTACGTCGTCTACATCAATGGGGTCGAGCAGAGCGAGGGCGCCGACTACAAGGTCGCCGCGGGCGAGATCGTCTTCACCAGGCCGATCATCAAGGAGAAGGTTGGCACCGGGCGCTGGCTGGCGATGTACCTGGGGCTCTTCGGCACCTATCGCAAGAACGAGACGATCGATCTGCAGTTCGAGCGCAACGGTAAGACGGAACTGATCTCCGACCTGCCGGTCGAGCCCGACTGACCTCCGTATCCTGGCCCGATGGAGATCGGTTTCCTCATGCTCGCCGACCACAGTGAGGCGGTGAACGGCAAGCTCTACATGGTTGGCGGCGGCTGGAACGTGCTGCGCCTGCCCGAGCTGCCGCACGAATGGGGTTTTCACATCGCCCTCGGCCTTGACGTCGCCTGGAGCGAGACCAACCAGCCCCACAACCTCCAGGTCGACATCCACGATCCCGACGGGATCGAGCTCGGCGAGGGCCTGCAGGCCGACTTCGAGACCGGCCGCCCGCCCGGCATGCCCGCCGGCCAGGACCAGCGCCTGGTGATGTCGATCGGCACCACCGCCACCTTCGCCACCGCCGGCCCCCACGCCGCCGTGGTCCAGGTCAACGGCGAGGAGCTCGGCCGCGCGCGCTTCTACCTGACCGAGGGAGCTGAGCCGCCGGTCACGAGCATGTAGCGACGGCTAGTTGAAGACGTAGAGCAGCAGAAACGCGATCACGGCGAAGCTGCCGGCGCCGGCGATCAGGGGCTTGTCGTCGACGACGATCGCGGCGGTCGAACGGTCATCGGCACGGTCGTAGATCAGGTAGAGGTAGCGGAAGACGCAGTAGAGGACGGAGGGGATCGTCCACATCATCTCGTTGCCGATCAGCGGCGAGTTGACGGCGTAGATCGAGTAGCTGATCACGGTGCCCGTGGTGACCATGGCGACCATCTGGTCGAGGAAGGGCAGCGAGTAATGCTCGAGCACGGGGCGGCTGCTGGTTCCCTCGTGCAGCTCGGAAACCGCCTCCTGGCGGCGCTTGGTGACGCCGAGGAAGAGGGCGAACATACCGGTGCAGAGCAGCAGCCATTCGGAGGCGTGGGCGTCAACGGCAACGGCACCGGCGGCGACGCGGAGGATAAAGAGGCCGGCCAGGGTCATCACGTCGACAATCACGATCTGCTTGAGGCCAAGGCTGTAGGCCATTTGGGCGATGCCGTAGCCGACCACCATCAGGCCGACTTCCCAGTTCACGGTGGCGAAGGCGATCGCGATCGCGATGATCGCCAAGCCAGGCGCGATCGCCTTCGCGATCCCCTCCGAGAGCTCGCGCGCGGCCAGCGGCCGGAAGCGCTTCTTCGGGTGCTTGCGGTCGAGCTCGACGTCGATCAGGTCGTTGACGTAGTAGCCGGCGCTGGAGATCAGGCAGAAGGCGACAAAGGTGAGGAACGCCTCCAGCACGTCGTGGGACTGGTTGAACTTGCCGGAGAAGAGCAGGCCGGCGAAGACGAAGACGTTCTTGATCCACTCCTGCGGCCGGCCGGTCTTGATCGCGGCGCGCAGCGGAGAGCGGCGCGGCACGACCGGCTCGTCCATCGAGGGACTGGCATCGCCGGCAGGCGCCGGGATCGTCGGCTGTTCGGAGGTGATGGTTTCCATCGGTGAGACCGGAGCGACAGGCATAAGCCCTCCGGCCAGGGAGATTCAGTCGCGAAAGGGTAGCGCTGAGAGCCGTCAGCCCTCCCGGTCCAACCTCTCTTGGGCGGCTTCCAGCGCCTCCAGGTCGTCTCGGTCTCGCGGTCGCTCACTCGCTCGCTTCATTTCCAGCAAATGGCTGAGCGAGCAGACTCGCACTGCCAGTCCATCCATGTCGACATCGACGGCCTGGGCATCGAGCGCCGCAAAGCTCGGTATCTGAGGGAGGCCCTGCAAGATATCCACGCGTCCTAGATCCGTAGCGACGAGGGTCCGATCTCCGGTTCTGAGAAAGATCGAGATGGCGTTTGAGTCGAGTAGACCATCGTCGACCTCGACCTTCCCCCCGATATCTTTGAGCACGCCGTCCAGCTTGGCGAGATTCTCGGCATCAGGCCCTGGGACCACGTCTATGTCGCGGGTCGCCCGAAGGTAGCCCCACGCGTTCACTGCCAAGCCGCCGACGAGCACAAAGCTAATTTCCGCCTCAACTAGCCGTTCAAGCAGCTTGCGCAGCCGCAATGGCTCGGACATCAGCTCTGCTGCGCGCGGCCCGTGAAGACAGAGAGAAATTCACTCAGCGCGAGACCCTCGGCAAGGTTGACGGCGAGCGGGCGCTTGGCGTCTTCCTGTACCTGGCGGCGCCTTGCTTTCTCGTTGAGGTGCCAGGGGTCTCGCTTCGAGTCGGTGCTCTCGGCAGTCACGCAATGAGAGTAGCCGCCATTCAAGCTATGGGTCGATGAGGACGCCTGGATTGAGCATGCCGGCGGGGTCCAGCTCGGCCTTGGCGGCGCGCAGCGCCGCGGCGAAAGGGGCGGGGCGCTGGCGGTCATACCAGGGGCGGTGATCGCGACCGACCGCGTGGTGGTGGGTGATCGTCGCGCCGCCCTCGATCAGCCCCTCGCCGGCGGCAGCCTTGATCTCGGCCCACTGCTCGACCTCGCCACCGCGAACCGCTGGTGCCAGCACCGTGAAGTAGGGCGCGGGGCCGTCTGGGTAGACGTGGGTGAAGCGGCAGCTGACGCGGGGAGCGCCAGGGCCCTCTCCCGGCGCATCGCAGACCTCGGCCACCTTCGCCCGCACCGCCGCCATTGTCTCGGCGTGGAACTGCTCGAAGCGATCCCAGGTGATCGCCGTCTCGAAGGTCTCGCTGAGCACCCCGCAGGCGACGAAGGTATCGCGCAGGTAGGGCGCGAGCAGGAACGCCCCGCGCCAAGCCCCCACCGCGTCCCCGTCCTTGGAGTCGACGGGACTGAAAGTCGACATATCCTCTGTTTTGAGTCCCGTCGGCTGGGAGGCTCGGGTGTCGCCGGGGTCACCGCCGTGGTCGCGGGCAATTTCCAGAGCGAGGCGCATTGGTTCTTCGACCGGCAGGTTCGCCGACTCGAAGCCAAGCACCAGCAGGTTCGTCTCGCCGGAGCCGGCGCCGGTGGTGCCCGCCTCGAGCGCATCGAGCAGGCGGCAGTTGGATGGATAAAGCCCCGACTGCGAGATCTCGCGCACGGCTCGCGCCGCGGCGTAGAAGTCGTCGAACTCGACCCCGCAGGAGCTCTTGAAGCGGGGCCGCGGTCGCACCCGCACCCAGGACTCAGCGATCACCCCGAGGATCCCCTCAGAGCCGATCAGCGCTCGATCCGGCGAGGGACCAGCCCCCGACCCCGGCAGCCGCCGGCTCTCCCAGGTCCCGCGCGGCGTGATCGCCCGTACCGACTCGACCAGGTCGTCGATATGCGTGTAAAGCGTGGCGAAGTGCCCGCCCGCCCGGGTCGCGATCCAGCCGCCCAGGGTCGAGTACTCGAACGACTGCGGAAAGTGCCGCAGCGTCAACCCGTGCTCGCGCAACTGGTCCTCCAACCCCGGCCCCAAGGCCCCAGCCTGAATCCGCGCCGCCAACGACACTGCATCGACTTCCAGCACCCGATCCAACCGCTTCAGGTCAAGGCACACCACCGGCCGCTCCCCAAGCCGAGCCTCCACCCCACCGACCACACTCGTCCCACCCCCAAATGGAACAACCGCCGCCCCCTCAGTCTCGGCCCAATCCAGCACCACCTCAATCTCCGACTCATCCCGAGGAAACGCCACCAAATCCGGCGGATTCTCAAATTCCCCCCGAAACCCCCGCACCACATCCCGATAAGCCTTCCCCAACGAGTGAGCCACCCGCTCGTAGTGCTCATCCGTAAACAGATCCCCAAACGCCTCCGGAGCTTTCAGCCGCGGCGCCCGCAGCTCCACCTCATCGAGTGGCACCGCCTCCTCAGGCTCTCCCCCAAACCCAAACCGCTCCCTGATCCCGGCCGCAGCCTCCCGAAGCTGCTCCTTGGAAGGCGCCTGATCCTCGTACCCCCACCCCCAATGCTTGAGCCTCCGCTCACTCATGAACCGCTCCGCTCGTAGGGGTCGGATGCCCCTCCCCGGAAAGCTCATGGGACCACGCAAGAAGTGCCACTACGCCCCAGCTGCGCGACGGCTTTCCGGGGAGGGGCATCCGACCCCTACCAGTGCACGCCTTTCATCAGATGAGCAAAGGCAACAGCCTCGGTAGAGGGCGCCTTATCCGGCGCCTCCTCCGACTTCCCCTTGGCCGCCTGCGACTCCGGAAACAGTTTGTAGGCCTGGTTGAGGATCCGGTCGCTGACCGACGGCGCTACCGCGTAGAGCAGCTCACCAAATGTGCCGAGCCGCGTCGCCACCTTCTTCGGCTGCGCCACCATCGCCTTGGCGATCATCTCGGCCGCCTCCTCGGGTGAGATCGCCGGGAACATGTCGTACATCCGCGTCGGCGCAATCATCGGCGTGCGCACCAGCGGCATGTGGATCGTCGTCAGGTGGACGCCATCGTCGATCACCTCGGAGGCGATCACGCGGCTGAAGGCATCCAGCGCCGCCTTTGAGGCGACGTAGGCGGAAAAGCGCGGCGGGTTGGTTTGGGTGCCGATCGAGCTGACGTTGACGATGTGCCCCGACTTGTGGGCTCGCATCGAGGGCAGCAGGGCGAGGATCAACCGCACTGCGCCGAGGTAGTTGAGCTGGATCGTGCGCTCGTAGTCGTGGAAGCGGTCGTAGGAGAGGCCGACCGAGCGGCGGATCGAGCGCCCGGCGTTGTTGACCAAGATGTCGACGCGGCCGTGGTAGGCGAGCACCTCCTCGGCCATCCGCTCGACGTCCTCGATGTCGGCGAGATCGCAACGGTGGATGTGGGCGACGCCGCCGGCAGCCTCGATCTCGCGTTTGGTCTCCTCCAGCTTCTCGACCGAGCGCGCCACGAGCAGCACCGTCGCGCCGGCATCGGCGACCTTGACCGCGGTCGCCTTGCCGATTCCCGAGGAGGCGCCGGTGATCAGCACCACCTTGCCGCGCACCGCGGCGCTCAGCGTGCGGTCCTTGAACAAATCCGGGTCGAGGGTGCGCTCCCAGTAGTCCCAGACGCGCTCCGCATAGGACTCCAGCGGCGGCACCGAGATGCCTGACCCGGCCAGCGCCGCCTCCGCGTTAGAAGAGTCGAAGTGGGTCGGGTAGCTGAAGTAGCTGAGCACCCCGGCCGGGATCCCGAGTTGGGCCAGTCCCGCTTTCGCCGCCCGCTTCGCCGGCGGGAAGAAACGCAGGCCAGTGCGAACCAGCGAGGTTGCCGGGTCGGTGACGCCTGAGTCGAGCCGCAGCGCCGCCTGCGGCGCGTCTGCAGCGCGGGCAAAGAGGTTGATCATCTCGCCGGCGCTCTTCGGGTTGGGATCAGTGAGGCTGAAGGCCTGCCCGTCAAGGCCCGGCTTGTGGGCGATGTAGTCGATCGCGTCAGCGACGTAGTCGACCGGCACGATGTTGATCTCACCGCCTTCGACGCCGAGGGTCGGCAGCCAGGCCGGCAGCACCCGCCGCGCCTGCTGCAACAGCTTGAACCCGTAGTAGGGCCCGTCGATCTTGTCGATCTCGCCTGTGCGCGAGTCGCCGACGACGATCCCCGGCCGGTACACCCGCCAGGGCCGCGGGCATTCCTCGCGAACGACCCGCTCAGACTCGTGCTTGGTGCGGAAGTAGGGGTGGGTGTCGAGGTGTTCGGCCTCGTCGAACATGTCCTCGCGCCACTCGCCCTTGTAGAGACCGGCGACGGCGATCGAGCTGATCTGGTGGAAGCAGCCGGCCTCGATCGCCCCGGCGAGTTCGACCGCGTGGCGGGTGCCCTCGACGTTGGCGACCTCCTGGGCCTCGGCGCCGGCGGTCATGTCATAGATCGCGGCCAGGTGGAAGAAGTGGTCGACGTCGCCGCGCAGGGTCAGCAGATCCTCCTCGGAGACTCCTAGGCCGGGAGCGGCAAGCTCGCCGGAAATCGGCACGACCCGGGCCCCGTCTGGCCCGAAGGAAGTGCGTAGCTCCTCGAGGCGGCCGCGCGATCCTGCCCGAACCAGGGCGTAGACGGTGCCCTCGCGCTTGAGCAGCCGCCGCACGAGGTTACGGCCGATGAACCCGGTGGCGCCAGTGACGAAGTAGTTCATCGCCTCAGCCTAGCGCGCCTATTTGGCTCGGCTCTTCCTTGGCGCTCGTATTTCGCGCCGAGGGAACCGGGTAAAGCAAACGGGCCGGGTTTCATAGACTGAGGAGAAGAGATGGCAGAGACGGCGACCGTGCAGATTGCGATGCCCGAAATGGGCGAGTCGGTCACCGAGGGGATCGTGCTCGAGTGGCACGTCGCCGAGGGGGATTTCGTCGCCGAGGGCGACACTGTCGTCGAGGTTTCGACCGACAAGGTTGATGCCGAGGTGCCGGCGCCTATGGATGGCGTCATTACGAAGCTGCTGGTGCAGGTCGACGATGAGGTTCCGGTCGGAGCGCCGCTCGCTGAGATGGAGCCGGGCGGCGAGGGACCGAGCGCATCGGCCGCGGGTCCTGTCGGGGCAGGGGACCCACCGCCCCCTCCGGTCGCTAAAGCGTCCTCAGGGGCGGTACCCCCTACCCCGCCACCCGCTGACGGATCCGCTGAAAACACCGCCGGGACCAACGGAGGCGACGGAGTTCGAGCGACTCCCGTGGCCCGACGGGTAGCGGCGGCTAATGGCGTCGACCTGGGGTCGGTAGCTGGGTCGGGACCCGGCGCCAAGGTGACCAAGGACGACGTCCTAGCGGCAGGTAATGGCGCGGCGCCGGCCGCTGCCGGAGACGAGAAGGTGCTGCGGGGACCCGCGGCGATGCTGGCTCAGGCGATGGATGAGAGTCGGGAGGTTCCGACTGCTACTTCCTTCAGGACGATTGCGGTTGACACGCTCGATGCGAAGCG
>DATMIH010000074.1:0-8315 GCA_035554595.1 Solirubrobacterales bacterium
GGGCAAGGCCTACGCCGAGCTGATCGGCGAAGTCCAGGCGATGCAGGGCGCCTCCGAGCTCCTGCGCGAGCTACGCGAGGACGGGGCCAAGGCGATCCTCGCCTCCTCCGCCAAGGAGGATGAGGTCGAGCACTACATCGAGCTGCTCGGCGCCGCGGACCTGGTCGAGGGCTGGACGAGCTCCGCCGACGTCGAACGCACCAAGCCGCATCCCGACCTCGTCCACGCAGCGCTCGAGAAGGTCGGGAGCGACGGCCCGGCGGTGATGGTCGGCGACTCGACCTGGGACGTTAAGGCCGCCGAGAAAGCGGGTCTTCCGACCCTGGCGGTCCTCACCGGCGGCTTCTCCGAGGCCGAGCTGCGCGAGGCCGGCGCGGCCGAGATCTGCGAGTCGATCGGCGAGCTGCGCAAGGACCGCGGAGTGCTGCGCAGGCTCAGCTACTGAGCAGGAGCACGAGGATGGCGATGACCGCGAGCGGCGTGCCGATCAGCGAGAGGGAGCGGAAGAGCTTGGCGAAGCCGCCGCGGTAGCGCACGCTTCTCCATCAGGGTGAGGCCAACGACGTGCGCCACGTTGATGAGGGCGATGCCGATCGCGATCAGGATCGCGGCCGCGGCGCGGCCGCTGACGCTGCCGTCTTCAGCGGTCACCGCGGCGGCGAGGATTGCGGCGACGATGGTTCCGAAGAGGCCGGCGACCATGCCGGCGAAGTCCGCCCGCGAGAGGCCCGGCACGTAGGCGGAGCCGATTTCGTGGCCCTCGGCGGGGTCGTGGGTCCCCTGGCCGACCGTCTCGACCTCGGCGACGTGCTCGGTGCCGTCCTGGTCGCTGTGCAGGACCACCATCCGCAGCGGCGGCTCCAGCCCCGCTTCGGCCTTTTCCAGCAGGCCTTCCTCGAACCAGCGCGCTTGCGCCTCCTCGTGCTCGAAGATCACGATCTCATCCGCCGGAGCCTTCAGCAGCGCGTCCTGGGCGGCCTGGATCGGGTCGGGATCACCCACCTCGCCGGCGGCCTCGATGCCGTTCTCGCGCAACTCCCCGAGCACCCGCCCCAGCCGCTCCTCTGCTTCCTGTCTGGGCTCGTCGACGTCGCCCAGCGTGTGGCGCAAAGCGTTTGCCTCGACCGCGGGGACGATCACTCGCAGCTCGGTTGCCTCATTGCCGTTGCGGATCTCGCGCAGCGACTCGGGCCCGAGGGGGTCATTGGTGACGATTGCCAGCAAGCGGTGGGCCATGGTCGCTGCCGTCACTCGTCCTCGGGGATCGCCTCGTCGGCCTCGCCGTAGACGGCTGCGTCGCTTTGCTCCTCCGGAGGGGACGGCACGTTGTCGGGGAAGCGATGCTGATCGCCGTGACTGGCGATGTCTTCCAAGTCCCGCTCGGCCAGCTCAAAGCCCTCGGCCTCACCCTCGCCGGCCTCGATCAACGGCTGCTCGGCGGGGTCCTCTGAATCCTTAGCCACCTCGCCGCCGATTCCGGCGGCTTCAGCAGCGGCGGCCTCAGCCTCTTCCTTGGCGAGCGCTTCCTGCTCGCGCTCCTCTTGATTGGAATCCATGGCCACCGCTTACCCGCCGCGAGTAGGCGGAAACGCGGGCTCGGCCCAGCTCCGTGCCCAAGCGACGGACGTTTTACGCCGCCCTCATCAGGGGTAGAGATGACGTGAGGCCAAGGGGAGCGTCGCCCGCTCACTCCTCGCCAATCCGCCCCAAGTCCTCTCTACGGAAGGCGAGCAATGAAGGTAGTTGTCACCGGCGCGACCGGAAACGCCGGCACTAGCACGGTCCGGGCCCTCAGCGCGAGCGCGGACATCGATCAAATCGTCGGCCTTGCCCGGCGTGAGCCCACTTGGACGCCGCCAAAGACCAGCTGGCTCGAGGCGAACATCCTCAACGCCGATCTCGAAGCGATCTTCAAAGGCGCCGACGCCGTCATCCACCTCGCCTGGGCGATCCAGCCCTCGCGGGACGCGCGGACGCTGGAACGGATCAACGTCGATGGCGGCCGGCGCGTCTTCGAGGCGGTCGCCGCGGCCGGGGTGCCGAAGCTGGTCCACGCCTCCTCGGTCGGCGCCTACTCGCATGGCCCCAAGGACCGCGAGGTCGATGAGAGCTGGCCCACGGAGGGCACTCCCACCTCCTTCTATTCCCGCCACAAGGTTGCGGTCGAGCGCGAGCTGGATCGCTTCGAAGCCGCCAACCCCGGGACGCGGGTCGTGCGGCTCCGTCCCGCGCTGATCTTCAAGGACGAGGCCGCGACCGAGATCCGCCGCCTCTTCGTCGGCCCCTTCCTGCCCAACTTCATCCTGCGCCGGCGCTTCCTGCTCGCCCTGCCCCGGGTCGAGCGCCTGCGCTTCCAGGCGGTCCACTCCGACGACGTCGGGCACGCCTACCTGCGTGCTGTCCTGGCAGACGTCGAGGGCGCCTTCAACATCGCCGCGGAGCCCCCGCTCAGCAGTGGCGAGCTGGCGGAGCGGATCGGCGTGCGCAGCTTCCCGGTGCCGGCCCGCCTCGTGCGCGGGCTTGCCGATCTGAGCTGGCGGATGCGCCTGCAGCCGACGCCGCCGGGCTGGCTCGACATGGCCCTGAACGTGCCGATGATGTCCTCCGAGCGAGCGCGCGAGGAGCTTGGCTGGGAGCCGCGTCACAGCGGTATCGAGGCGCTTGAGGAGCTGCTCGAAGGCCTGCGCGAGGGACACGGGGACGAGACCCCGCCGCTTGAGGCCGACAGCGCCGGGGCCCGTCTCGATGATCTCAAGACGGGCGTCGGCGCCCGCCAGTGGGATCGCGACCGCGATGAGCAGATCGTCAAGTACCTGGCCGACCTGCACTCGATCGAGCTGCAGGCGCTGGCCCAGCTGCGGGCGGCGCCGAAGATCGCCGGCGACGAGCGCCTCTCGCGAGCGTTCGAGGAGCACCTGGTCGAGACCGAAGACCAGGAGCGCCGCGTACGCGAGCGCCTGGAAGCGCTCGGCGGCAAGCCCTCGAAGCTGAAGGACGGCGCCGGGGCGGCCGGGGGCTGGGGCATGGTCGCCTTTGCGGCCTCCCAACCGGACACGCCGGGGAAGCTCGTGATGCACGCCTTCTCCTACGAGCACATGGAGCTCGCCGCCTACGAGCTGCTGAAGCGGCTGGCCGAGCGCGCCGGCGACGAGGAGACGGCGCGGATGGCGGCCGCGATCGCCGCCGAGGAGGCGCGGATGGCCGAGCGCCTCGAACAGAACTTCGACGCCGCGGTCGAGGCCTCGCTGGCCGATGTCGACGCGGACCAGCTCGAATCGACGCTGCTGGCCTACCTGCGCGACGTCCACGCGCTCGAGGGCCAGGCCGAGGAGCTGCTGGAGGCAGGTGCCGAGCGCGTCGAGGACGAGAGCCTCGAGGCGGCGTTCCGCGAACACCTAGAGGAGACGCACCGCCACCGCGAGCGAATCACGAGCCTGCTCGAGGAGCGTGGCGCCGGGCCCTCGCTGGTCAAGGACACGATGCTGAAGACCGGCGGGCTCAACCTCTCCGCCTTCTTCGGCGCCCAACCGGACTCGACCACCAAGCTTGCCGGCTTCGCCTTCGCCTTCGAGAATCTCGAGGTCGCCGCCTACGAACTACTGCAGCGGGTCGCGGCCCGGGCCGGGGACGAGGGCGTGGTCACCGCTGCCGAGGAAATCCTCGCCGAGGAGCGCCGAGCGGCCGAGCGCGTCGCCGGGTCCTGGGATCGCCCCGACGTCCCCCTCGGAGTGGCTTCGTGAACCAACGCGCGGAGGAGGGCGACGCTGCGTCGGATCACTACGACCACAAGTTCGGCAGCTCGGCGCCGCTTTCGCTTGGTGTAGAGGAGGAGCTTCTGCTGGTCGACGAGCGTCACCAGCTGGTCGCCCAGGCCGAATCGGTTCTCGAGCAGGTCTCGGCATCCATTGCGGAACGGGTATCCACCGAGATCTTCGCCGAACAGATCGAGCTGAAGACCGGGATCTGCCACCGCGCCGACGACGTGCTGGCCGACCTGGACGAGCTGCGGCGGGCAGTTGCCGCCGCGGGCTTTCGCATGCTCGGCACCGGCCTTCATCCGGCCGCCTCGGTTGAGCCCACCCTGGTCTCCAACTCACGCTACGAGGTCGTCCGGGAAGACCTCGGCAACCTGCTCAGGACGCCGCCGTGCGGGCTGCACGTCCACGTTGGCGTTCCCGATCCCGAGCTCGCTGTCCGCCTGACCAACGCCTTTCGCCGCTACCTCCCCGTGCTGCAGGCCCTGAGCGCGAACTCGCCCTTCCAGGCCGGCGCCGACTCCGGTCACGCCAGCGCCCGAACCTCGATCGTGCGCAGCTACCCGCGCTTTCAGGTGCCGCGGGAGTTCCGCGACTACGAGGATTTCTGCCGGATCGCCGACCAGCTGATTGCCGCCGCCGGGGTGGACGACTACACCTACATCTGGTGGGACGTGCGGCCTCACCCTCAGCTCGGCACCGTCGAGGTGAGGGCCGTGGACGTGCAGATGGACGCTGCCGGCTCGAGCGCGATCGCGGCGCTGGTCCAGGCGATCGCCGCCCGGGAGCTGGCCGATCCGAGCGACACCGACCTTTCGCGGGAGGCGCTCGAGGAGTCCTACTTCCAGGCCGCGAGCCACGGGCTCGACGCCGAGATCCTGCTCGACTCGGCCGCACCCGAACCGGCCCGCGAGGCCTGCCGCCGCATGCTCGACTCGGTCCGGCCCTACGCGCGTGAGCTGGGAAGCGAGGCGGCCCTGACCGAGATCGAGCGGATCCTGCGCGAGGGCAACGGCGCCGACGAGCAGCGCCGGGTCCACGGTGAAGCCGGGATGGAGGGGCTGCTCAGGCATCTCGCCGAGCGCACGCGATGAATACGACCGCCCTGATCGAGAGGGGGCGCGGACCGATCGGCGCGCTCCCCCCCGTTGGCCCGATCTGCGACCTGGTGGTCGGAATGCTCTCGGCGCCGCCGCCCGCTGCAAGCCTCTCGGCCGAGCCCGCCGAGGAGGCGGCGCGCCTCACTCTCACCGTCGACGATCCACTTGGCGACGACGACCTCCAGCTCGCCCTCTACCTCTGCTTCGAGCTGCACTACCGCTCCTTCCCCGGCGTCGATCCGGAGTGGGAGTGGCATCCGAGCCTGATCGCGATTCGCAACGTGCTGGAGAACGCCTTCTTCGAGTCGCTCGCCGAGGCGGTCGGGCCCGGTGACGCCGTCGACCCGGCCAGGGTGGGGGAACTGCTCTTCCGGCTCGAGGCCGAAGACGATGGCCCCTCGCTCTCGCGCTACCTCGAGCGCAAGGCCAATCTCGAGCAGTTTCGCGAGTTCGTCATCCATCGCTCCCTCTACCAGCTGAAGGAGTCCGATCCGCACAGCTGGGCGATCCCCCGCCTCGACGGCGCGGCGAAGACGGCGCTGTTGGAGGTGCAGGCGGACGAGTACGGCGGCGGCCGCCCGGAGCGGATGCACTCGCGGCTCTTCGCCAAGACGATGCGCGCCCTCGGCCTCGACGATCGCGAGAACGCCTACCTCGCCCGCATCCCCGGAACGACCCTGGCGACGGTGAACCTGATGTCGGCGGCCGGCCTGCGGCGCAGCCGCCGCGGCGCCATCGTCGGCCACCTGGCGATGTTCGAGATGACCTCCTCGATCCCCAACCGCCGCTACGGCAACGCCCTGCGCCGGCTCGGCCTCGGCGCCGAGGCAACAGACTTCTACGACGAGCACGTCGAGGCCGATGCCGTGCACGAGAACATCGCCGCCTACGACCTCGCCGGAGGCCTGGCGCGGCAGGAGCCGGAGCTGGCTGCCGACATCCTCTTCGGCGCCCGCGCCCTGCTCCTGCTCGAGGCCCGCTTCGCTCAGCAGCTGCTCGACTCGTGGCAGGACGGCGAAAGCTCGCTGCGGTGAGCGAAGGCGTCGCCTACGTCCTGCCCCTGCGCTGGACCGAGCCGGGCCGGATCGAGGAGCTTGCCGACTACCTGGGTGGGATCGCCGGCGAGGTCGAGGAGATCCTCGTCGTCGACGGCTCGCCCGAGCCGCTTTTCGGCCGCCACGCGGAGGCCCTGCGCGGCGTCGCCCGGCACCTGCCACCGCACCCCGACTTGAGCTTTCGCATGGGCAAGGTGAACGGGGTCCTCACCGGCGTGCGCGAGTGTTCCTGCGAGCGCGTTGTCCTCGCCGACGACGACGTTCGCTACGAGGGAGCGGCGCTTCGCCGCGCTGCCGCTCTCCTCGACGCGGCCGACCTCGTTCGCCCGCAGAACTACTTCGACGAGCTGCCCTGGCACGCTCGCTGGGATACCGCTCGTACCCTGCTCAATCGCGTCTTCACGGGAGACCCTGAGTTCCCGGTCGGCGACTTTCCCGGCACCCTGGCCGTCCGTCGCTCCGCCTTTCTCGCTACCGGCGGTTACGACGGCGACGTGCTCTTCGAGAACCTCGAGCTGATGCGGACGATCCGCGCCGCCGGGGGGACGGTGCTGACTCCGCTCGACCTCTACGTCGCCCGCCGCCCGCCCAGCACGGCGCACTTCCGCTCCCAGCGCGTGCGCCAGGCCTACGACGACTTCGCGATCCCGGCCCGGATCGGCTTCTTCGCGGCGGCGCTGCCGCTGGCGCTCGCCCAGGCCGCGGCGATCCCGCGCCGCCCCGCGGCCAGCCGCAATCTCGCCGCCGCCGCGCTGGCGCTGATCCTCGTCGCCGAGGCCGGCCGCCGCCGCGCCGGCGGAGCCAGCCGCTTCCCGGCTGGCTCATCGCTGCTCGCGCCGGCCTGGGTGATCGAACGCTCCGCCAGCGCCTGGCTCGCCCTGGCGGCCCGGCTGCGCGGTGGCGTCCCCTACGGCGAGACCCGACTCAGCCGTCCGGCCACGCCCTCCCGCATCCTGCGCCGCCGCTACTACGCCTCGAGATCCGGTGGCTCGGCCGGCACCGGCCCCGGCAGCCCGCTCTCGGCCCGGAACCCGATCGCCTTGTGAGTGCCGTCGCAAAACGGCCGCATCTGCGAGCGCCCGCAGCGGCATAGCGCTACGACCCGCCGCTTGACCTCGATCTCGTTGCCGTCCTGGTCGACGATCGAGAAGGGACCGCGCACCAGATACGGCCCGTCGCGGTAGGGGGTGATCTTCGTCTGGGTCAGAGGACCTGCCGTCCGCCCTCTATTTTCATTGCCTCCCTGAGCATGGCGTATGCCTACCCCGTTCTCTTCATCGTTGAAACCGGAACGGGGAACCTGAGACAGGAGTCAATTCTGCTCGGGAGCTTCCTCGCCTGGCCAGGTGCCGGTTGCCTTGGCAAAGGCGCGGCGAGCGCCGTGGTCGGTGAGTCCCTTGACCAGGCGGAAGATCGCTCCCTCGACCAGTAGTGCGGTCACCAGCTTCGGCCAGGAGAACTCGCGATGCTCCGGGCTTGGCGGCTCCTGGTCGTCGACCACGCTCCACAGCTTCTCGAAGATCTTCTGGCCGATGATTCCGGCGATCAGACCCAAGACGACGCTGACGGGGGTGAAGACGATCTTCACGATCTGCTCCCCTCGTTATCGAGGATCTCCTCCGCCAGGGGTAGCAATCGTGATCGTGTGTCGGTCAATGTCATTGGTCGTTCCTCCGCTTCAGGTGGTCTTCGGTTGTTTGGGCTCGGCCCGCGGCTCGAGTTGGATCTCGCGCTCGGCCCGCGGTCGCCCTTCTTCGATCTCGAGGCTGCGCTCACGCTCGGCGTTCAACTGGTGGCCAAAGAGGATCGCCAGGTTGCTGATCCAGAACCAGACCAGCAGCGCGATCATGCCGCCGAGGGTGCCGTAGGTCTTGTCGTAGGAGCCGAAGTTGGAGACGTAGAAGCCGAACAGCGCTGAGGCGACGATCCAGACGACGATCGCGACCAGGCTGCCGGGCGTCACCCATTTGAAGCCGCGCAGCTTCACGTTCGGCGAGGCGTAGTAGAGGATCGCCAGCATCAGCAGGAAGACGAGGACCATCACCGGCCACTTGGCGATGTTCCAGACGTCGACCGCGGTGGAGCCGATGCCAAGCGGTTCGGCGACGGCGGAGACGACCGGCCCGGTCAGGACCAGCGAGACCGCCAGCAGGGTCATCATCACGATCATCAGCAGGGTGACGAGGATCTGCAGCGGCCGTAGCTTCCAAAACGGCCGCCCCTCGGGGGTCTCGTAGATGATGTTCGAGGCCCGCATGAAAGCACCGGTGTAGCCCGACGCCGACCACAGCGCGACGGCGATGCCGAGAACGAGGGCGATGCCGGCGGTGCCGCTCGATTTGGTGATCGATTCAATCGGGCCCTTGAAGGTTTCCGCCGCTGAGGAGGGGCCGATTTCGGTGATG
>DATMIH010000075.1:0-2106 GCA_035554595.1 Solirubrobacterales bacterium
CATCAGCGTCGCCTCCGGCCCACCGCAGTAGCTGGCGCCGATCGTCAGGGTGCGGATCCGCTCCGGCTGGGCGAGGACAAGCTCCTGAGCGATCATGCCGCCCATCGAGATGCCGACGACGTGGGCGCTCTCCAGCTCCAGCGCATCGAACAGGCCGGCGGTGTCAGCAGCGAGGTCGGCGATTGTGAACGGCAGCTCGGCCTGGCCGGAGAGCCCCATGCCGCGGTTGTCGAAGACGATCGTGTCGAAGCTGCGCTCGAGCTCGTCGAGGAAGGGCCGGCCCCAGGCGAGGTGGGTGGCGCTCATGCCCTGGATCAGCAGCAGCGGCTCACCCTCGCCGGCGCGCAGGTAGTGCAGCTCGGTGCCCGCTGCATCGACGCTTGGCATGGGGCGATCCTACGCCAAGCTCGCTTGTCAGGGCCTAATCTTGGCCGGTCTGCCCCCGTAGCTCAGTGGAGAGAGCACCGGCTGCCGCGCCCCTCTGTGTAGACAGGGGAAGGGAGGTGAGGTCGGACCTCGCGATCCTTGCGCTGCTCTCCAGCAAGCAGCAAGGCAACCGCTCGCTAGACGACCTGCACGTAGCGCTCCCCGACTCCCCTGCCGGGGCTGTAGTCGAGTACCACCTAGGAGTGCGTTGCCGAGTCGGCCTGATCTGCCGCCACCACGGCGTTGCGGGCGCAGTCTACCGACTTGCAGACAAAAGATTGCAGTAGGTTGAGGACGTCGAGCGAACTTGAAAGTAAATTTTGACATTGATCGCTCTGAGTATTTAGATACCAGTCTATTTATGCCGAAGCATCAAAGGGGAGGATGTAGTGCCTACGTTTGATCTGCCGCACCGCAAGCCTGTAGATGGCCGTTTCGCCCGACCTGGGCCGGCAATGGCAGGTCGACAGGTGCCTGCAGGGGGAAGGGTGTGGGCGCTCCTCGCCTGGATGTTGTTGGCCGCCATGTTGGCGCCAGCGACGGCGCTTGCTTCTCCTCCTAGCAATGCCCATCGCTTCTTCTACGACCCCGACGGCCACCTCAAGGCCGCGATAGATCCCGAAGGGAGTACCGCCGAATACAGCTGGGATGAAGCCGGAAACCTTCTCGGGATCTCCCGTCATGCCTCAAGCAAACTGTCGATCGTCCAGCTGAGCCCTGCCAAAGGCGAAGTGGGGGCGACGGTGGTGATCGAAGGGACCGGGTTCTCGACTACTCCGGCCTCGAACACGGTCAAATTCAACGGCACCGCCGCCACGGTGAGCGCGGCCAGTGCCGCCTCACTGACCGTCAAAGTCCCAGGCGGAGCGACGACTGGCTCTGTGACCGTGGCGACGCCTGAAGAAGGCCCTGTGACTAGCCCGGGAAGCTTTACGGTGATCGAATCGTCGGCTCCCCATATCTCGTCGATCTCTCCGACGATCGTTGCCCCAGAAGAAGAAGTAACTCTCTCAGGATCGAATTTCGAGACCAGCGCCTACCAAGATGCCGTCACGTTTAACGGCTTGCGACCTGCGCTCACCTCAGTCTCTACCAGCTCGATCAAATTCAAAGTGCCCCCGGCGCGCCTCGGTGGGCCGGTCGCGATTGCCACGCCCAACGGGTCGAGCATCGGCCCTGATCTCTATGTGCCCCCGACTGGAACTGCGGTCTCGAAAGTGGGAACCACCGGCCGCATATCCCTCGGCGGAGCGAAAAGCGTCGCATTCGTCGGCTCTGAAAAAGTTGTCTTGCTGCTGGTTGACGCCACCGCCGGGCAGCGGATGTCGCTGGTCCTCTCGGAAAGCACGGTCACGAGCGGCACGGCGTCGATCTGGAGTCCGGCGGGCGCTCAGCTCGCTTCGGGGAGCTTTTCGAAAAGCAGTGGCGGCGTTATCGAAACCGCATCAGGCTTGCCGACCACCGGCACCTACACGATCCTCTTGGCGCCGTCTGGTGCGAGCGCCGGGAGCGTCAAAGCGTCGGCCTACGGATTTCAAGACATCACCGGCTCGATCACGCCGACCGCCACCGCCGAAGGCGTCAAACAGCACGTCGCGATCACCACGCCGGGGCAGGTCGCCCGCTACTCGGTGACGATGACGGCGGGCGAGAAAGTCTCCTTCAAGACGACCAACTCTG
>DATMIH010000076.1:0-5054 GCA_035554595.1 Solirubrobacterales bacterium
GGGGTCCCCAAAACACTCAAGCGAGGCTCCTGCCGAGCGTTTTGGGGACCCCGTCCCGGCCGCCCCCCCCAGGGCGATCGCGAGTTTCCACGCAACCGCGGTTCCGCACAGCTCAGCAAACGGGTAACCCTCATCCAGTCCCGGATGAAGAATCGGACAATCGGGCAACGCCTCGCCTGCCTGATGGTGGTCTGTGACAACGACCTCCATTCCAAGCTCCCGAGCCAGAGCAACCTCGTCCACCGCGGTGATCCCGCAGTCAGCAGTAACGATCAATGACGTGCCCCGCTCGGCCAGCTTGCGCACGTTGTCGGCACTGAGCCCATAGCCGTCGGCGATGCGATCGGGAATCAGCCAGTCGCACTCAGCGCCAAGCGCGCGAAGCGTGCTGACGAGGATCGTGGTGGCGCAGACGCCGTCGACGTCGAAGTCTCCGTGGACCGTGATCCGCTTGCCTGCGGCAACCGCGGCCAGGACCTGATCCACGATGGGACCCATCGCCACGAACTCCCCCGGCTCGTGCCACTCATCAGCAGCGAGAAACGTCCTTGCTTCCTCGGGCGTCCGGTAGCCCCTTCGCACCAGGGCGATAGCGACCGGCTCGCTCAGTCCCAGCTCAGCCGAAAGGGCCTGCGCCTCCTCATAGGAGTAGGGCTTTGCCTTGTACGCGTGCAGAGTCTTTGCCACGCACGCAGGCTAGGAGTCACATCGGACTCACTTTCGCCTCGAAAAGTCTGCAAAGAGCAGGGGCTTCTTGGCCCGAGCTACTCGGCGAGTCGTTCTTGGCGCACGCCGATCACCCAGATGATCGCCAGACCGATCGCCACTCCAGGGATCGCGGTCAGCGCGGTGGTGACGTCGGTGTCGCCGAGTCCTTTGCCGCTGATGATCTCGACGATGCCGCCGAAGATGACCGCGCCGAGCGTCGCGCCGATGAACGCGCCGACGATGCCCTGCCAGAAGCGCTCCGGCAGGAAGACCGTGAAGTGCCAGAGGGCGATCCCCATCATGAACCAGACGAGCAGGGCCATCAGACCTAACGCTTCCTTCCGTGTTTGCGGCGCTGCTGGCGGCGAGCGCGGCGCTTCTCGTCGCGCTCATGACGGGCGGTGTCCTCAGGATCGACAGCGGGCGGCTCGCCATTGCTGGACGGTTTGCCACCATCGCCTTCGACGGGCGGCTCGGCGGTAGCCACCGCGCCCGCCTTGGGCCGCGTCTCGCGCTGGGCCACCACGTCCTCCTCGATCTCGACCTCGCTCTCGCTGTCGTCGGCGAGCATCGCCAGGTCGCCCTCGTCGGCGAAGGCGGGCACGCTGCCGTCGATCGCGACGATCCGCTCGCGGCGGCGGATGAAGCCCGGCTCGCGTTCCTTCCAGGCGGTCAGCACCGGCGAGGCGATGAAGATCGACGAGTAGGTGCCGGAGATGATCCCGACCATCATCGCGAAGGCAAAGTCCTGCAGGGTGGCGCCACCGAAGATCAATAGCGCGCCAACGGAAAGCAGGGTCGTGAAGCTGGTCGCCAGCGAACGGGTCAGCACCTCGCTCATCGAGCGGTTGACGATCTGCGAGAAGGCAGCGCGCGGCATGCGCGGCATGTTCTCGCGTATTCGGTCGAAGACGATGATCGTGTCGTAGAGCGAGTAACCAAGGATGGTGAGGAAGGCAGCGACCGTTCCGCTTGTCACTTCCCTTCCGGTCAACGAGTAGATGCCGGCGGTGATCAGGATGTCGTGGAAGATCGCGATCAGCACCGGCACGGCGAATTTTGGATCGAAGCGGAAGGCGATGTAGGCGCAGATGATCAGCAGCGAGAAGATCAGCGCGTTACGGGCGCTGTTGGCCACGGTGGTGCCGAAGGTGGGGCCGACGCTGGTGCTGTTGAAGCCGTTGGACTGGATCCCGTATTCCTTTTCCAGTTCCTTCTGCAGCTTGTTGATCTGACTCGGTTCAAGCGTCTTGGACTGGATCAGGTAGGCGTTGTCGCCGAGACCCGGATTGCTCACTTTCTGCACCTCGCCGCCGGAGATGCCCGCGCTGTCGAGCGTGTCGCGCACCGCTTCCTCGTCGGTCTGCTTGACCAGCGCCACTTCGACCCGAGTCCCCGACTTGAAGTCGATGCCGAGGTTGAGCTGCTTCGTCGCCAGGGCCAGCGCGCCGACCAGCAGGATCACCCCCGAGACGGTGAAGAACCAGCGGCTCGCGCCCATGAAGTCGAAGTGCCAGCGGATCCCCTCTTTGGTCGCGCCGAGCGCCGCCGGCGAGCGCAGCAGGCGCGAGCGGCTGATCGCCCCGAGCAGCGCCTGGGTGAAGACGACCGCGGTCAGCAGCGAGACGATCGTGCCGACGCCGAGGACGAAGGCAAAGCCCTTGACCCCGGCCGTGGCGAGCACAAAAAGGACGAAGGCGGTGAGCAGGGTGACGACGTTGGCGTCGATGATCGTCGCGATCCCGCGTCGGTAGCCGGCGGAGATCGCGCTCGACATCGAGCGCCCAGCCCGCACCTCCTCCTTTATTCGCTCGAAAATGACGATGTTGGCGTCGGCGGTGACGCCGATCGTCAGCACCAGCCCGGCGATCCCCGGCAGGGTGAGGGTGATCGGGATCAGTTTGACCAGGGCGAAGAAGATCACCCCGTAGGCAGCCAGGGCACTAACCGCGACCAGGCCGAGGAAGCGGTAGAAGATCAGCAGGAAGAGGACGGTCAGGATCAGGCCGATCAGGCCAGCCCTGATGCCGTCGTGCAGCGCTTCGGAGCCCAGCGTCGCCGAGACCTGCGACTGGCTGATCAGGTTGAGGTTGATCGGCAGGGCGCCGCGCTGCAGGAAGCTGGCCAGGTCCTGGGCGTCTTCGATGCTGTTGAAGCCACCTGAGATCTGAGCGCCGGTGCGACCGTCGATACCGTCGGGGTTCTGGGCGTAATTGATGATCGGCCGCGTCTTGACTTCGTTGTCAAGCACGACGGCGAAGTGGCCGGAGGTTGCTTCGGCCGTTTCTTCGCTGCTCAGCCCGATCGCCGAGGCGGCGCCGCGCTGGGCGATCTGGCGGGTTACTTCCTGGAAGTTCTGGCGGCCGCTGTCGGTGAATTTGAAGGTGACGTTGGGCGCGCCGGCTTCGTCTGTTTCCTGCTTCGGGCTGGTGATTTCCGTGCCCGAGAGGGCCGGATCGTCCTTCAGCGCAAACCAGCCCGGTTCGGCGTTTTCGAGCACCTGGCCGTTTGCGTCCTTGGGCTTTTCGGAGACGACGATCGTGCCCTGGGGAACTTTGATCACCGTGCCCACGTCTTCCGGACGTTTCCTGCCGCTCGGTGAAAGGAAGAGATCGCCTTTGGTGTACTCGGGCCCGTCGATCAGCTTGTGGTCTTTGTCTTTGGCGAACAGGTAATAGGTGGCCGAGGAGCTGCATTTCGGACAGGCGGGCTTCGGCTTCTGTTCGGAGGCCAATTTGACCGCCGCGTACTCGCTGGGGAAGGCCCCGGCGACGATCAGCTGCTGGTTTTCACGCTTGGTCGGCAGGCGACCGGCTTCCTGCCATTCTTTGGTCGCTTCGGCGAGCGGCCCTTCGGGCGGTTTCTTGCCGGGATGGCCGCCGATCAGGAACTCGCGCCCGATCAGGTTCGGTTCCCAGTCGAAGAAGAAGAGGCGGGCTGGCTTGGTCGCGCATTCGGTCGCCTTGCCGACGCTGGTCGCGCCCGGGATGCCGACCTGGATCTGGTCGCTGCCGACGCGCGAAACTTCGATCTCCGAGACGCCCAGCTGATCGCAGCCGGAGCGGATGATATCGACGGCCTTTTCCATCGAGCCGTTGTCGAGCGTCGGCTGCTGCGGGGTCGGGCGCCCCTGCAGAACCAGCTGCACGCCGCCCTTGAGGTCGAGTCCCAGCTTCGTCGGCTTGTTGGCGATGACGATGCCGGAGACGACGATCAGGCCGAAGACAAAGAGCAGGACGAAGAGGTTGCGGCGCCTTTTGCCCATGCCGCTCTCAACCCTCCGGGGTGAGGACTATCAGCAGTCCCCCATCGTCGTCATAGGCCGGGAAGACATCGGCAACCGCCTCCGCCGGAAGATCGCCCTCGGCGTTGACCGAGACGCGCTTACCCAGCGAGCGCACGCCCCACTCCAGCGAGGTGGCGATCGGGTCGGCGCTGTTGCCGCCGTTGCCTTCGCGCGGTTCGTCGCCGCTGGCCTCGGCACGCCATTCGAGGCCGAGAACCTCCTGCACCGGGCGGCCGATCACGTCCTCGTCGGTGAGCCCGGTCAGCTCGAAGCTGCCGCGCCCGGCATCGATCACCCGTGCCTGCTGGTCGCAGACGAAGAAGGCGGCGTTCGGGGCCGGGTAGTAATCGTCGAGCAGCTCGAAGACGAAACCGAAGCCGCATTTGGAGCAGCCCTTCGGGCGCGCGCTGAAACCCGCGGTTCGCTCCGCGCTGACCTCCCTGTGGCCGCAGTTGGGGCAGATGAAGAACGGCATCCCAGCAGCAGGTTACTGAGAGTCCGGCCGAAAGCCCCTCGCGCACGTCTGGCGGCGGCGGAAACGGCGCGGCACTGCGTCCTCAGTTGGTCGAATAGTGCACGACTATTCGACCTCCTTGCGTCCTTGTTCCGCTCGTTCCGGCGCTCGCCAGCCGCACACGCGGGACTTTCTGCCGGACCCTAGAAGAGGCTGTTCGCTCTTTCGGGCACCGGCAGGCCGAGGTGCTCGTAGGCCCGCGGAGTGATCACGCGACCCCTTGGAGTGCGCTTCAGAAGGCCCTGTTGGAGCAGGTACGGCTCGAGCACATCCTCGATCGTGTCGGCCTCCTCGCCGATCGCGACCGCGAGCGTCGAGAGCCCGACCGGACCGCCGGCGAACTTGCTGGCGACGACGTCGAGCAGGGCGCGGTCGCTGCGGTCGAGCCCGCCGGCGTCGACCTCGAGCATCGCCAGGGCCGCGTCGGCGACGGTGGCATCGATCGCTCCCCGCTCCTTGACCTGGGCGAAGTCCCGCACGCGCTTGAGCAACCGGTTGGCGACGCGCGGCGTGCCGCGCGAGCGTTCGGCAATGATGTGGGCGCCC
>DATMIH010000077.1:0-5749 GCA_035554595.1 Solirubrobacterales bacterium
CGACGAACTTCGCCTGCACGTGGCGGGTTATCTCGCCTGGCTCGCCGATCGGGTGATCGTCGATCTCGCGCACCGGCACCAGCTCGGCGGCGGTCCCGGTGAGGAAGATCTCCTCGGCCAGGTAGAGCTCGGCGCGGGCGACGTCGCGTTCGACCACGGTGTAACCGAGGTCGCGGGCGATCTGGATCACCGACTTGCGGTTGATCCCGTCGAGGATCGCGGCGACGTGTGGCGGGGTGACGATCTGCCCGTCGCGGACGAGGAAGATGTTCTCGCCCGAGCCCTCGCAGACGAAGCCGCGCTCGTCGAGCAGGATCGCCTCCTCGTAGCCGGCGTTGGTCGATTCCGTCTTGGCGAGGATCGAGTTGAGGTACTGGCCGGAGGCCTTGGCATGCGGGATCAAGCCAGCAGGGCTGATCCGGCGCCAGCTCGAGACCTTGGCGCGGATGCCGTGCTTCTGACCCTCCTCGCCGAGGTAGGCGCCCCAGGGGAAGGCCGCGACGATGACGTCGACCGGCGCGTCGGTGGCGTAGAGGCCGAGGCTGCCGTAGCCGCGGAAGGCGAGTGGGCGGATATAGCAGGAGCCGAGGCCGTTGCGGCGGATCAGCTCGCGCGTCGCCTCGCCAATCTGCTCGGGCGAGTAGGGCAGGCCGAGGTAATAGAGCTCCGCCGACTTGGCGAGGCGGTCGAGGTGGTCGGCATGGCGGAAGATCGCCGGGCCGCGCTCGGTCTCATAGCAACGCACGCCCTCGAAGACGCCGGTGCCGTAGTGCAGCGCGTGGCTGAGGACGTGAACTTTGGCGTCCTCCCAGGGCACGAACTCGCCGTTATGCCAAATCAAATCAGCCGTATCCATGTTCGGGGAAGTATGCCCGATCGCGCAAGGTCATTCGAGCCGAGCCGAGAAAAGGATCGCGACAACCGCAAAGGAGACCCTGATGCTCACCGCAGTACGCCAAAGACTCACCTACTCGAACGTGATCGCCACGATGGCGCTCTTCCTCGCCCTCGGCGGCGTCGCTGTCGCCGCGGGGCTGCCGAAGAACAGCGTCGGGCCCAAGCAGCTGAAGCGGGGTGCTGTAACCGCCGCCAAGATCCGCAAGCAGGCCGTCACCACCGCCAAGCTGGCCAACGGCGCGGTGACGATCGGCAAGCTCGGGCCCAACTCGGTCGGGCCCAACAACATCGGCAACGGCGCCATCACCAGCTCCAAGCTCGGGCCAAGCTCGGTGCTCGCGACGGCGATCAAGAACAGCGTGGTGACGACCAACAAGCTGAACAACGAAGCAGTGACGACGCCGAAGCTGGCCAACGAATCGGTCTCGACCGCGAAGCTCGGCAAAGGCTCGGTCACCGCGGCCAAGCTGAGTGACGAAATCGGCCCGATCCTGGCGACACTGAAACCAGGACAGACGCTTCGCGGCGTCTTCGACGTCGGCGGAAAAGAACCGGCGATCACGCGCGACGCGGTCAGCTTCCAGTTCCCGCTGCTGAACGCTCCAGCCGTGACCGTCCTCAAAAAAGGCCAGACCAGTGCCAACTGCTCCGGCCTCGGCGGTGGCCAGACCCCCCAAGCCACAGGTGGGAATCTTTGCCTCTATATCACCGAAGAAGTCAATCTCGGGGCCTTGTCCGTGGAGAACAACACTCGACTTGGCTTTGGCCTGAAGGCCGAAACGGGCGGGGCGGGCGACTGGCTCGCCTACGGCCAGTGGGCGGTAACCGCCCCATAGCATTCGTTCCGGTGCGCTTTATGTGGCCCTGTGGCACATAAAGCGCACCGGAAGCTAGGAGAGCTCGGCCAGCACGGCCTCGGTCACCTCGTCGGTGCCGACCGCGGTCTCCCCCTCGCCCGCAAGGTCTGGGGTGCGGAGGCCGCGGTTGAGTACCGCATCGACCGCCGACTCGATCCGGGTGGCGTCATCGGCCCGGTCAAGACCGTGGCGCAGCATCATCGCCGCCGAGAGGAAGGTGGCAAGCGGGTTGGCGACTCCCTGACCCGCGATGTCCGGAGCCGAGCCATGGACTGGCTCGAAGAGGCCAGGCTCGCCGTCGGCACCGAGGCTGGCCGAGGGCAGCATGCCGAGCGAGCCGGTGAGCATCGCCGACTCGTCACTGAGGATGTCGCCGAAGAGGTTCTCGGTGACGATCACGTCGAAGTCCGCCGGGCGCGAGACGAGCTGCATTGCCGCGTTGTCGACCAGCAGATGGTCCAGGGTGACATCGGGATAGTCGGGCGCGACGCGGCCAACTACCTCCCGCCAGAGGCGCGAGGTCTCGAGCACGTTGGCCTTGTCGACCGAGGTGACGCGGGGCTTGCGGCTCGAGCCGGCAGCACGACGCTGGGCGGCTTCGAAGCCGACCCGGGCGATGCGCTCGATTTCAGCCGCGGAGTACTCGCAGGTGTCGTGGGCCACGTCGCCCGTGCGGCCGGAGTCGCCGAAGTAGATGCCGCCGGTGAGCTCGCGGACGACGAGCAGGTCGGTGCCGGCGATGCGGTCTTCCTTCAGCGGGCTGGCGCCGACCAGCGCCGGGCTGGGGCGCACCGGGCGCAGGTTGGCGTAGAGGCCCATGCCCTTACGCAGGCCGAGCAGGCCCTGCTCGGGGCGCGGCGCGTTCGGGTCGGTCGTGTCCCATTTGGGGCCGCCGACGGCGCCCAACAAGACTGCATCCGAGGCCCGGCAGGCCGCAAGCACCTCGTCGGTGAGCGCCGTCCCGTGAGCGTCGATCGAGCAGCCGCCCATCAGCTGCTTCTCGAACTCGAACTCACCCAGCGCTTCGAGCAGGCGCCGGGCGGCGCCGACGATCTCGGGCCCGATGCCGTCGCCGGCCAGCAGGACTATGTGCGGTGAGTCGCCCATCGGGGCGGCACTCTACGCGTAGCGCTCAGGCCCCGGTGCTGGCCTCGATGTTGAGGCGCACGTACTCCATCTGCAGTGGGTCGGGCTCGCGCTCCAGCACCTTCTCGACGAACGGGGCTTCCATCTCCTCCGGCAGCCGGTCCATGTGCGGGCCGAGACAGACCGTGCGCAGGAACTCGGCCGGCTCCGGTGGCTCGATCGTCCAGGGCTGCAGCCAGCAGCGCACGTCGACGAAGCCGGCGGCAGTGAGTCGCGCTTCCGTCTCCTCAGCGCTGGCGTAGTTCCACGGCTCGTCGAAGTCCTCAAAGTAGGGAGCGAACGGATCTGCGGCGGCAACCTCGGCGCAAATCGTGCGCAGGCGGTCGATGTTGCCGGCGCCGCCGCACTGCGCGGCGATCGCGCCGCCGGGGCGAAGTACGGCCGCCAGGCGCCGGAAGAGCAGGTCGTGATCCAGCACCCAGTGAAAGACGGCGCTGGAGAAGACGGCGTCGACCTCTTGATCCAGCTGCAGCTCGGTCAGGTCGGAGACCAGCCCCTTATCGCCCGGTCGCAGGGTCTCGCGCACCTTCTCGACCATCGAAGCGGAACCATCGACAGCGAGGACGCGTCCCTCGGGCAGACGCTCGATCAGCAATCCGGTAACGCGACCGCTGCCGCAGCCAGCGTCGAGCACGGTCTCATCACCTTGCAGCGGCAGCCGATCGAGCACCGAGCGTGCCCACTCTTCGTGTGGGACGGAGACGCGGTGGTAGGTCCCCGCGTCCCAGTCCCGCGTCGCCGAGGCCATCAGAGCGCCGTCGTAACCGGCCCGCGCTCGGCACCGCCGGCCTGCTCGAAGCTGTCGATCGCGCCAGCGTTCTCCAGCGTGATGCCGATGTCATCTAGGCCGTTAAGCAGGCGGTGCTTGACGTCGGGCTCTACCTCGAATTTGAAAACCCCGGCGGCGCAGGTGACCGTCTCGTCGTCGACGTCGATGCGGGCCTCGCCGACCTCGGCGACCGCCCGACAGTGCTCCTCGCTGAGGATCGCCGGTAGCAGCCCGACCTTGGTGCAGTTGGAGTAGAAGATGTCGGCGAAGGACGGCGCGATGATCGCCTGGAAGCCGAAGTCCTCCAGCGCCCAGGGGGCGTGCTCACGCGAGGAGCCGCAGCCGAAGTTCGCCCCGGTGACCAGGATCGGGTTTGGCTCCAACTCGATCTCGCCGTCGCGGATCCAGTCGTAGAAGAGGTACTCGCCAAAGCCGGTCCGCTCGACCCGCTTGAGGAACTGCTTGGGGATGATCTGGTCGGTATCGACGTCGGCGCGGTCCAGCACCGAGACCTTGCCCTCGATCACGTCTATCGGTCTCATCTTCAGCTCCAATCCCTGATGTCGACGAAGTGCCCCTCGATCGCCGCGGCCGCGGCCATCCTCGGGCTGACCAGGTGGGTGCGGCCACCCTTGCCCTGACGTCCCTCGAAATTGCGGTTCGAGGTCGAAGCGCAACGCTCGCCCTCGATCAGCGTGTCCGGGTTCATCCCCAGGCACATCGAGCAGCCCGCCTCGCGCCATTCGAAGCCGGCGGAGCGGAAGACATCGTGCAGCCCCTCGGCTTCGGCGTTTGCCTTGACCTGCTGGGAGCCGGGCACGACCATCGCCCGCACCGAACTGGCGACCTTGCGGCCGTCGACGATCTCCGCCGCCTCGCGCAGATCCTCGATCCGCGAGTTGGTGCAGGAGCCGATGAAGACCCGTTCGGGTGCCACCTCGGTCATCGGAGTGCCCGCGCTCAGGCCCATGTAGGTGAGGGCGCGTTCGGCCGACTCGCGATCGGCCGGCGACTCCATCGCCGCCGGATCGGGGACGCTGTCGGTGACCTCGCAGACCATGCCGGGATTGGTGCCCCAGGTGACCATCGGCGAGATCGCCGATGCGTCGACATCCACCTCGGTGTCGAAAGCGGCGCCATCGTCGCTCGGGAGCTGCCGCCAGCGCTCGGCGGCGGCGTCGAAGTCAACGGGAGCGCCGGGGCGGCCGCGAACCCACTCGATCGTCTTCTCGTCGGGGGCGATCATGCCGGCGCGGCCGCCGCCCTCGATCGTCATGTTGCAGATCGTCATCCGGCCCGGCATCTCCAGTGCCTCGATCGCCGGCCCGGCGTACTCGACCGCGTAGCCGGTCATGCCGCCGGTGCCGAGGCGACCGATCGTCGCCAGGATCAGGTCCTTCGGCGTGACCCCCGAGCCGAGCTCGCCCGAGTAGGAGATCCGCATCGTCTTCGGCCGCTTCTGCACCAGGCACTGGGTCGCCAGCACGTGCTCGACCTCGGAGGTGCCGATGCCGAAGGCCAGGGAGCCGAAGGCGCCGTGGGTGGAGGTGTGGCTGTCGCCGCAGACGATCGTCATGCCCGGCTGGGTGACCCCGAGCTCCGGCCCGATCACGTGCACGATGCCCTGCCGATCGGAGCCCAGCGAGTAGACGGGGATACCGAACTCCTCGCAGTTGCGCTCCAGCGTTTCGACCTGGACCCGCGAGAGCTCGTCGGCGATCAGACGCGCCGCCATCGTGCCGTCCGTGGGGGTGTTGTGGTCGGCGGTGGCCAGGGTCTTGTCGGTGCGCCGCACCGGGCGCTTGGCCAGGCGCAGGCCGTCGAAGGCCTGTGGCGAGGTGACCTCGTGGACCAAGTGCAGGTCGATGTAGATCAGGCCGTCGGAGACCTCGTGGGCCTCCCAGAGCTTGTCGAACATGGTTTGTGGCATGGTCAGTCGCGGCCTCCTCTGCTCTCGTTCGTCGCACTAATTGTCACCGGAAATCTTGCTCCTCACTCCCGCGTCCGGGGGCCGCTAGCCCCTCCTCAGGCCCGCGGCGATTACGGCGAAGAAGCGGGTCGGCTCCTCGCCTTCGTTCTC
>DATMIH010000078.1:0-6104 GCA_035554595.1 Solirubrobacterales bacterium
GCGTGGATGATCTTGCCGCCGGCGTCCTGGTGCTGGCCGTCGCCGGCGAAGGCGATCGAGAGGATCTCGCCGTGGGCTTCGGGCCCGAGCAGGTAGATCGAGGGGTACTTCATCGTCAGCTTCGAGCCGAGGTTGCAGTCGACCCACTCCATCGTCGCCTTCTCGTGCGCGACGGCGCGCTTGGTGACGAGGTTGAAGACGTTCTGCGACCAGTTCTGCACGGTCGTGTAGCGGACTCGCGAGCTCTTCTTGGCGCAGATCTCGACCACGGCGGAGTGCAGCGAGTCGCTTGAGTAGACCGGCGCCGTGCAGCCCTCGATGTAGTGGACGTCGGCGCCCTCCTCGCAGATGATCAGGGTGCGCTCGAACTGGCCCATGTTCTCGGTGTTGATCCGGAAGTAGGCCTGCAGCGGCATCTCGACCTTGACCCCGGCCGGCACGTAGACGAAGGACCCGCCCGACCAGACGGCGGAGTTGAGCGCCGCCAGCTTGTTGTCGTTGGGCGGGATGATCGTCGCCCAGTACTCGCGCACCAGGTCCTCGTGCTCGCGCAGCGCGGTGTCCATGTCGGTGAAGATCACGCCCTGGGCCTCGAGCTTCTCGTTTACCTGGTGGTAGACGACCTCGGACTCGTACTGAGCGCCGACCCCGGAGAGGAATTTGCGCTCCGCCTCGGGGATGCCCAGCCGGTCGAAGGTGTTCTTGATGTCCTCGGGGACCTCGCTCCAGTCGCGGCTGTTTTTCTCAGAAGCGCGGACGAAGTAATGGATGTCGTCGAAGTCGATCTGATCGAGGTCGCCGCCCCATTTCGGAGTTGGGCGCGCGTAGAAGTGTTCGAGCGACTTGAGGCGGAAGTCCCGCATCCACTGCGGCTCGTTCTTGTAGTCCGAGATCGATTCGACCACCTCGCGCGAGAGGCCCTTCGGCGCCTTGTAGGCGTAGCCCGACTCAGAATCGTGGAAGCCGAACTTCTCCTTGTAGTCGGAGTTGATGCCGGCGAGCGAGCGTTTCTCCGCTACGACCTCGGGTGTAGCCATGCTTATTCGACCTCCAGGGTGATCGTGTCGTCCACGACGGCCGCCGTGAACGTCTGCACCGGGGCGAAAGCTGGGAGTGTCTTCGGCCTGCCGGTGGTCAGGTCGAAGAGAGAGCCGTGACGCGGGCACTCAACGGTGCATGCCGCCGAGTCGAACTCGCCCTCGGCGAGCGGCCCGTCGTCGTGCGAGCAGCGATCCTCGATCGCGTAGAGCGTTCCCTCGCAGTTGAAGACGCCGATCTTGCGCCCCTCGTGCTCGACCAGGCGCATAGAGCCGTCCGGCAGCTCGGCGGCAGGGCATACGGAGATGGATGTTCCGGCGGTGTCTGGCAAGGGAATCGAGGCTCCCGCGGGTAGCTAGTGCAGGTTGAGACTTAATCCTACTTCTACGGTCGGATTTTAGCGATTGGCCCTCGTGGGCCGCGGCACCGTAACAAGCCTTTGACCCGGACTTAGGCGGGAGTGAAAGGATCGGCGGCGGCACGGACCTTCGACACGAGGAGTGAGAGATGAGCGAGAGAACGAGTTACGAGCCGGGGGTCCCCTGCTGGGTTGACCTCGGTTCCCCCGACCTGGACGCCTCCGTCGAGTTCTACTCGGCCCTGTTCGGCTGGCAGGTGCCGGAGAGCGAAAACGTCGAGCAGACCGGCGGCTACCGACGGGCGACGAAGAACGGGCGCGACGTCGCCGGGATGATGCCGCTGATGCAGGAGGGCCAGCCGCCCGCCTGGAGCAGCTACGTCGCGGTCGCCGACGCCGACGCCACCGCGGCGGCGGTCAAGGAGGCCGGCGGCAGCGTGCTCGCCGAGCCGATGGACGTGATGGAGCTGGGCCGGATGGCGATCTTCGCCGACCCGACCGGAGCCGTCTTCGGAATCTGGCAGCCGGGAACGTTTCCCGGCGCGGGTCTCGTCAACGAGCCCGGCGCCCTCGCCTGGAACGAACTCAACACCCGCGATGTCGAGAGCGCCAAGGCGTTCTACGGCGCGGTCTTCGGCTGGGGCTTCGACGAAGTGAAGATGGGGGAGAACGAGAGCTACACGACGATCACCCTCAACGGCAATCCCGTTGGCGGCATCCTCGACATGGACGAGCGCAGCGTGCCGGAGGAGATCCCCGCCCACTGGCTCGCCTACTTCGCGACCGAGGACGCCGACGCGACCGTGGCCCAGGCCACGGAGCGTGGCGGCAGCCTGATGATGGGGCCGATCGACCTGCCGGTCGGCCGCTTCGCGATCCTCACCGACCCCCACGGCGCCGCCTTCGCGGTGATCGCGCTCAGCGAGAACGCGCCGCCGGCAAGCGCCTAACACGTCTTCCGGTGCGCCTTATATGGCCATAGCCCGTATAAGGCGCACCGGAACGAACTCGACTCAGATTTCGGCTGCCTCGGTCGGGTCCCCGATGGCGCCCTCGTCCTCCCATTCGGCCGGCTCGCCGAGGCTGGCGCTCTTGACGATCTTCAGGCCCAGCATCGCGCACTTCATCCGGGTCGCCGAGATATCGATCCCGAGCAGGTCGAGCACGTACTCCTTGGGCAGGCGCAGCAGCTCCTCACGCGTTTTCCCCGCCAGCTCATCCGTAAGTAGCGAGGTCGCCGCGGTCGAGATCGCGCAGCCTTTGCCCTCGAAGGCAATCTCCTCGACCCGCCCCTCGTCGTCGAGCTTGATCGTCACGTGCTGCTCGTCGCCGCAGAACGGGTTGGTGTCCTCGAACTCGAGGTCGGGCTCGTCGATGCGGCCGAAGTTATGCGGCCGCTTGTAGTGCTCGAGGATCTGGTCGCGGTAGAGCTCGTCCATAACTACGAGGCTAGCGAAGGAAGAAAGGAGTCCCGATGGCGACGAGGAGGCTGAGCGAGCGGGAGTCTGCGTTCTACGCCCGGCTCTACGGTCCGGCGCGAGCCGGTTCCATGAGGGAGCTTCGAAGGGCTGGGTGCAGCGAGGACGAGGCCGATGACATCTTCTCGGGAGCCTTTTTCGAGACCATGCGCAGAGTCGACCCGTTCTCGAGGAAATTGGCGGAGGCTCAATTGGTCAATGGGATCAAGACGGCTTGCCGCTGGGGCTTGATCAATCGGCGACGGCGCGAGAAGTTCATCTCGCCTGTGGCGTTGATCGATACGTGTTTCACCGACGGTAACGGGGCGGACGAGCTAGCCGCGGAGCACGAGGCTCTCGAGGTGGTGCTCGAGGCAGTGCGCTCTTTGCCAGAGCGTGATCAGCAGATCTTCTCTCTGCGAGTGTGGAAGGGTCTCAGCCCGGGGGAGATCCAGCATCTGTTGGGCGTCTCTTTACGTTCCTACCGCAAGAGAATTCAGCGCGCCAATCGGCGGGTGTCAGCCGCACTTGTCGAGCGCGGGATCGATCGAGGGCAGCCCATGCGCGGCCGGGACTAGCGCGGGGCTTGCGCCTGTCTTCTAGTGGTCAGCCTAGGCCGCCGTAGACCCAGTTCTTGAAGCCTTCTGAATTTGGGGGTGCGTCGGGTGTAGGCGGGCGCTCGTCGGCTCGCTGCTCGGTGGTGCTGTCGTCGGTTGGTGGCGGCAGGCCGATCTTGGCCACCACCCACTCATCGCCGTGTTTCGTCGGCACCCATCGGTGCGTGCGGCGGTCGGGATGAGTGGCAGCGAACTGTGCGCACGCCTCCTTTGCCTCCGTTTCGTTCACGTCGGAAGCGTAGCCCGGTGGGAGGGTCGTTGCTACCGTTTCCGCGATGCGGGGGTTGACGCGCAAGCTGACATACCCGATTCGGCGCTGGCCGCGGCTCTCCAAGGCTGCGCTCGCAGGCGGGACATTGGTCGTCTTGGCGATCGCCGGTGCCAACGCCTACATCCTGCTCAGCACCGACGGCGAGGCGACCGCCAACGTTGCCGACGTTCCCCACGCCCAGGTCGCGATCGTGCCCGGGGCGTTGGTCCAGCCGAACGGCAAGATGAGCGCGATGCTGGCCGATCGCGTGCACCAGGCCGACGCCCTCTGGAAGGCGGGCAAGGTCGATCGCATTCTCGTCTCCGGCGATCACCACACCTGGGCCTACGACGAGCCGGACACGATGCGCAAGGCGCTGGTCGCTGCCGGCGTCCCCGGTCGGGTGATCTTCGAGGACCACGCCGGTTTTGACACCTGGGCGACGATGGTCCGGGCGCGCAGCATCTTCGGCGTCACCGACGCGGTAGTTGTCACCCAGGGCTTCCACATGCCGCGAGCGCTCTATCTCGCTGACGCGGCCGGCATCGACGCGACCGGTCTCACCGCGGACCTGCACCGGTGGGGCTACCAGGGCCGCAAGAGCGAGGTCCGCGAGGTTCTCTCCCGGGTCAAGGCGATCGCCGACACGACGCTGGACACCCCAGCGATGGGCGGCAAGAAGATCCCGATCAGCGGCGACGACGGTCAGGTCAGCTGGGGGCCGGCGCCGCCGGCCGGAACGCCGCCGGCCGGTTCCCCCGCCCGGCACTACTAAGCACGCCTCAGTTGTCGAGCCCGAAGACCTTGCGGGAGTCGTGGAGGCCTTCGACCAGGCGGTCGATCTCCTCCGCTGTTGTGTAGACGCCGAAGCTGGCGCGGGCGGTGGCGGGGATGCCGAGGCGGTTCATCAGCGGCTGGGCGCAGTGGTGGCCCGCGCGGACGGCGACGCCGTGGCGGTCGAGGATCTCGGAGATGTCGTGAGCGTGGACACCGTCGAGCTCGAAGGAGACGGGACCGAGGCGTTCGGGACCGGCCACCGGGCCGAAGACGCGCAGGCCGGGGACCTCCTCGAGCCGCGCCAGCGCGTAGGCGGCGATCTCCTGCTCATGCTCGCGGATCGACTCCATCCCAACGCTGTCCATCCAGCGCAGCGCCGAGGCCATGCCGATCGCCTGGGCGATTGCCGGCGTGCCCGCCTCGAAGCGCGCCGGCGGATCGGCGTAGGTCGTGCCCTCCTTGGTCACCTTGCGGATCATCGAGCCGCCGCCGAGGAAGGGCGGCATCGCCCGCAGCAGATCGAGCCTGGCCCAGAGCGCGCCGATCCCGGTCGGGGCGTAGAGCTTGTGGCCGGTTATTGCGTAGAAGTCGACACCGAGCTCGACCACGTCGACCGCCATCTTGGGTGCCGCCTGGGCGCCGTCTGCAAGCACCAGGGCGCCCGCCTCGTGCGCCAGTCGCGAGATCTCCGCCAGCGGGTTCTCGGTGCCGAGCACGTTGGAGACGTGGGTCACGGCAACGAGCTTTGGCCGGCGCTCGAGCAGCGCGGCGTAGGCGTCCATGTCGAGCAGGCCTGTCTCACCATCGACCGGCACCCAGTCGATCTCCGCCCCGACCCGCTCGGCCAGCTGCTGCCAGGGGACGATGTTGGAATGGTGCTCCATCTCGGTCAGCACGATCCGGTCGCCGGCGCCGATGTTGGCGTCGCCCCAGGCCCGCGCCACAAGGTTGATCGCCTCGGTCGCGTTGCGGACGAAGATCACCTCGCGCCGGTCTGCGGCGCCGAGGTGATCGGCGACCGTCGCCCGCGCTCCCTCATAGGCCGCGGTCGCCTCGGCGGAGAGCGTGTGCGAGCCGCGGTGAACGTTGGAGTGGCTGGTGCGCTCGTAGCGGTCGACGGCCTGGATCGAGGCCAGCACCCGCTGAGCGCTGGCGCCGCTGTCCAGGTAGGCGACCGGCTTGCCGTGCACCTCGCGCTCGAGCGCGGGAAAGGCGGCGCGGACCTTCTCGATCGGGAACGGGGAGGAGCTCTTTGTCGTCGTCGGCTCCATGCTCTCGATCAGGCGCTGGCGCCCGCCTCGACCTCCTCGCGGATCCAGCCGTAGCCCTTCTCCTCCAGCACGCCGACCAGCTCGGGGCCGCCTTGCTTGACGATCCGGCCCTCGAACATGACGTGGACGAAGTCGGGTTTGACCATGTGCAGGATGCGCTGGTAGTGGGTGATGATCAGCACGCCCATGTCAGGGCCGGCGAACTGGTTGACGCCCTCGGCGACCGTGCGCAGGGCGTCGATGTCGAGCCCCGAGTCGGTCTCGTCGAGGACCGCGATCTCCGGCCGCAGTAGGGCCAGCTGCAGCAGCTCCATCCGCTTCTTCTCGCCGCCGGAG
>DATMIH010000079.1:0-6512 GCA_035554595.1 Solirubrobacterales bacterium
ACTGGTTCGCCTTCAACGAGACCGCCTTTCGCGAGCTGGGTGCCGCCGACGCGCTCGGCGGTCTCGAGGAGCGGCTCGGCTTCCCGCTTGTGGTCAAGCCGAGCCGCGGCGGCTCCTCACTGGGAATCAAGTGCGCCGAGAACTGGTTCGACGTCCCCGAGGCACTGGTCTCGGCCTTCAGCTACGACGATCGCGTACTGCTCGAGCGCTTCGTCGACGGGCGCGAGCTGGCGGTCAGCGTGCTTGGCGACGAGCCCCTGCCGGTGGTCGAGGTGATTCCGCAGGCCGGCGACAGCTACGACTTCGAGGCGCGCTACGAGATCGGTCGCACCACCTTCGTCTGCCCCGCCGAGCTCTCGGCGGAGCAGTCCTCGGCGATCGTCGAGGCCGCGCTCGGCGCCTACCGAGCGCTCGGCTGCTCGGGCTTCTCGCGCGTCGATCTGATCCTTGCCGCCGATGGCCCGCAGGTGCTCGAGGTCAACGCGATTCCCGGCCTCACCGACACCAGCCTCCTGCCCCAGGCCGCCGAGGCGGCCGGCATGTCGTTCGAGCAGCTGGTCGAGAAGATCCTCGACCTGGCTCTGGCACCGGCCGGCGCTTAGGAGTCTTCGCCTTTGGCGAAATCGTCAGGGGTGACCTCGTCGAGGAACTCTTTGAATTTGTCGACGACCTCCTCGGTGTCCTCGACATCGTGCTCGAACTCGATCGCCGACTCCTCGATCACGTCCTCGTCGGCGAAGATCGGCGCCGAGACCCGCACTGCGAGGGCGAGGGCATCGGAGGGGCGCGAGTCGATCTCCATCTCGGTGCCGTTAATCGAGACCGTGATTGAGGCGTAGAAGGTGTTGTCGCGAAGCTCCGTGACCGAGACGCGCTCGCATTTGGCGTCAAGCTGCTCGAGCAGGTCGGAGAGCAGATCGTGGGTCATCGGCCTCGGCGTCGAGGCACCCTGCAGCTTCATCAGGATCGCCGCCGCCTCCGGGTGCCCGATCCAGATCGGCAGGAACTTGTTGCTGTCGACAGTCTTCAACAAGACAATCGGCTGCTTGCCGACCATGTCAAAGCTGACGCCGTAGATCTGCATCTGTTGCACGAGTGGCTCCAAGCCGAAGGGGACGACGATTATAGATCTGACCGATTGCTACCCAGATTGGCGATGCTCAGCCGCTGTCGGCGACGGCATCGAGGACCTGGCCGGACCATCCGCCCGAAAGCCGATTGTGCAGCTGAATTGCGGTTGCCTCGGTGAGTCCCGAGATCAAATCGACCACGACGCGGGCCCTATCTTCGGGGGAGTCGTCCGACCGCTCGAGCCTTTCCTTTGCTCCCGGTGGCAGGAGCCGTCGATCTCCGGCTTCACCGGGGGCGCTTGCCTCGTAGTACCAGCGAAACAGATCGTCGATCATCCGTTGCTGACCGTGCTGGACGACCGCCAGACCGGGTCGCCGGATCACGAAGACCGTAACCAGCGCCTTGAGGGCCTCGACTTCACAGCGCGCGCTGGGATCAATCACGAGCTCGGCCTGACCCGAATCTCGATCGTTCTCGAGTCGGAAGGCCTCCAAGTAGCGCGTGATCAGATTTGAACCGAACTCGCGCATCGTCGCGCGGTTCGGTTCGGTGTGCTCATAAGCGACACCGGGCCCGTATACAAGCGGGCTTTTGACAGCCTCGACCAAATCGTCCACCTCGTAGCCGCCAAACGAGTTGGGCTCGGCCGCCTTGGCGTCCTGGAGCAGCTTCTTAAAAGTCGCGAGCTCGGCAGAGTCGTTCCCCCTGAGTCGATGCAGCGGGATGAGGCCCGCTCGGAAAAAGTCATCGACATCATGGACGGCGTAGGTGAGGTCATCAGCCCAGTCCATGATCTCCGCCTCCAGCGTTCTCTCTGGCCCCACATTTCCGGCATACCCAGACAAAGCGAAGGAGAAGGCCTCGCAGTCGTCCGCGTAGTGACCCCACTTCCGATGTGCCTTATCGGCAGGATTTGACGAGTAACCCCAGGGGTACTTTAGGAGGCCCGCCAGAGTCTGCCTGGTTAGATTTAGGCCTTGCTCTCCACCCACGCGGATCCCGAGGCGCGTGACGATCCGAAAGCTCTGCGCATTGCCCTCGAAAGCATCGAAGTCCTCTTTGAGCTCTCGGCAAGCGGCGGCGTGTAGGACAACCTCGGCGATGTGTCCAAAGGGAGGATGTCCCAGATCGTGAGCGAGACAGCTTGCCTCGACGGAGTCGTGGTCGACGAGCTGGACCAGCTTGGCTGCAGCCCCGTCGATCAACCCGGACTGGACCAAGCCCGACAACCGCTCGATATTCCGGCGCCCCACTTGGGCAACCTTGAGCGAATGACTCAAGCGATTGTGAAAAGCGTGACCCGACTCCGGAGCAGTGACCTGGGTTACGTAGGCGAGGCGTTGGAAGGCGGAGCAATAGAGGATGCGGTCGCGGTCGCGCTGGCCTGGAGTGCGTCGACCCCTCCCACTGAGTTCTGCTCCGCTGGCCATTGTCTGGCGCTTAGCGAGCTTGCCAGGGTCTTCGACCCCTGGAACGAGCAAAGCTGTCACGCAAGGGGACGCTAGTGGTCCAGGCGAACGGAATCTCCTGCAACTTCGAGAGTTCCGTCTTCGATCAGCCGATTCAGAGCAAGATTCATCGCTCCGTCGCTCCATCCATTACGCGCCGTGTCCTTCAATTCCCATGCCCGCCACCGTCGCCCTGGATCCGCCTGGACCGCGCTGAGCAACGCAGAACGTGCTTCCTCGATCTCCCGAGCAAACGAGGCTGTAGTTGCGTCAAGGGCCATCTGCGCCACCATCGATCGGCAAAGCTATCCGGCTTAGGGGCATGCGCCCAGTATTGCGCGCACTATTTCTCGGAAC
Organism: Solirubrobacterales bacterium; assembly: GCA_035554595.1. Classification (GTDB taxonomy): domain Bacteria; phylum Actinomycetota; class Thermoleophilia; order Solirubrobacterales; family 70-9; genus VRUE01. The sequence continues at coordinate 2,877 of DATMIH010000079.1, forward strand.
TACGGTGAATGAAGAATTCTCTGAGGCGAATGACGCGGACAAATCGCACGGGGTCGGCATGGCGCATGTCATATACTTTCTAATCCATTGCATTGGAATCATTGTATGAAAGACATATGATGGAACCGACACAGTTCGATGACTTGAGGGCTCGCTCGGCAAGCCTCTTCAACAATGCGCTGGTGGTACCCATCGCTGTGGCGATCCTCGACCGTGAAAACTCGAAGGACGGATTCGGTGCCGCTGAGATTCGACAGCAACTGGGAGGCGCGGCGGCCGACAATCAGATCCGCCAAGTACTCAAACGGCTCGAGGCATGTGAGCTACTACTGCAACTTCCCTACCCGGGTAGGCCCCACCCTCGAATGTGGCAGCGTCTGGATGGCCCGTTCTGGGCGTTCATCGAGAGCTGGGCAACCGCGACGGCAACCCAGCCGGAACCAGTGGGCGATCCTGGATTCGAACCAGGGACCTCGTCCTTATCAGAGACGCGCTCTAACCAACTGAGCTAATCGCCCGGAGCCAAGCGAAGGATAGCGGGGGAATCGTGACTGCCTGAGCCCGCTGCTCAGGCGCGGCGGCGGGAGAGGCTGCGGGCCAGGGCGAGCGCCTGGTCAAGATCCTCAAGGCGAATCTCAAGCGCGATCTCCCCCCCTTTGGGCCTCAGCTTGACCTCGTGGCCCAGCGCCGACTCGAGCTTGTCGGCCGCGTCGCGCAATGCCTCGACTTCTTCCGGAGCAAGTGCCGCCGAGGAGCTCTTTCCCTGCTTTGGCTGGCCAGCCAGCTTAGCCCTGTTCTCGGTCTCCCGAACGGACCAGCCCCCCCTCACCGCGGCGCGGGCGAGGCGGCGCCGTACGTCGTTGCCCTCAGCGGCGAGCAGGGCGCGGCCGTGCCCCTCGCTGAGCTCCCCCGACTCGAGCAACTCGAGCGTCTCATCGGGAAGGTCGAGGAGGCGGATCAAGTTCGACACTGCAGGACGGCTGCGGCCGACGCGGCGGGCGAGGTCCTCGCGGGAGAGACCGAGTTCGTCGACCAGGGCGGCGCAGGCCCGCGCCTCGTCGACCGGGTTGAGGTCCTCGCGGACCATGTTCTCGATCAAGGCAACTTGCAAGCGCTCCGCCAGCTCCTGGTCGCGGACGACGGCTGGCACCTTGGCCAGGCCGGCTGCCTGCGCGGCGCGCCAGCGGCGCTCGCCGGCGATCAGCTCATAGCTGCCGTCGGGCAGCGGCCGAACTAGCAACGGCTGGACCACACCGTTGGCCTCGATCGAGGAAGCCAACCCGCTGAGCGACTCGGGGTCGATCTTGGTCCGCGGCTGGTTGGGGTTGGGCTTGATCACCTCGACCGGCAGCTCGCGCAGCTCGCCGGCGTGCTCGGCGCTTGCCTCGGGCAGGATCGCCGCCAGGCCGCTGCCGAGGCCGCGCTTGCTGCGCTTGGCCGCGCTAGCCACGCTCGGCCAGCTCCCGGGCGAGGGCGCGGTAGGCATCGGAGCCGCGCGAGTTCGGCGAGTGGTCGATCACGGGCAGGCCAAAGCTGGGTGCCTCGGCGACCCGGACGCTGCGCGGTATGACCGTGTCGAAGACCATCTCGGGGAAATGCTGGCGCAGTTCCCGCTCGACGTCCTGAGCCAGGCGGGTGCGCTCGTCGTGCATGGTGACCACGAGCCCCGACACCTCCAGCGCCGGGTTGAGCTCGCGGCGGATCACCGCCAGGGTGTCGAGGAACTGGACCAGGCCCTCCAGCGCCAGGTACTCGGCTTGGACCGGGACGATCACCCGGTCGGCCGCGGTGAGGGCGTTGACGCTGACCGGGCCCAGCGAGGGCGGGCAGTCGAGCAGCGTGTAGGCGAAGCGCTCGCGCACCGGGCCGAGCCGTTCGCGCAGGCGCGTCTCGGAGCCCTCGATTCGCGGCAGCTCGACCGCGGCGCCGGCCAGGTCGCGATTGGCGGGGACGAGCCAGAGGTTGTCCGGGCCAGCGGGCCGCGCGGCCTCGGCGACCGAGACCTCACCGATCAGGCAGTCGTAGGAGGAGGGATGCATGTCGCGCTCACCGCCGAGGGCAACCGTCGCGTTGCATTGCGGATCGAGGTCGACGAGCAGCGTCTGCGCGCCGGCTGCGGCGACGCAGGCAGCGACGTTGACGGCCGTCGTCGTCTTGCCGACGCCGCCCTTCTGGTTGGAGATCGCGTAGACGACGCCCATGCGGCGCAGACTAGTGGTCGCCGCGCGGGCGCTTCTTGGCCATTCCCGGACGACGCGGAAGGTCATCCGGGGTCGAGCCAACCTTGCGGATCAGGTGGAGGTGGCGATGGTCACTGCCGGCGGAGGGCCCGACATGGCGGATCTCCTCGGGCCGCATCGCCAACGCCTCAGTCGCGCTCTCCAGTTGGGCCTCCTCGTCGGCGTCGCGCTTGCCCTTCCAGGCGACAAGGACCCCGCCGTCTTCTAGTAGTGGCGAGGCGAGCTCGGCGAGCGTGGAGAGGCGCCCCACAGCTCTAGCGGTAACCGCCGCGTATGCCTCCCGCCCCTCACCGCCGGCGAGGTCCTCCGAGCGGGCGTTGATCACACGCGCGTTGGCGATGCCGGCCGCATCCATCGCGCGCTGAATGAAGTCGCACTTACGCCCCACCGACTCGATCAGATCGACCTGGGCGCTGGGCAAGGCAACAGCCAGCACAAGCCCCGGAAACCCAGCCCCAGAGCCAATATCCGCGATCCGAGAAGCCTCGCGCAGTTGCCCAAACTCCAGCCCGGTGAGGCTGTCCGCGACATGGACCCGCCAAGCCCGACCTGGCTCGGTAACAGAGCTGACCGACGCCCGCTCTGTCTCCAGAAGCTCTAGGACACGCGTGATCGTCGACCGCTGCGCGTCGTCTAGCCAGCGGTCCGGTAGGGGTGAAGCGTCTTGCACCTTTTCGTCACCAACCCCCGGGCGTCAGCCCAATCCGTCCCACCGAAAAAGTTAAGCAAAACCCCTACCGGACCGCTGGCTACTCGGAAACCAACGGGGCAACGACCACGCACCGTCGCGGCTCGTCCCCTTCGCTGTAGGTCTCGACCCCCGAGCGCTCCTTGAGATGCTCGTGCACCACACGCCGCTCCTGCGCGCTCATCGGGTCCAGCTCGACCGATTGGTTCTCGTTCAGCGCCTGCTCAGCGGCGCGGTCGGCCCGCGCTGTCAGCGTCTCCCTGCGACGGTCGCGGTAGCCGGCGGCGTCGACGATGACCCGCTTACGCTCACGCATCCCGCGGAATGCCGCCTGGTAGGCGATCAGCTGCAGCGCGTCGATCGTCTGGCCGCGCTTGCCGATCAGCAGCCCGTAATCCTCGTCGCCCACAACTGAAGCGGTGATCCGATCGTCGTCCTCGACGATCTCCACCTCCCCCTCCAGGTCAAGCTCGTCAAGCACCTCCTCAACAAGCTCCCGAACCCGCTCAGCGGGCTCCTGCGGCCAGTCGTCAGCTCCGGTCACGCGCGCAGTCTATGCGCGGAAGACAGTTAAGTGAATGCTTCTGTCTTTCCTTATCTCCAGATGCCCTCGCCCGAAGAAGGAGCTTGGGGGTGGCAGAGCGGCGGGGGAGGTCCCGTCGGAACCTTCGCGAAGCGGCTCTGCAAAGTACTTCTTAGCCGCGCAAG
>DATMIH010000080.1:0-17244 GCA_035554595.1 Solirubrobacterales bacterium
ACAACCCTCGAGGAAAGGGTGGCTTAAATGCCAAGACTCGTTCCGTTCCGGCTGGTCGCTGCGTGCGCACTGGCCCTTCTGCTGTTGCTCTCGACCACCGCGCTTGCGGCGGGGAAGGGGACCAAGGTCAGCGTGCGCGTCATCGGCAGCGGTGGCAAGGCGCTGGGCGAAGAGTTCGTCAACGCCAAGACGACCTCGATCAAGACCAGCTCGAAGGCGACCTGCCTCGGCGGCGGTACCGGCGGCAGCGGCAAATCGGTGCAGGTGAAAGGGCCGACCGCGCTGGGCGCGCTGAGCCAGGCCTCGAAGCTGACGCCGTCACTGCGCCCGCTGCTGGTCACCGACCACTTCCTTTCCGAATTCGGCCTCGGGCTGTGCGGAATCGGCAAGTCGACGACGACCAAGAAGCTCTCCTGGTACCTCAAGGTCAACCACGTGAACCCCAACAAGGGCGGCGAAAAAGTCAAGCTGCACAAGGGTGACGAAGTGCTGTGGGCCCTCGAGCCGTACCCCTATCCCGACGAGCTCGCGTTGGTCGCGCCGCACGAAGCGGAAGCGAACAAGCCGTTCACCGTCACCGTATTCTCCTACGACGACAAGGGCAAGAAGACCCCGGCTGCCGGCGCAGCCGTGACCGGTGCCAGCGCCCCCACGGGCGCTGACGGCACCACCCAGGTGACGCTCTCGGCACCGGGCGTGCTGAGGGCCACTGAGGGCAAGGACATCCCGTCCAACCAGGTTGCGGTCTGCCTCAACGGGGCCTGCTCCGGGGGCTGATTCATGAGGGGCCCCGGCACGGCGGTCGTGATTGCGCTGCTCCTTGTGGCGCTCGCGACCGCCGGCTGCGGCCTCGGCCCCGGCAACGGGGTCAAAGACGCCGAGCTGACGGTGACGCGGGACTACGGGACCGTGCCCGTGCTGCACCGCCAGCTTGGTGATCTGACCGAATCCGACACGGTGATGCGGGCGCTCGAACGCAACGCCGACATCACCACCAGCTATGGCGGCGATTTCGTCCAGTCAATTGACGGCTTCGAAGGCGAAAGCCGCGCCGGTGAGCGGTTCGACTGGCTCTTCTACGTCAACGGCGTCGAGTCCACAGTGGGCGCCGGCGCCTACAGCTTGCACGGCGGCGAGTCGGTCTGGTGGGACTATCGCGACTGGACCGCCGCGCTGCGCGTGCCGGCCGTGGTCGGCTCCTGGCCGCAGCCGTTTGTCGGCGGCTACGACGGCAAGCTGCGGCCGGTGGCGGTCGAATGTCTCGGTGGGGGCGGCGCCTGTGACGCGGTTGACGAACGCTTGGAAGCGGAAGGCGTCGAAGTCTCCGCGCATCCGTCGAGCGGCGCGATCCGTGTCCTGGTCGGCCCCTGGGCGCGGCTGCGAAGCGACCCCGCCGCGGCCCAGATCGAGCGCGGCCCGCAGACCAGCGGCGTGTTTGCTGAGTTTCGCCGCGAAGGGGGTGCTTTCCGCCTTGGCGGGCTTGACGAAGCGGGCGATGCCGCGGCCGATTTCGGTCCTGGCGCCGGCCTCGCGGCCGCGACCCGCCGCTACGAAGAACCGCCTGTCTGGGTGGTGACGGGGACCGCGGCAGCGGGGGTGCGTGCCGCCGCCGACCTTCTCGATGCCGGCGACCTGCGTGACCGCTACGCGGTGGCCGTCGACGGGGGCAAGGAGACCCCGCTGCCATTGCCGCTGCGATGAGGTCGCCGTTCGCCTACGTCCCGCGACCGCGGCCGCTGCAGTCGGCCTCGCCGGGCGCCGCCGTCGTTTACCTCGGCTCGCTCGTCGTCGTCGCCTTCCTCTACTCAAACCCGATCGTGCTGCTCGCGGTCGGGCTCGCCCTCGTCATCGCCGGCCGCCTCGCCGGGGCTCACGCGGCGGTCCGTGCGGCGCTCTGGATGGGCCTCACCCTGGCCCTGCTGATCGTCGCCGTCAATGCCCTCGTCGTCAGTCGCGGCGAGACGGTCCTCGCCCGCCTCGGCGAGTGGCCGCTCTTCGGCCAGGTCGACGTGACCCTCGAGGCGATTGTCGCCGGCCTCGTTCTCGGCCTGCGCGCCGCCGTGGTGATGGTCGGCTTCGCCGTCTACTCGGCCTGTGTCGACCCCGACCGGGTCCTGCGGGCGCTGCGCCCGATCGCCCACCGCTCGGCTCTGACAGCGACCCTGGTCTCGCGCCTGGTCCCGGTCGCCGCGGCCGACGCCGCCCGCCTTCGCGACGCCGCCCGCCTCCGCGGCCCCGGCGCCGCCCCCGTCGGTCGCGCCCCGCTGGCCCGGCGCCTCCTAGCCGGCTCACTCGACCGCGCCGTCGACGTTGCCGCAACCCTGGAGCTGCGCGGCTACTCGCTCGACCCCCCTCACCCCGCCACAGGTGCAACGTTTTCCGGCTCCGAGGGAACCAAAAAACGTTTCACCCGATGGGCGCGTCGAGGCACGCCCCAGGTCATCAGTGCAAGACGCTCCCGTTACGACCGCCGCTTCTACGCCGTCGGCCTCGCTGTCCTTGCCGTCGCGATCGCCGGCAAGGCCCTAGGCGCCGACGCCTTCGTCGAATACCCCGCCACCGAGATCGGTACCGGCGCCACGACCCTCGCTGTCGCGGCGCTCGTCGCCCTCAGTGGCCTCACACCCTTGCGTCGCCGCCCCGCGCGTACCCGCTCAGCCCTGCCCGGGCGTCGAACTGCATCAAATTCCCTACCTGCCGGAGAGGGAATTTGATGCAGTTCGCGGGCACCGCTTGCACCCGCGTACCGGAGGCAACCGGTGGCTGACCTGGCAACCCCGAGCCGCGCCACCGGACCCGCCCTCCACCTGGAGGGCGTCACCTACTCCTATCCAGCCGCCAATACCCCGGCCCTGTGCGACGTCTCGCTCAACTTGTCCCCCGGTGAGTTCACCCTGCTCGCCGGCCGCTCCGCCTCTGGCAAGTCAACCCTCCTCCGCGCCGCCTGCGGCCTCGTCCCGCACTTCCACGGCGGCGAGATCGAGGGCCGGATCGAGGTAGCCGGCCTCGACGCGATTTCCGCCGGCCCAGGAGAGCTGGCCGCAGTCGTCGGCTATGTCGCCCAAGACCCCGAGACCCAAGTCGTCTCAACCACCGTCTCAGCCGAGATTGAGCTACCGCTCGAGATGCGCGGCGACCCACCAGCTTCCCGCGCCCGAGCAGTCGAGGAGGTCGCCCTAGCCCTCGCCATCCCACACCTGCTCGACCGTGCCGTTGACACCCTCTCCGGCGGCGAGCTCCAGCGCGTCGCCCTGGCGGCGGCCCTCGTCACCCGTCCCCGCCTCGTTCTCCTCGATGAGCCCACCTCCCAGCTCGACCCCGTAGCCGGAGACGAGCTGATCTGGCTCCTGCGCCGCCTCAACGAGGAGTGGGGGGTAACGATTCTCCTAGCCGAGCACCGCCTTGAGCGCTGCCTAGCCGCCGCCGACCGCGTCATTGCTATGACCTCGGGCTCGGTTTCCTTCGACGGCAACCCCCGCGACTTCCTCGCCTGGGCCCAGGACACAGACACGGCTCTGGAGACCCCCGCCGCCAAGCTGTTCTCCCTCGCCGGAATCGACCCTCTCCCCGTCGGAGTACGCGCCGCGCGCCGGACGCTCGCGTCGACCGCCGCTGTCGATCGAGGGGAGGCGGGCCCCCTCCGAACGATCTTTCCTTTTTCGGCGCCCACCTCGCGGCGACAGCAGCCCCACGTCCCACCGAAAAAGGCCAGAGAGGAGGGGGTCCGCCTCCCCTCAACCACAGCCGTTCGCGCCAAGGACCTATGGGTGGAGCTAACCCAAGGCGAAGTCCCTCGCGATGTCCTCCGAGGCATCGACCTAACCGTCAACGGCGGCGAACGCGTAGCCCTTATGGGCCGCAACGGCGCCGGCAAGAGCACCCTGCTGCGAGCCGCCGCTGGCCTGCTCGACCCTGTCCGCGGCAAGATCGAGACCCCCGGCGAGATCGCTCTGCTGACCCAGAACCCGGGCGACTACTTGGTCCGCGAGCGAGTAGGCGATGAGCTGCCGGGAGAGCCCGGCATGGCCGCCCTGGAAATCGTCGGGATGGCGCACGCTGTGGACGCGGACCCCCGTGACCTCTCTGGCGGCGAGCGCCAGCGCCTCGCCTTGGCGATCGCCCTGGCCGGCCGCATGGACGGCGACGCGCTGCCGGACCTGGTCGCCCTCGACGAGCCCACCCGCGGCATGGACCGCGCCCGCAAGGACGACCTCGTCGGTCTGATCGGCGACCTCGCCGAGCGCGGCGCCGGCCTGCTCGTCGCCACCCACGACGTCGAGTTCGCCGCCGCCTTCGCCGAGCGCGTCGTCCTGCTCGGCGACGGAGTCGTGATCGCCGACGGTCCCGCCCGCGAGGTCCTCTCCGGCGGCTGGTACTTCGCCACCGAGGTCGCCCGCGTGCTCGACCTGCCCGGCGTGATCACGCCCGAGCAGGGCGCAGAGGTGCTGCGCAAGCCGGAGAAGGACAGCTGATGTCCTGGCAGCTGATGAGCTTCGTCATCCTTGCCGTCGTCCTGCTCGGCGGCTTCGCCTGGTATGAGCGCTCGCGGCCGCCCTCGCAGGTGGTCGCCCTGGTCGCCGCCCTTGCCGCCTTGGCGATCGCCGGCCGGATCGCCTTCGCCGCTTTCCCCAACGTCAAGCCGACCACCGACATCGTCGTCTTCGCCGGCTACGCGCTCGGCCCGGCGCCCGGCTTCGCGGTCGGCGCCCTGGCCGGCCTCGTCTCCAACTTCTGGTTCGGCCAGGGGCCGTGGACCCCCTGGCAGATGGCGGGCTGGGGGATGTGCGGGTTGATGGGAGCGGGGTTGGCGCTGGGGGTCCGCAACGCCGGTCGCCTCAACCTCGCCGTGGTTTGCGGACTGGCGGGCATCGCCTACGGTGTGTTGTTGAACTTCTCGCTCATGGCGACCTACGGCGGAGATCTCTCACTGGAGCGCTTCCTCACCCTGGAGGCGCGCGCGATCCCCTTTGACGTCGCCCACGTCGTCGGCAACATTGCCTTCGCCCTGCTCGCCGGCCCGGCGATGGTGCGGATGCTGACCCGCTTCCGCCAGCGCTTCCAGTGGCGCACGCCCGCAGTGGCGACGGCGATCCTCGCCATCCTGCTGCTTCCCAGCCTGCTGCCGGGAACGGCCCGCGCCGCCGGCACCGATGAGGCGGCGAACTGGCTCGAAGCCGCGCAGAACGCCGACGGCGGCTTTGGCTCCTCGCCCTCATCGGAATCGAGCGCCGCGCTGAGCAGCTGGACGATGCTGGGGCTCGAGGCGGCCGGGCGCAACCCCTTCGACGTGACCAGCGCCGGCGGCAAGAGCCCGATCGACTTCCTCCGCGGCCACCTCGACGAAGTCAGCAGCCCCGGCGACCTGGCCCGCACGATCGTCGCGCTCGAGGGCGCCGGCGCCGACCCGCGCTCCTTCGGTGGCAAGGACCTGGTCAGCGCCCTGCTCAAGCGGCGCGCCGCCAACGGCTCCTACGTCGGCTGGCCGGGGACCACGTCCTTCAGCGTTATCGCCCTGCGCGCTGCCGGCGCCGACGAAGGCCTCGACTCCACGGTTTCGTGGCTGAGCAAGGTGCAGAACGACGACGGCGGCTGGGGGGACGTGCCGGGCCAGCCGAGTAACGCCGACGTCACCGGCTCGGTGATGCAGGCGCTGCCGCAAACGAAGGCGGCCCAGGCCGGCCTCTCCTACCTGCGCAAGCACCAGCGGCCCGACGGCGGCTTCGCCCTTGGCGCGGGTGGTGGCGTCAACTCCCAGTCGACCGCTTGGGCAGTGCAGGGGATGATCGCTGTCGGCGCCGATCCGGCCAAGGTCAGCGACGGCGGCAGCAGCAGCGCCCTCGACTATCTCACCGCCAGGCAGGCCAGCGACGGGCACTATCGCTACTCGGAATCCAGCGACCAGACCCCGGTCTGGGTTACGGGCCAGGTGTTGGTCGCGGTTGCCGGCGACTCGCTGCCGATCGAACCGCCGCCGCGACAGCCGACCCCGACGACCGTCTCACCGTCCGAGGCCGCACCGGCGCCGTCCACCGGCGGCGCCGCCCCGCCCGAGGAATTCGAATCGGTCCCACCGACCTCATCCGGTGTGCCCGGCACCAGCGGCACCGGCGCCCCGACCGCGCCGCCCTCGGAAGCCGGCGCCATACCGGCGTCCCCGCCGGCGCAGCTCGGAACCCCTGAAGGAGCTGAAGCCGAAGCGGAAGCCACGCAACCCGCTCCGGCCACCGCGTCCCAGCCCGTCAGCGCCTCCGGCTCGAGCCCCTCGCCGTGGGCACCGATTGGCGTCGGCCTCGCCGCCACCGCCCTCGCCATCGGCCTGCCCTGGTGGCTCGGCCGTCGCTTCGCCTGGTAAGGGGCGCGCCCTCCATTGACCACCTCTGAGGTAGTAAACGGAGGGCGCGTGGAGTTCGGCGGCTATGTTGCAGGCGTGGACGTAGAGACCGCGATCCGGACCCGGCGCACGCACAAGGCCTTCGGGCCCGAGCCGCTTGGGCGCGAGGAGATCCTCGCGCTGCTCGAGCTCGCGCGCTGGGCGCCTAACCACCACCTGACCGCCCCTTGGCGCTTCCGCGTAATCGGTTCCGAGACACTGGCGCGGCTGAAGCAGGTGGCCGGTCCCGAGGGGGCGGCAAAGCTCGACCGCGCCCCGACCCTGATCCTCGTCTCCTCCGCCCTCGGCACTGATCCGGTCCAAAACGAGGAGGACCTGCACGCGACCGCCGTCGCCTCCTACATCGTCCTGCTCGCCGCCCACGCCCGCGGCTACGCCGGCTACTGGCGCACCCCCGGCCTGCTGCGCTCCCCCGAGGGCCTCGCCGCGGTCGGCCTCCCTGGGAGCGAGCGCTTCGTCGGCCTCCTGCACCTCGGCCACCCGCGCCAGCAGAAGGAGCCGCCCGAGCGGCCGCCGATCGAGCAGTCGACCGAGTTCCTCGCCTGATGCTCTCTCGCGCCGCGGCCATCGAGGCAATCGCTGGCCAGCATTTCGAGGTAGTGGTGATTGGCGGCGGCATCACCGGCGCCGGCGTCGCCCTCGATGCCGCCTCGCGCGGCTACTCGGTGGCGCTGCTGGAGCGCGGGGACTACGCCGAAGGGACGTCCAGCCGCTCCTCGAAGATGGTCCACGGCGGCCTGCGCTACCTGCAGAACCTCGACCTCGGCCTGGTCCGCGAGGCGCTGCTCGAGCGCCAGCTGATGGTCCAGCTGGCGCCGCACCTGGTCTACCCGACGCCCTTCCTGATTCCGTCCTTCTCCGACGAGCGCCGCCAGCGCGGCCTCGGGATCGGGCTCAACATGTACGACGTGATGGCGACGACGCGGGTCGGTCGCAGCCGCCGCGAGATGCGCGCTTCCAAGGAGGCCGACGAGGACTACTACTGGTCGCCTGATCGCCACCGCACGATCGATCGCGACGAGGTCCTGCAGTTGGTCCCCGCGCTGGCCCCGCGCGACCCCAAGAACGCCTACCTCTTCTACGACTGCCAGACCGACGACGTGCGCCTCACCTTGACGGTGCTGGGCGAGGCCGAGCGCTTCGGTGCGGTGATGCTGAACGGCGCTGAGGTGACCGAGGTGCTGGAGCGCGAGGGCCGTGCCGGCGGCGTCGCCTTCGTCGAGGCCGGCTCGGGTGAGCGGCTCGAGCTCACCGCCGACAACGTGATCAACGCCACCGGCGTCTTTGCCGACCGCATTCGGCCCGAGGAGACGATCGAGGAGGAGGACGTGCCGCGGATCTCGCCCAGCCGCGGCACCCACGTGATGGTCGACCGCGCCAAACTCTCAACCGGCACCGCCGCCTGCATCGTGCCCGCCGGCGAGGGCCGGGCGATCTTCGCCCTGCCCTGGTACGGCCGCACCCTGATCGGCACCACCGACAACGACTTCGAAGGCGACATCGACCACCCGCGCCCGGCCGGCGAGGACGTCGCCTACCTGCTCGAGGCGGTCAACGAGTTCTTCGGCGTCTCACTTGGCGCCGCCGACCTCGTCGGCGCCTACGCTGGCGTGCGGCCGCTGATCGCCACCGGCGACCCGAAGAAGTCGGTCGACATCTCGCGCAAGGCGGAGCTCTATGAGACCTCTTCGGGGATGCTGACGATCACCGGAGGCAAGCTGACCACCTGGCGGCGTATGGCCAAGCAGACGGTCGACCGCCTGGTCGAGCGCGAGGGCCGCGAGGCCCCCTGTCACACGACGGAGATCCCACTCGGCATGGAGGCGCGGCCGGACGACCTCGAGGCGCCGGACGGGGTGGGGGAGGAGGCGCTGGAGCAGCTCGCCTTCCGCTACGGCCACGCTGCGCGCAAAGTCCTTGCTCTGGCCCGCGAGGATGCGAAGCTGGCCGCGCCGATCGTGCCCGGCCGTCCCGATCTGCTCGCCGAGGCCGTGATCGCCGCCCGTCACGAGCAGGCGCGCACGGTCGCCGACGTGTTGCTGCGTCGTACCCGCCTCGGCCTGCTTGCCGCGCCGCAGTTGCGCGATCCTGCTCCGGCCCGCGCCGTGGCTGCAGCGCTGGGCGGCGAGCTCGGCTGGTCGCGCCGCGAGGTCAAGCGGGCCGCCGAGGCCTGGCCGGCTGCGGCGGCGGAGGCCGGCATCGACCCCGCCGGCTCCCCCGTCGAGTCGCTGCAATAACCTGCCGCCCGTGAACACACGGAGATCCCATGAATAAGACAGAACTTGAGTCCAAGCACCTCGCCGAGCTGCACTCGCTGGCCGCCGAGGCCGACGTGCCGCGCTACCGCATGCTGCGCCGCGAGGAGCTGATCGAGAAGCTGAGCGACGGCGATGGCGACGGCAAGGCCGAGACCAGCGAGAAACCCCGCGGGGACCGCCCGCCGCGGCGCGAGCGTCCGCCGCGACAGCGCCGTGAGCGCTCCGGGGGCCGCGAGACCGGTGGCCGTGAGCGGTCGTCGGGTGGCCGTGAGCGCTCCGAGCGTCCCGTCCGCAAAGAGCCCGCAGCGGATTCGCGGGCGGCCGCGCCCGCAGCAGAGCCCGAGGCCCCGGCCGCGCCGAGAGAGCCCGCCGCCGCGCCAGCCGAGGATTCGTCGCGTCCGAAACGCAAACGACGCCGCCGTCGCTTCGGTCGCAAGAGCAAGGGCCTGCGCGCCCAGGACCTCTTGCTGCCCCCGCCCGGCCGCCAGGCGCTGGTCTACGGCGAGAGCCGTGCCACCTGTACCTCACTGCTGCGCGAGATCGCCGGCGAGCTGGCCGGTGCATCCGAGGGCCCCGACCCGATCGCCCTGCTGATCGACCCCAGCCCCGAGGAGCTGGCCGACTGGAAGCGCGAGGCGCCCGACGCCGAGCTGGTCGTCGCCGCCCAGGCCCGCCACGCCGGCGACGCCCTCGCCCAGGCCATCCGTCGCGCCGAGGGAGGGGAAGATGTGATCCTCCTGGTCGACTCGCTGACGAGGCTCGATGATGCCGATACGGCGAAAGAGGTCTTCGACGGTGGGCTTGGGCTCGCCGCGGCCAGCGGTTCGCTCACGGTGGTTGCCGCGCTCCAGCGCGAGCAGTAGTCGAGGCCGCTATCGCCGGTAGGCGATGCGGCGCCAGCTTGGCTCTTTGGAGAGCTCAATCAGCTCGGAGCTGCGGTCCGGCTGGACGTAGCCGAAGGTCTGGTTGCGCTCGTCGAAGACGACGTCGAGCTCACCCTCCTTGACCCGCTGGTCGAGCCAGGCGCCGCGGAAGACGAGGCGGCGCAGCCAGTGCACGAGGCTGCGGTTGGCGGGGCCGACGAGGTCGTCCCAGTTCTCGTTGATGTGCTCGCCGAGGCGTGAGCTGGGCTCGGCGATCTCGCCGCTGACGGCCAGATCGAGCAGGTCGTCGAGCTCCTCCTGGCTCAGTCCCTGGTCGACGAAGCCGAGTTTTACCGCGGCCTGCTCGACCCGCTGGCCGAAATCACCCTCGTTGAAGGCGAAGCGGAGCTCCCCGTACTCGAGCACGTAATCGGAGCCAGACTCGTAGTTCCCTCGGCGGGTCGTTTTCTTATCCATGAGTTGAAGCCAACTGCTCGCGCCAGCCCAGCGGGAGCAGGTGCTGGATCATGCCGATCATCGTAGTCTCGTGCCCGCATGGGCCCCTGCCTGAAAGGCCGTTTGCACCGATGATCGATCTGCACTGCCACATCCTGCCGGGGGTCGACGATGGCTCACTCGACCTCGCCGACAGCTTGGGCCTGGCGCGCCAGGCGGTGAACGATGGGATCGAGCGGGTCTGCGCGACGCCGCACATCCGCCACGACCACGACGTGCGGATCGAGCAGATCGCCGGGCGGGTCGACGAGCTCAACCGGGCGCTGCGCGATGAGGGCCTGCCGGTGGAGGTGCTGCAGGGCGGCGAGGTGGCGGAGACCGCGGTCGAGGCCCTGAGTGAGGAGGAGCTGGGTCGCGTATCGCTCGGCGGCGGCCGCTGGATCCTGCTCGAGCCAGCGCCCGGGCCGCTCAGCGACACCCTGATCGCCCGCGTCGGCCATCTCGCCGAGCGCGGCCACCGGACACTGATCGCCCATCCCGAGCGTCACCTCTCGGCCGACATGTACGAGCGGATCGCTGCGCTGATCGCCGAGGGCGCCCTGGTCCAGGCGACCGCCGACTTCTTCCTGCGCGAGCGCTTCGCCGACGGCATGCGGATGCTGGCCGAACAGGGACTAGTCCACGTTCTCAGCAGCGACGCCCACTCATCGCACGGGGGACGGCCTCTGCATATGGGCGAGGCCTTCGCCACCCTCGCCAAGATCGACCCGGTCGCACCTCACCTGGAGTGGATGCGCGACGTGGCGCCGCGAGCGATCGTCGAGGGCGAGGAGCTCAAGCTTCCCTTCGGCCCGATGGTCTAGTCACACAAAGACGACTTGTCCGGCGCTGTGAGTGCGGCTAGACTGATCCCATTCCGCTGCGTGGGTGTCGAATCGGAGTGATTGCAGTGCATTCACTCTTTCCTGTTACCACCGCGGGTGATAGCTCCACCATGATCATCTGATTCCACCGTTCATGGACGGTGTGGTTTGGGTGGAGTAGGCATAGTTCCTGCCCTGCCTGGAATATGCCGAAAGAACGTCGAGCACACCGTGGTTCGTCGCCAAGGCGCAGACGCTGGCTTCAGCAGGGGGGAGCAGCGATTGCGCGGGAGGCGAATTGCGTTCAGAGAGTGCCTACAGGAAACGCGTCGACGAGACGGGCTGGTATTCCGGACACCGGGAAGCCGAAGCGAGGGCCGGGCTCATCGAGGCGGAGGCCCGGCGTGTCTTAGCCGAGGCGAAGCGCGCCGAAGCCGAAGGGCGTCGGCTCGACGCCGAGCGCGTGGACATTGAATGGAGTGTCGTTCGCAAGATCGTTTTCCTCTTCGTCGCACTGGCGATCTCCGTTCTCGTCTTCGTCCATCTTCTGCTCGATCCGACACCGCCGGGCAGCGGGGCGGGCGTCGTCGCGCTGCTACTGGACTGGCTGGCCAAGCGCGTGAGCGCCTCTGATTGAGAGACGGCGCTTTGGGAGCTACGGGTCAGCCGAGGGGCCGCAGCTCGACCTTGCGAGCGAGGTCTTCGATCACACCGCGTGAGCCGCTGCCGAGGCCGGCGCGGAGGAAGTTGGCGGCGCCGGCGGCGGCGCTGGTGCGCAGGGTTTGCTCCCAGTCGAGGCCGGCGGCCATGCAGGCGGCGAGGCCGCCCATCATCGAGTCGCCGCAGCCCTCGCGCGAGCCGCGCTCGAAGCGCGGTGGCACCAGCTCCCAGGCCTCGTCGCCGCGCACGACCATCGCCGGCTCCTCGGCGCGGGTGATGATCGCGGCATCTGCTCCAGCGTCGAGCAGCTTCTGGGCCGCGGCCCGCATCCGCTCCTCGGTGTCGACCGGGCCCTCGATGTAGCCGGCCAGCTCCCAGTCGTTGATCTTGACCAGATCGGGGCCGCCTTCCAGGGCGCTGTCGAGCCGCGGCCGCGAGAGGTCGACGACGACCGGGGTGCCGTTGGCCTTGACGTCGGCGACGAGGTTGCCGTAGATCTCCAGCGGCAGTGCCTCGCCGGGGTAGGGGCCGCAGAGGGCCAGCACGTCGGAGTCGAGCGCGGCCGCGACCGTGGTCGAGAAGAGCTCGTCGATCTCGTGGCGCGAGGGCGGCATCGAGGCGCTCTGGGCGATCGGCACGCGCTCGCCGCTGCGGCGGTCGTGGACGTAAGCACCGCTTCCCTCGGCGGTCTCGACCAGGCGCAGCTCGACCTCCATCTGCTCCAATAGCGGCCGCAGCACGGCGCCGCTCTCGCCGCCGATGAAGCCGCAGAGGACCGGGCTGGCGCCAAGCTCGGCGGCCATCCGCGCCACCCAGACGCCCTGCCCGCCGGCGTGCAGGTGGATGTCGTCGCCGCCCTCGCTGGTCAGCGCCTCGACCGTGATCGAGAGCATCGGGTGCGGTCCGAAGACGGTGACTTTGCCGTCGGCTGGCATTAGCAGAGGCTAGATGCCCGAGCCGCTCCTCGCCCGACGTCTCCTTCGCCTGCCGGTCGTGACCGCGCTTGGCCGCGAGGTTCGCCTCGCCACGGGCCCGCGCGCGCGGCTCTTGGGTCTCGCTCACCTCGACCGCGAGCAGGCCGGCCCGGGCCTGCTGATCCCACGCTGCGCGAGCGTCCACACCTTCGGCATGCGCTTCCCGCTCGACCTCTACTTCCTCAGCG
Source organism: Solirubrobacterales bacterium (assembly GCA_035554595.1). GTDB lineage: Bacteria > Actinomycetota > Thermoleophilia > Solirubrobacterales > 70-9 > VRUE01. The sequence continues at coordinate 12,654 of DATMIH010000080.1, forward strand.
AGCGCGGGAGGGTCGTCGGCGTCCGCCGCGGCGTGCCGGCCCGGCGCCTCGCAATTTGCGGGCGTGCGCGAGCGGTGCTGGAGCTGCCAGCCGAGGAGGGGGGAGAGATCGTCGCGGCCTGGTCTTAGACCGGCCAATGCTTCCCCAGCGCCGTGAGATCGCCAACCTGGTCGTCTGCGAGGACGACGCCCAGACGCTCGAGCTGCTCTGCGACAACCTCGTCGCCGATCGCTTCGGGGTCCTGCCGGCCCCAAACGCATCCGACGCCCTGCGGCTCTGCCGCTACAACCATCCCGACCTGCTGCTGCTCGACCTCTCGCTGCCCGATGCCTCCGGGCTCGACGTGCTGCGTGAGATCCGTGAGGCCGACGGGGTCACCTCGCGCTTTGATCCCGCCTTGCCGGTGATCGTCCTCACCGGCCACGGCTCTGATGAGGACCGGGTGCGGGGGCTGGAGATTGGAGCTGACGACTACATGGTGAAGCCGCTCTCCTATCCGGAGCTCCGCGCCCGCATCGGCGCCGTCCTGCGGCGCGGGTCGGGTGAGCGCCAGGGACCGCTTCGCGTCGGCGAGATCGTCGTCGATCCGGCGCGGCGCAAGGCCTGGGTCGGCGAGCGCGAGGTGGTGCTCTCCAACAAGGAGTTCGGCCTGCTGCGGGTGCTCGCCGGCGAGCCCTCGCGGGTCTTCACCAAGGGCGAGCTGCTCGAGGCGGTCTGGGGGTACCGGAGTCCGGCGCGGACGCGGACGCTCGACTCCCACGCCAGCCGGTTGCGGCGCAAACTCGACCCGGAGAGTGGGCGCTACGTGATCAACTGCTGGGGCTACGGCTACCGCCTGATCGACGGATGAACGGCCTGGTCCAGATCGTCGCCGGCTGGCCCCTCGTCCTTTCGATGGCGGCCGCGGTCGCGGCGCAGAGCCTGCGCGCCGGCCGGCGCCGCAGCGCCCTCAACGAGGCGCTGCACGAGCTGCGGCGGCCGCTGCAGGCGGTGGCCCTGGCGGCCGGTCCGCGCTTCGGTGGCTCGGCTGTTGACGGAGAGCCGATTGAGCTTGCAGCGCACGCGCTCGAACGTCTCGATCGCGAGATCAACGGCGGTCCGCTGGTGCCCGCGCAGGGCTCGATCGACGCCGCCGCCCTCGCCCGCTCGGCCGTTGCCCGCTGGCAGGCGCGCGCACGAATCGCCGAAGCCTCGCTCGAGCTGCGCTGGAACGCCGGCGATGTGCTGCTCAACGGCGATCGCGGCGCGCTCGCCCAGGCGCTTGACAACCTGATCGTCAACGCGATCGAGCACGGCGGCCCGACGATCGTCGTCGTCGGGAGCCTGCGCGAGGGGCGCTTGCGGATTGCCGTTGTCGACTCGGGCCGCGCGACGCGGCGGCGAGCGCGGCGCAACAGCGCGGCCCAGATGATCGCCCGGCTCTCGGGCCGCCACCACCGCGGACACGGTCTCGGCGTGGTGCGGCGAGTGGCGGCCGATCACGGCGGCCACTTTGCTCTCCGCGGCTCGGAGCGGGGATCGCGGGCGGTGCTCGAGCTGCCGCTGGCCGAGGTGGAGACCGGGCGGGCGGCGTGAGCCGGCGCACCCGCGCGTTCGTTTTCCTCGGGCTCGCCCTCCTCACCGCTGCTCTGGCGGCCGGCATCGCCGACAGCTACGGCTCGCGGGTGGCGAGCGGCTACGGGCCCCTGCGCCAGGTTGTGGTCGCGACGAAGGGTTTGAAGGCGGGTGGCGTTCTGGGGCCCGGCGAGGTCGCCGACGGCCTGGAGGTGCGGCGGGTGCCGGTTCGGTTCACGCCCGCCGGAGCTCTCCGCGACCCGCGCGAAGCGCTTGGTCTGGCACCGACCGTTCGGCTCGAGCCGGGCTCCTACCTCGTCGCCAGCCAGCTGCGGACGCGCCAGCCGCGGGGCGGGGCAAGCGAAGCGCTGGCCCCGAGCCGGCGCCCGGTCGAAATCGCGGTCAGCGGCGCCGAAGCCCTGCTGGCCACCGGCGAGTCCGGGGTCGGGACGAAGGTCGACGTCGTCGTCACCACCGAGCCGAGCGGTAGCGGTCCCGGCCGCACCTACGTGGCTGCGGCCGCGGTGCCGCTGCTGGCACTTGGGCCGGGGGTCGAAGGGCCGGGCCCCGGCGGCATCGCTGCGGCGACCCTGGCGCTGACCAAGCGGCAGGCCCTGCGCCTGATCGCCGCCGAAAGCTTCGCTCGCAAGCTGACCCTGCTGCCGGAGGGGTGAAGGTGGCGACGCGAGAGCACCACCTCGCCGGTCTCGCTGATGAGCTCCGCTTTCGACTGATCGAGCGGCGCCGGGTCGCGGCCGCCGGCGGGCATCCTGCCGCAGTCGATCTCCCCGATGAGGTGCGGGCTTTGGTCGAGGAGGAGGCCGCGCTGCTGGGTCGTGAGACCCGGGATGAGCTGGCGGCAAGGATCGTTCGCGACACCGTCGGCCTCGGCCCGCTCGAGGACCTGCTCGCCGACCCATCGGTCGAGGAGGTGATGGTCAACGGGCCCGACGAGGTCTACGTCGAGCGGGCCGGCCGGATCGAAGCGGTCCACGTCCGCTTTCCGGATGAGGAGGAGCTGCGCAACGCGATCGAGCGCATCCTCGCGCCGCTGGGGCGGCGGATCGACGAGCTCAGCCCGATGGTCGACGCCCGCCTCGCCGACGGCTCGCGGGTCAACGTCGTCATCCCGCCGCTCGCGGTCGACGGGCCGGCGCTCTCGATCAGGCGCTTTGGCGCCTCGCGGCCAGGGGCGCGGGAGCTGGTCGAGCGGGGGAGTCTCAGCACCGCCCAGTGCGAGCTGCTCGAGCAGGCGGTTGGGGACAGGCGCAGCATCCTCGTCAGCGGTGGAACCGGCGCCGGCAAGACGACCTTGCTCAACGCGCTTTCGGGCTTCATCGACTCCGGCGAGCGGATCGTCACGATCGAGGACGCTGCCGAGCTGCGCCTGCAGCAGCGCCACGTGGTGCGGCTGGAGAGCCGGCCGGCCAGCGTCGAGGGCAAGGGCGAGGTGACCGTCCGCGACCTGCTGCGCAACGCCCTGCGGATGCGCCCCGACCGGATCGTGATCGGCGAGGTGCGCGGGCCCGAGGCGCTCGACCTGCTCACCGCGCTCAACACCGGCCACGAGGGCGCGCTCTCGACCCTGCACGCTAACTCGGCCGCCGACGCGCTCAGCCGGCTCGAGACCCTGGCGCTGATGGCGGGCGTTGGCCTGCCACACGAGGCGATCGCCGAGCAGGTCCAGCGCGGCGTCGATCTCGTCGTCCACGTTGAGCGCCGACCCGACGGCTCGCGCCGCGTCGCCGAGGTCGCCGAAGTGGTCCGGGTCGCGGGTGTCACGGCCGTCCGCGCCCTCGGGCCCGGGCTCAAGCCGTGAGCGACGGCTCCGGGCTCCTGGTCCCGCTCGCGGGCGCGGCGGCAGGCGGTCTGCTCGCTGTCTCGGCGCGCGAGGCGGTGCTCGCGAGCCCTGCTCTCCTCAGTTGGGTGTGGCGCGCGCTCGAGCCGCTGCAGCGGGCCGGTCGGGAGGGCTACTCGCCCTCGAGCCCCGAGCGTCGTCGGCTCGCCGTGCTCGGCAGCGCTGCGGCCGTGGCCGGCGGCTGGTTCGTCGGCGGCGTGTCGCTGGCTTTGCCGCTCGCCGTTGCCGGGCCGGGCCTGGCCGCCTGGGTCCTGGCGGCGCGAAGCCGGCGTTATCGACGTGGGGTCGAGCGGGCGCTGCCCGACGTCGCCCTCGCGGTCGCCGACTCACTGACGGCTGGGCGTTCGCTGCGGGCCTCGCTGCCGGCGGCTGCCACCTCGCTCGACGGACCGGCCTCGGTCGAGTTGGCGCGGCTCGGTGCGGAGCTCGAGCTGGGCGCCGCGACTGCCGACGCTGTTGCGGCCTGGCGCCAACGGATGCGCTCGCCTAGGGTCGACGCGCTCGCCGCTGCGCTGCTCAGCCAGCAGCTCGCTGGTGGCGACCTGGCCGGGCTCCTGCGCCGCTTCGCCGAGGGCGCGGCGGAGCGCGACCGGGTTGCCGAAGACGCCAAGGCGGCAACCTCGCAGGCCCGCTTCACCGGTTTGCTCGTGGTCGCGATGCCGACCGGTGGCGCTCTCTTCGCCGAGCTGCTGCAGCCTGGATTCCTAGCCAAGGTGCTGGGCTCACCAGCCTCTGCGCTGCTGCTCGTGCTCGCCGCCCTGCTTCAGCTCGTGGGCTTCGTTGCGATCCGACGCCTCTCCCTGGTGGTCAAGTGAGTCGGACTCGGAGCCCCAGGTGAGTGTGGCTGCCCTCCTGGTCGCCGTCGCGGTCCTGCTTGTCTGCGCGGCCGTGCGTGAGCTAAGCGCCGGTGCCTCGACTCTCGGTACGCGGCTTGCTCGCGGCGGCGGGCGGTTGGCGAGGGCCGCACTTCGCCTCGGCCTACCCGCTCGCATCGCGAGATCGGGTTTGGAGTCGCGTCTGCCGCTGCCGGCGGTCCTGCTGGGCAAGTGCCTCGGGGCTGTCGCAGGCGGCCTCGTTGCGCTGGCGGCGGCACCCGCGGCACCGGGGCGCCTCTCGCTGCTCGTCACCGTTGGCTTGCCGGCGGCCGGATTCCTCGCCCCCGACGCGCTGCTCGAGCGC
>DATMIH010000081.1:0-3143 GCA_035554595.1 Solirubrobacterales bacterium
CCCCTACTGGAAGGTGGGGTTGGGCTACGCCTTCATCGGCATCGGCGTCGGCTTCGCCGGTACCCCGGCCTCGCACTCGCTAACCGGCTCGGTGCCGGTCAAACGGGCCGGCATGGCCTCGGGCACGGCCGACCTGCAGCGCGACCTCGGCGGCGCGATCATGCAGTCGATCTTCGGCGCCCTGCTCACCGCGGGCTACGCGGCGGCCGCCAGCGCCGCGATTGCCTCCTCGGGCGAATCGGCCAAGGTCAGCGAAAACGTCGAAGGCGAGCTGACCAAGTCCTTCTCCAGCGCCGCCGACCTCGCCGGCCAGTATCCGCGCCACAGCGAACAGATCATCGAAGCGGCCAAGGTCTCCTTCCTGCAGGGCGACGCCTGGGCCTACAGCGCCGGCATCGTCGCGATCCTGCTCGGCGCCGCCCTCGTCTTCTTCGCCTTCCCCAAGCGGGACGAGGAGCAACGCCTGCTGACCCAGTACAACGCCGAAGACACCTAGCGAGATTGTTCCGGTGCGCCTTATGTGGCCCACAGCCGCATAAGGCGCACCGGAACGGGAACAATGCCGAGATGGCCGCCAGCGAAGAGACAGGAGGGTCCCGGCTCGGCACGACACTGCGCGAAGGCGAGCGGGTAACGCCGCTCGAGCTCTTCTTCGACCTCGTCTTCGTCCTGGCGATCACCCAGTGCACGGCGCTGATGTCGCACCACCCGACCTGGTCCGGCATTGCTCAGGGACTGCTCGTGCTCGGCATGCTCTGGTGGGCCTGGACCGGCTACTCCTGGCTGACCAGCGTGATCGACCCCGAGGAGGGGGCGGTGCGCCTGGTCATGTTCGGGGCGATGGCGGCGCTGCTGCTGGTCTCGCTCTGCGTGCCGGAAGCCTTCGGTGGTTTGGCGCTGGCCTTCGCGCTGATCTACGGGGTCGTGCGCAGCGCCCAGATCGCGCTATTCATGCTCGCCAGCCCCGAGGACGACGCGCTGCGCCACTCGGTCCTCGGGCTGGGCGCCAGCACCACCGTCGCGGTCGCGCTGCTGGCGGCGGCGTCGCTGTTCGACGGCCTCGCCCAGGGTGCACTCTGGGCACTCGCCCTCTTCCTCGACATGGCGGGGCCATACTTCTTCGGCTCCGAAGGCTGGAAACTGGTTCCCGGCCACTTCGCTGAGCGCCACGGCCTGATCATCATCATCGCCCTCGGCGAGTCGATCGTCGCGATCGGCGTCGGCGCCTCACATGAGTTGTCGCTCGCGATCGGCACCGCCGCCGTGCTCGGCGTCGCGCTGACCGCGGCAATGTGGTGGATCTACTTCGACATAGTCGCGATCGTCGCCGGCAAACGCCTCGCCGAGGCCGAGGTCGGCAAGGCCCAAAACGAGATGGCCCGCGACTCCTATTCCTACATGCACCTGGTGATGGTGGCGGGGATCGTCCTCGTCGCCCTCGGCCTGAAGACGACGATCGGCCACACGAGCGAGCACCTGCACGCGGTACCCGCCTTCGCCCTGCTCGGCGGCCTCGCGATCTACCTCTTCGGCCACGTCGTCTTTCGCTACCGGCACGTCCACACGATCAACCGGCAGCGCCTGCTGCTCGGGATCGTCCTGGTGCTCCTGGTTCCGGTCGCGACCGAGGTCCCCGCTCTCGTTCCAGTCGCGATCGCCAACCTGCTGATCTGGGCGATGATCGCCTACGAGACCCGCCTATACGGCGAGGGCCGCAGCAAAGTCCGCCGGCCTCAAACAGCCGAGACCTGATCACGGCGCCGGCGCGGGCCGAGCGGGTGCTCGAACTCCTGCATCAGGCCGGCGATCGCGAAGCAGAGCGCGCCGGTCAGCGTGCCCCAGTTGGCGATGCCGGTCGCCAGCATGTCGCCCGAGGAGGGGCGTACGAAGGTGGCGACGGCGGAGACCATGAAGAGGATCGAGCCAAGCTGGTTGACGGCGATGATCCACCAGCCGAGGTCGCGGCGGTGCCAGATGCGCCAAAAGTGGCCGGCGATCCCGGTCATCGCCAGGTGCCCGGAAATCAGGAAGAGCGCGCAGCCGATCATGTCGGGTGACCAGACAAGACGATCGAACGCGGCCGGGGTCAGTTCCTGGATGAACGAGTCGATGAGGTTGATCGCGAAGACGAGCGTGCCGGCGAAGAGGACGATGGCGCTCGTCCGTTGCAGGCGCGGCTCGCCGCGTACCTGGACGACGGAGGCGTAGCCACCGGTGCTGAAGAAGACGCCGCCGACGAGGTAGACCGTCGCGCAGACAGTCGGGTTGACGCCGGACTGCGCCAGCGCCGCGCCGAGAGCGAAGAGCGAGCCACCGACCAGAAAGGCGGTCGCCGCGACCGCGTTGACCAGCGCGCTACGGCGAGACGAACGTCCCGGGGTCTGGACCGATGCGCTCACCACGGTCGAGTCTCTCGAATTCCGCCATCTCGGCGTCGCCCAGCTCGAAGTCGAAGAGCTCGAGGTTCTCGCGAATCCGCGCGGGGGTGACCGACTTGGGAATGACCACGTTGCCGAGCTGCAGGTGCCAGCGCAGAATCGCCTGAGCCGGCGTCTTGCCGTGCCGCTCGGCGATCGCGACGATCGTCTCGTCGTCGAGCAGCTCACCCTGGGCGAGCGGACTCCAGGCCTCAGTGGCGATCCCGTGATCGGCGTGCCAGGCGCGCAGCTCGGCCTGCTGCAGGCGCGGGTGCAGCTCGATCTGGTTGACAGTCGGCCGCGTCTCCGTCTCGGCCTCCAGCCGCTCAAGGTCCTCGACGCGGAAGTTGGAGACCCCGATCGTGCGCGCCCGCCCCTCTCCGTGGATGCGCTCGAAGGCACGCCAGGTGTCGACGAAGCGGCCCTCGCTCGGCACCGGCCAGTGGATCAGGTAGAGGTCGACGTAATCGAAGCCGAGGCGGTCGAGACTTGCGTCGAAGGCCGCCAGGGTCGTCTCGAAGCCCTGCTCGGAGTTCCACAGCTTGGTGGTGACGAAGAGGTCCTCGCGGGCGAGCCCCGAGGCCGCGATCGCCGCACCGACGCCCTTCTCGTTGCGGTAGGCGCCGGCGGTGTCGATGTGGCGGTAGCCGGTCTCGAGCGCCTGCTCGACGACCTCCTGGGTGTCATCGGGCGGGACCTGGAAGACGCCAAACCCCAGCTGGGGAA
>DATMIH010000082.1:0-7521 GCA_035554595.1 Solirubrobacterales bacterium
GCGAGGAGAATCAGGAGAATGGCTAAGACTTCGCTGAAGGTGAAGCAGGGCCGCAAGGCCAAGTTCAAATCACGTGAATACAACCGTTGCCGTCGTTGTGGCCGGCCGCGTGCCTACTACCGCAAGTTCGGCCTCTGCCGAATCTGCTTGCGGGAGGCAGCGCACGAGGGCCACGTACCCGGCATGACCAAGTCCAGCTGGTAGAGAGACCGAGAAGATGCTCACCGACCCAATAGCCGATTACTTGACCCGGATCCGCAACGCGCTTGGCTCCGGCCACGACGAGGTGGAGATTCCCGCCTCGCGGCTGAAGATTGAGATGTCGCGGATCCTCAAGGAACAGGGCTACATCCTCGACTTCGGCAAGCAGCCGGCTCGCGTCGGTGAGGAGATCAAGATCCGCCTCAAGTACACCGAGGATCGCCGCCCGGTGATCGCCGGCCTGGAGCGGATCTCGCGCCCCGGCCGCCGCCGCTACGTCGACCACAAGCAGGTCCCGCGCGTCTTCGGCGGCACCGGCACGGCAATCGTCAGTACCTCGGTCGGCGTCATGACCGGTCATGAAGCCAAGGCAAAGGGCGTCGGCGGCGAGGTAGTCGCCTACGTCTGGTGAGCATGCGATGAGCCGGATAGGAAGAAAGCCGATCACCGTGCCCGACGCCGTCACCGTCGAGGTCAGCCCTGGCCACGTCGCGGTCAAGGGGCCGAAGGGCGAGCTCGCCCAGATCCTCTCCAGCGACATGAAGGTCGAGCAGGCGGAGGGCGTGCTGACGGTAGAGCGCCCGACCAACCGCGGCGAGCACCGCGCCCTGCACGGACTCACCCGCAGCCTGATCGCCAACATGGTCGAGGGCGTTACCGACGGCTTCGAGAAGCGCCTCGAGATCCAGGGCGTCGGTTACCGGGCCCAGCTCAAGGGGAAAAACCTCGAGCTGGCGCTGGGCTACTCGCACCCGGTCTCGATCGAGGCTCCCGATGGCATCGACTTCGAGGTCCCGCAGCCGACCGAGATCATCGTGCGTGGCATCGACAAGCAGCTGGTCGGCCAGGTCGCCGCGGACATCCGCAAGCGCCGCCCGCCGGAGCCGTACAAGGGCAAGGGAATCCGCTACCGCGGCGAGCACGTGATGCGCAAGGTGGGTAAGCGCGCATGACCGTGCTCAGCAAGAGGCAGAGCCGCCTGCGCCGGCGTCGCCGCGTGCGCGCTCGCATCACCGGCACGGCCGCGCGTCCCCGTCTTTCGGTTTACCGCTCCAATCGCGGCGTCTTCGCCCAGCTGATCGACGATGGCAAAGGCCACACGGTGGCCGCTGTCAACTGGATCGAGCCCGAGCTGCGCAAGCTGACGGCGAGCGAGCAGGCCAAGCGGGCGGGAGAGCTGCTGGCCGAGCGGGCGAAGAAAGCCGGCGTAGAGACCTGCGTCTTTGACCGCGGCGGATACCAGTACCACGGCCGGGTCCAAGCCCTTGCCGAAGGAGCTCGAGAGGGGGGCCTGGTCTTCTAGCGCTAGTTCGCTACCTTGACCGCTCGCTATGAAGGGAATGGACACAACCAACGTCGAGACGGTGAGCCCACGCGGGCTTGACCTGCAGGAGCGCGTGATCGAGATCAACCGCGTCGCCAAGGTGGTCAAGGGCGGCCGGCGCTTCTCCTTTACCGCCCTGGTTGCCGTCGGCGACGAAGAGGGCGTTGTCGGGATTGGCTACGGCAAGGCCCGCGAGGTTCCGCTGGCGATCCAGAAGGGCGTCGAGAACGCCCGCAAGGACTTGATTCGCATCCCCAAATACGGCCAGACGATCACCCATAAGATCATCGGCCGCTACGGCGCCGGCCACGTCGTCCTGCGCCCGGCCAGCCCCGGTACCGGCGTCATCGCCGGTGGCGGCGTGCGTGCGGTGCTCGAGCTTGGTGGGGTCAAGGACGTGCTTACCAAGAGCATTGGAACTCAGAATCCGATCAACTTGGTTAAGGCGACCATGGACGGGCTGATTCGGCTTCGGCGGCCTGAGGAGGTCGCAGAGCTTCGTGGATTGACAGTTGCCCAGGTTCTTGGTGTTCAGAAGAGCAATGGGAACGGTGTCTCGGCTGAAAGTTCAAACGGCTCGGCTGCGGGTCCTGTCGCTGCAGGGGACCCACCACCCCCTGCGGTCGCTAAAGCGTCCTCGGGGGCGGTGCCCCCTACAGCGCCACCCGCAGACGAGGCGTCTGAGACTCCCAAGGATGAGTCGGCGGCTGCCAAGCCCGCTGAGGTTCCGGCCGCTGAGCAGACAGCAGCTGCAACCGCCGAGGAGCCCAAAGCTGAGGAGACTCCGGCCGCGGAGGCGGAGCCCGCCGCAGAGGCGAAAGCCGATGAGGCTCCTGCTGAGGCGAAAGCTGAAGAGACTCCTGCCGCAGAGGGTGACAAGTCGTGAGTGCGGTGAAGATCAGGCAGGTTCGGTCTGCCAATGGGTCTAATCCGACTCAGAAAGCAACGCTGGCGGCGCTTGGTCTTGGGCGGATTGGCAAGGCTGTGGAGCGCAAAGACACGCCACAGTTGCGGGGTCAGATCAAGACTGTCACGCATATGGTCGAGGTGGATGACTGATGGCTGACAAAAAAGAGCGTTCGGAAGAGATTGGGCTGCACAACCTGCGGCCGAAGCCTGGGTCGCGCCGGCCGCGTAAGCGGATTGGTCGCGGTGAGGGTTCGGGGCTGGGGAAGACCTCCGGTAGGGGGCACAAGGGCGCGGGGTCGCGTTCGGGCTCCAAACGGAAGCCCGGTTACGAGGGCGGTCAAAACCCGATTCACATGCGGATGCGAAAGCTTCGCGGCCCGCACAAAAAGCAGTCGATGCCGTTTGAGAACTTCAGGACCAAGTCGCAGCCGGTGAATCTTGCCGATCTGGAGGAGCGCTTCGACGCCGACTCCGAGGTCACGCCCGAGACCCTCAAGCAGAAGGGCCTGGCCAAGCGCTCGGAACCGGTCAAGATCCTCGCCCGCGGCGAGATCTCGAAGAAGCTGACGGTCAAAGCGCATGGATTCAGCGCCGCCGCCAAAGAGAAGATAGAAGCGGCTGGCGGTTCCTGCCACACTCTGGAGCCCTAATGCTCCGGACTATTGCGAACGCCTTTAGCGTCGCCGACATTCGCAAGAAGCTTGCCTTCACGGCGGCGATGCTGCTGCTGTACCGGCTCGGCTCCTACATCCCCGCTCCGGGTGTCGACCTCAACGCGGTCAAGGAACTGCAGAACAACTTCGCCGGCGGCGGCATCCTCAACTTCCTCAACACCTTCTCTGGCGGCAGCCTCTCGCGGCTCTCGCTTTTCGCGCTGGGGATCATGCCCTACATCACGGCCTCGATCATCCTGCAGCTGCTGACCGTGGTTGTGCCGGCGCTGGAGAAGCTGCAGAAAGAAGGCGAGGTCGGGCAGCAGAAGATCACCCAGTACACGCGCTACCTAACCGTCGGCCTGGCCTTTGCCCAGTCCTTCGGCTACGTCTTCCTCTTCCGCTCCTTCGGCCAGCAGGGCGGCAACAACTTCCTCGGCAACCTTGGCGGTCCCAAGGTGCTGCTGATCGTGATCTCGCTGACCGCGGGCTGCACGCTGCTGATGTGGTTTGGCGAGCTGATCACCCAGCGCGGCATCGGCAACGGGATCTCGCTGATGATCTTCGCCTCGATCGTCTCCAGGCTGCCGCAGGGGATCGAATCCTGGTGGAACAACCCCGATCAGGTCTTCGTCGTAATGATGCCCTTCATTGCCCTTGCCGTGATCGTCGCGATCGTCTTCGTCCAGGAGGGCCAGCGGCGCATCCCGGTGCAGTACGCCAAACGTGTCGTCGGGCGCAAAATGACCTCGGGCGGCTCGACCTACCTGCCGCTGCGGGTCAACATGGCCGGCGTTATCCCGGTCATCTTCGCCGCCTCGATCATGGCTTTTCCCCCGACCATCGGCCAGCTGCTCAACACCCCGGCCGCACTTGATTTCGCCGCCTTCTTCAGTCCCAGCAGTTGGGCCTACGTGGTCGGCGAGGTCTTTTTCATCGTCATCTTCACCTACTTCTATACGGCGGTCACCTTCAACCCGGTTGACCAGGCCGACAACCTTAAGAAGTACGGCGGCTTCATCCCTGGCGTGCGTCCGGGACGGCCCACGGCCGAGTACCTCGACCGCATCCTCTCGCGGCTGACCTTCCCCGGCGCGCTCTACCTCGGCGCCGTGGCTGCGCTGCCGACGATCCTGCTCAGCCAGACGTCGGCCAACTTCGCCTTCGGCGGCACCTCGATCCTGATCGTGATCGGAGTCGCGCTGGAAACCGTGAAGCAGCTCGAGGCGCAGCTGATGATGCGCAATTACGAGGGTTTCCTCAAATAGGCTGCAGCGCTTGTCGGCTGAGATGAATCTGGTCCTGCTTGGCCCTCCCGGGTCGGGCAAGGGCACGCAGGGCGAGCGCCTGCAGGAGGACCTGGAGCTGCCCTACTACGCGACGGGTGACATCCTCCGTGCCGCGGTGCGCGAGGGCACCGAGCTGGGCAAGGCCGCCAAGGACTACATGGACCGCGGCGACCTGGTCCCCGACGAGGTGATCGTCGGCATGATCGGCGAGCGGATCGATTCCAGCGAGGCGGCCGACGGCTTCATCCTCGACGGCTTCCCGCGCACCGCGCCACAGGCCGAGGCCTTGGCGGCGAAGCTTGGCGAGCTGGGACGGGAGCTAACCGCGGTGCTTCTGATCGACGTCAGCGACGAGGAGGTCGTGCGCCGCTTGGGCGGGCGACGCACCTGCGCTGAGAACGGCCACGTCTTCCATGTCGAGTTCAACCCACCCGAGCAAGAGGGCGTTTGCGACGTCGACGACAGCGAGCTGATCGTCCGCGACGATGACAAACCCGAGGTGATCCGCCACCGGCTCGAGCAGTACCACGAGAAGACAGCACCCTTGATCGAGCGCTACGACAGCCAGAGCCTGCTGCGCCAGATCGACGGGGCGGCTGCGCCGGACGCGGTCGCCGACGAGATCCAGCGCACCCTGGCGACCCTGCGGCTTGAGGCCGACGAGGCCATCTAGCGAGTGCCGAGAAGAGGGCACTAGCGTGTACGGGATGATCATCCGCAAGACCCCCGAGCAGGTCGACAAGATGGCGGCGGCCGGTGAGATTCTGGTTCGCTGCCTGCACATGCTCGAGGCCAAGGCGCGCCCCGGCGTGACCACAAAAGAGCTCGACCTGGCGGCCGAGAAGCTGATCCGCTCGCAGGGTGCCGAGCCCGCCTTCAAGGGGTACCGCGGCTTCCCTGGTTCGATCTGCGCTTCGCCCAACTCGATGGTCGTGCACGGCATCCCCGGCCACTACGAGTGCAAGCGCGGCGATGTGCTGGCGATCGACGTCGGCGTGATCAAGGACGGCTGGGTCGCAGACGCGGCGATGACGGTGCCGATCGGGCCGATCGAGCCCGAGGCGCGCAAGCTGCTCGACGTGACCAAGGCCTCGCTCTTTGCCGGGGTCGAGCAGATGCAGGTTGGCAACAAGCTCGGCGACGTCTCCGCCGCGATTCAGCGCGCGGTCGAGATCGAGGGCCTCTCGGTGATTCGTACCCTGGTCGGCCACGGGATCGGCCGCGAGATGCACGAGGACCCGCAGGTCCCGAACTTCGGCACGCCGGGCAAGGGCCCGGTGCTCGAGGAGGGGACGGTGCTGGCGATCGAGCCAATGGTCAACGCCGGCGGCGCCCTGGTGCGGATGGGCGACGACGGCTGGGCCGTCTACTCCCAAGACGGCTCCCTTGCGGCCCACTTCGAGTTCACCGTCGCCGTGACGGCAGACGGCCCAAGAATTCTGACCCCCTGGCACGAACAGCCATAGGGCAAGCGGGATAAGCGGGGAGGAGGCCGAGTGGCCCTCCCCAAAACGCGCGGCAAAGCCGCGCTGAAGTGTTTTGGGGAGGGCCACTCGGCCTCCCACTCAACCCCCTGGCCCTGTCCTGATCGAGCTAGGGAGCGAAGCGCTCCGGTCGTCGCCCCGGCTCCGCTGGAGCTTCTGGTTGTCGTGGGCGCTGGTCTGCAGCTCTATCGGACCTCTGGTCCGCCGGGAAGCTTTGTTCGGCCGTGCTTTGGGGACGTATGGATAGGAGCGCCGGGGTGGGCTCCCCAAAACACTTGAGCGCGGCTCTGCCGCGCGTTTTGGGGAGCCCACCCCGGCGCTCCCAACCGCATGCCCCCAAAGCACGGCCCCTGCTATCTTTCTCGGTCGGTCCACTGGGCCGGTCTGTGCCTGCTGTCCAACTCCTGGGACTAGCAGGAGTCCTGTAGTCGATACGAAGACCGGAGCTATGAAGGTCAGAGCTTCTGTAAAGCCGATGTGCGAAAAGTGCAAGATCATCCGCCGCAATGGCGCGGTCTTGGTGATCTGTCAGAACCCCCGACACAAGCAGCGTCAGGGTTAGGGCGGCGCGCGCATGGCACGTATCGCAGGAGTCAACGTCCCCGTCGGCAAGCGTGTCGAAATCGGGCTCACTTACATCTTCGGGATCGGGCGTTCGACCGCCCAGAAGATCCTCGAGGAGGCGAAAGTCGATCCCAATACGATGGTCAAAGACTTGACCGAGGACGAGGTCATTCGTCTGCGCGACGCGGTCGATCAGCGCGAGGTCGAGGGCGACCTGCGGCGCGAGCGCTCCCAGGACGTCAAACGGCTGATGGAGATCGGCTCCTACCGCGGCCTGCGCCACCGTCGTGGCCTGCCGGTCCGCGGCCAGCGGACGAAGACCAACGCGCGGGGCCGCAAGGGCCCGCGCCGGATGAGCGTCGCCGGCAAGCGCAAGGTCTGAGGAGACTCATGGCAGCAGCGAAAAAACCCGCCAAAGGGCGCTCCCGGCGGCGCGTCAAGAAGAACGTCACCTACGGGCAGGCTCACATCAAGACTTCCTTCAACAACACGATCGTCACCCTGACCGACACCGAAGGCAACGTGATTGCCTGGGAGTCGGCCGGCTCGGCGGGGTTCAAAGGCTCGCGCAAGTCGACGCCGTTCGCCGCTCAGGTGACGGCCGACGCCGCCGCCAAGAAGGGGATGGAACACGGCCTCGAGAAGGTCGAGGTTTTCGCCAAGGGCGCCGGTTCCGGCCGCGAGACTGCGATTCGCTCGCTGCAGGCCGCCGGCCTCGACGTCACCACCGTCAAGGACGTCTCGCCGCAAGCACACAACGGCTGTCGCCCGAAGAAGCGGAGGCGCGTCTAGTGGCCCGCGATACCTCGCCGCAGTGCAAGCAGTGCCGTCGCGAGGGCCAGAAGCTCTTCCTCAAGGGTGAGCGCTGCTTCACCGACAAGTGCGGGGTCGAGCGCCGCTCCTACCCGCCCGGTGAGCACGGCCGCGGCCGCATGCGCCAGTCCGAGTACCGCGTACAGCTGCGCGAGAAGCAGAAGACGCGCCGCTACTACCAGGTGCTGGAGAAACAGTTCCGCGCCTACTACGACAAGGCCTCGCGCCAGGACGGCGTCACCGGCGAGAACCTGCTGCGCCTGCTCGAGTCGCGCTTCGACAAC
>DATMIH010000083.1:0-30749 GCA_035554595.1 Solirubrobacterales bacterium
CGGCTCGCTCCCGGTCGGCTCCGGCGGCGCGACCAAGACGATCGACGTCACCAACGAGGGCAACATGCCCGGCGGCGCCTTCATCGCGATCATCTCCGGCGGCGCCGTCGGCAGCTTCCACTTGCTCGACGAGAACTGCACCGGCATTCCGCTCAGCCCCAACGCGACCTGCAACCTCCAGGTCAGCTTCGACCCGATCAGCACTGGCGCCAAGACGGCGCGTCTCTTCCTCGTCGGCGACGGCGATGGCGGCGTGCAGATCAGCCTGACCGGTGTGGGGCTGGACCCCGCAGCGACGGGCGAGTCGAGCGCGCCGCCTTCAGTCGGCAGCGCCGTGCTTGGCAAGCCGCGGCGCTTGCAGCGGCCGCGCTCGAAGGCGCGGCGTGGCCATGCGCTTCGCCAGCGCCGCCGGGGGGTCGCCGACCTGCGCCTCGTGCGCTGATCCGCCTGGCGGGTGACCGGGATCGGGGCCCCGCTGGAGTTGAGAAGCTGAGGCGGTGAGCGCCGCGGGAGATTCCATCTGCGAGCGGGTGAGAGCAGCTTGCGCCTGGGTCGCGGGCCGGGCTCGTTCGGTCCATATAGATCAGCGTGGGGTGGAAGCGCTCGCGCTCGCGTTGCCCAGCGAACTTGAGCAGGCGGGCTCGGCTGATCCGGAGACCGATCTGGTCGAGGCCGGCGGCGAGGCCCGCGCCGCCTTCGTCATCTGCCTCGACGCGGTCAACTTCGGCTCGGGTTGGTGGCCGACGATCCGCAAGCGCCCCGGCCGCAGCGGTTACTTCACCATCGCCGCGGGCCTGACCGAGCGTTTCCGCGAGGGCGGGCCGTGGCCGGCTACTGAGCTTGCTTCGATCGGCGTGGCGGAGGTCGCCACGGTCCTCGGTCAGGATCTCGATCACCCGCTGATGGTTGATTTCGCCGCGGCGCTTCGCGATGTCGGCGAGCACGTCGAGCGCGATCACGGCGGCCGCTTCGGGGCCGTGATCGAGGCGGCGCACGGCTCGGCCCCTGCGCTCAGCGATCTGCTTGCCGGCTGGAGCGCCTTCGCCGATGCCTCGACTTATGAGGGGCGCTCGGTCCCCTTCTTCAAGCGCGCCCAGATCGCCGCCGCGGACGTGGCGCGCGCCGGTCTCGCCGAGCTGCGCGATCTGGACCGACTCACCGCTTTCGCCGACAACCTGGTTCCCCATGTGCTCCGCCTCGACGGCGTATTGCGCCTCGACCCCGGCCTGGAGCAACGGATCGAAGTCGGCGAGCCGCTGGAGCATGGCTCCTCCGAGGAGGTTGAGTTGCGCGCCTGCGCCGTCCACACGGTCGAGCTGCTCGCCGCCCAGACGCCGCTCACGCCCGCCGAGATCGACGCGGTCCTCTGGAACCGCGGCGCCGCCGAACGCTACAAGTCCGTCCCGCGCCCCCGCTCTCGCAACACCGCCTATTAGCTCCTCCGTTGTGCAACGTTTTCCGGCTCTCGCAGCGCCGCAAAACGTTGCAGAAACCAACGCGCACCGGAGCTCACTCACGGTGCAACGCTTAGCGGCTCTGTCAGCGCCGCAAAACGTTGCACCTGCCAGATGGGAATGGTGGGGTCAGCCGGCGGCTTCGGCGCGGCGCAGGCCGCCTCGCGCCCAAAGCGAGAAGAGGATCGGCAGGGTGGCGGCGACGGCGAAGGCGAGGGCGACGACTACCGGTTCGCCGGAGATGAAGCCGCGGCCGGCCTCGAGCAGCGCGGTCACCGGGTTGACCGAGGCGACCGCGTGGATCCAGCCGCTGAGCAGGCTGAGCGGCACGTAGACCGGGGCGAGGAAGAGGATCAGGAAGACCGGGAACTGCATCAGCGGGCCGCCCTGGATCGAGCGCACCCGCATCGCCACGCCCGCCGCCCACAGCGTCGCCGCCAGGTTGGTCAGGATCGCTAGCCCGTAGAGGCCGAACAGTTCGACCCCGGCGCCACCGACCTGCATGCCGGCGATCAGGGCGATCGTGGTCAGCACCGTCCAGGTGATCGCCGCCCGGGTTAGCGCCGCGATCGCGTAGCCGGCGATGATCCCGTTGCGGTTGGCGGCGGCGAGCAGGTAGCGGTTGGCGAAGCCGATCTCGAAATCGCGGGCGATGCCGAAGCCGGTGAAGACCCCGCCGAAGGCTGCCGACTGCAGCAGCACGAAGACGAACTGGAAGGCGGTGTAGCCGCTGGGGAAGTCAAAGCCGGGCACGTTGCCGACCGCCGAGAGGCCGCCGGCGAAGGCGATGAAGAAGAAGAGCGGGAAGACGATCGCCGGCGCCAGGAAGGCCGGGTTGGTGAGGAAGTTGTGGATGCTGCGCCAGGCGACCGCCCGCGCGATCGCGCTGAAGCCGGCCGGGTTGCGCCTCTCCCCGCCCGCGCTCACGTCCGCACCAGCCGTGACTTCATCGCCCTGCTGGCGGCGAACATGCCGACGATCAGCACCGCCGCGGCAATGCCGAAGCCGAGCGCCAGCGCACCCGCGTCCCAGCCTTCGAAGAGCAGCGAGCGGAAGGCCTCGAGCAGGTAGGTGACCGGGTTGGCCGCGGCGACGTCATGGAACCACTGGGTCTGCAGCAGTTCCAGCGGCAGCGACATCGCCGAGATGAAGAGGAAGACGAAGAAGACGGGGAAGAGGCTCTGCACCGCCTCGCCCGAGCCCGTGCGCAGGGCGGCGAAGAGGCCGATCGAGCCGAAGGCGACTGTGATCGAGACCGAGAGCGCGACGATCACCAGCCCCCCGGCAGCCCCGGTCACCAGTTCGGCGCCAAAGATCAGCCCGACGCTGAGGTAGGTCACCGCCTGCACCAGGCCGAGCACCACGGTCCCGGCGAGCAAGCCGCTGAGCAGGGCAGCGCCACGTAGCGGCGTCAGCGCCAGGCGGTTGAGGAAGCCGGTCTCGATGTCGCGGGCGAGGTCGGTGCCGGTGTTCATCACCGAGAACAGCGCCCCCTGCATGAAGGGCACGGCGAGGGCGAAGGTGAGGTAGGAGCTGGTCGGGAAGCCCGGCAGGTTGGTCACGCTTTTCAACCCGCCGGAGTTGACCGCGAGCAGGAAGAGCGGGAAGACCAGGGCTGGGACGATCTGGGCTGGCTGGCGCATGGTGCGCCGCACCGAGCGTTGGGCGAGCTGGCCGACCTGGGTGCGCAGGCCGCTGCTCACGCCGCGCCGACCGCCTCCGTCTCGGCCTCCTCGGCGCCGCCGGCGCCCTCCAGCGAGCGGCCGGTCTTGGCGAGGAAGACATCGTCGAGCGAGGGCGCGTGCAGCTGCAGTTGCTCGATCGCGATCCCCTCGCCGTCGAGCGCGCGGACGACGTCGGCCAGCTGCGCCTCGCCGCCCTCCAGCCGCGCCGCGGCACCGCGCGGCGAGGCCCCGGCGCGCTCGCCGAAGCGCTCCAGAACGGCGGCCAGCCGCTCGCGTTCGCCGGGCTCGCGCGGCACGGCTTCCACGGTCGGGCGGCCGATCTCGGCCTTGAGCGCCGTCGGGGTGCCCTCGGCGACGATCTGGCCGTGGTCGATGATCCCGACCCGGTTGGCCAGCGCGTCGGCCTCCTCCAGGTACTGGGTGGTGAGGAAGACCGTCACTCCCTCATCGGCGGCGAGCCGCCCCACCTCGTCCCAGAGCGCGGTGCGGCTCTGGATGTCGAGGCCGGTGGTCGGCTCGTCGAGGAAGAGGATGCTCGGTCCGTGGGCGAGCGCCAGCGCCAGGTCGAGGCGCCGCTTCATCCCGCCCGAGTAGCCGCCGACCTTGCGGTCCGCCGCTTCGGCGAGGCCGACCCGCTCGAGCAGTTCCTGGCCGCGGGTTTCGCGCTCGGGCTTGCCGATCCCGTGCAGGGCGGTCTGCAGCCGCATGTGCTCGCGCCCGGTCAGCAGCGGGTCGAGCGCCGCCTCCTGCAGCGCCGCGCCGATCGAGGAGCGCACCTGCGGGCCCTGCTTGACGATGTCGAAGCCGGCCACCCGCGCCGTCCCCTCGGTCGGCGGCAAGAGCGTCGTCAGCATCAGCACCGTGGTCGACTTGCCGGCGCCGTTGGGGCCGAGGAAGCCGTAGATCTCGCCCGCCTCGACCCGCAGGTCGATCCCGTCGACCGCCCTTGGCCCGTTCTTGAACTCGCGCACAAGCGCTTCGACTTCAATGCCCTCTTGCCGCTCTGTCGCCATCGCAACTCCAGACTGGTCGATTCCCTGGGAAACGGCCGATGACGTTAGCAAGATAGTTGACGTTGTCAAATATTCTTTCTAGAATGTATTTTGGTAAGCTATGAGCAAGGCGACGGAGAAGAATGGAAAGCCCTTGGCGGCCGCGAGCTCCACTGCCGGCGAGGCCTGGGATGTCCTTGCCTCTCTCGTCTACCCGCCGCCCTTCCTCGCGATCGCCCAGGAATCCGGCCTGCGCCCCGCCACCTTCGGTGCCCTGCGCGTCCTCGATCAGCCGCGGACGATGAGCGAGATCGCCAACTTCCTGCGTTGCGACAACTCCAACGTGACCGGGATCGTCGACGGGTTGGAAGCGCGTGGCCTCGCCGAAAGGACGGCCTCGCCCGGCGACCGGCGGGTCAAGCTGATCGCGCTCACCACCGAGGGCCGCCGCCTGCGGGCGCGGCTGATGCGCGAGGCGCACAAGCCGCCCGCCTGGTTGAAGAGCCTCTCGCCGGCCGATCAGCGCACCCTGCGCGACGTGCTGCGGCGCGCCACGGCGTAGGATCGCGCCGGTGAAGCCGGTCACCGTCTCGGTCGAAGTGCCCCAGTCCACCGAGGAGGTCTTCGACTACCTGGCGGTGCTCGCCAACCACGAAGCCTTCCTCGATCACTTCCTGGTCGACTGGAAGTTCTCCGGGCCGCGGCGCGGCGTCGGGGCCAAGGCCGAGGCGCGGGCCAGCGCGCCGATGTCGCAGGACTGGACTGACTTCGAGATCGTCGAGGCCGAGGAGCCGCGGCGGATCGTCGAGGAGGGCGTCGGCCTCAAGGGCAAGCGCCGCACTCGTGGCACCTACCGGCTGCGCGCCCTGCCCGGCGGCGGCACCGAGATCTCCTTCGAGCTGGAGTGGCTCGCCGCGGCCCGCGCCGAAAGCCTGATCCCGGCGATGACGCGTGCCTTCATCCGCCGGCCCAACGCCAAAGCCATGCGCCGCCTCGCCCGCCAGCTCGCCGAGAGCTGAGCCTGCCTCAGCTCAGCGGCGCGAGGATGAAGACCTGGACCGCCATGTCGGGGTCGATGTGGTTGTCGGACATGAAGGCGAGCACGTCGCGTCCGGTGAGCCGCGCGACGACGGCCTTCATCTCCTCGGCCATGGCGCGCTGGGAGAGCTGGCGCATGGCAAGCACCGCCCCGCCCTCGCCGTAGGAGACGAGGGTCTGCTCGGCCCGTGTCAGCACTCCGAGCATGACCGTGATCAGGGTGTCGCCGCTGTGGAGGGTGTAGGACTTCCTCGGCCCGCGACCGATTGCCGTCGTGTGGATGCGGATCAGCTCGCGGGTGATCGCGGCGTTCAGCTCCCCGCCACTCAGCGCTGCGGCAGTTGGTTCTCTTTGCTCCTCTCTCATCGCAGGTGGAAGCGGTCGCTTAAGTAGTGCTCAGCGGCGACGATCAGCCCGTTCTCGAAGTGCTCCACGGCCCAGAACGAGGACGGGCCGGCGGGATCGGCGGCGGAGAGCGTGCCGGCGGCGATCACCCGCTCGCCGGCAGTCGCGTTCACCTCGGCGAGGTCGACCCGGTGACGGTGGTTCATCCGCACCAGGTCGGCGAACCAGTCGCGCACGCCGACGTGGCAGTGGTAGACGGCGTCGATCCCGTGTAGCCGTAGCGGGCGGAAGTCGACGTGTGCGTCCATGCAGGCGAGCATTGCTTCGAGGTCGCGAGAGTTGAAGGCGTCGAACCAGCGCCTGACGGTGGCCTCATCGGCATGGGACATGCTCCGACTCCACGGGGGGGACCCCGATAGGCCGAATCGCCGCCGCAACAGCTGCCATCGCGCCCACCGTTCTGATGCCAACGCCGAGGCGGCCCCTGCGAGGTGCGCCAGCGTCGGGCGCGATGGTAACGCGTGCTAGGCGTGGACCGGCGGGACCTTGGCGGCGCCCGCGCCGTCCCGCTCGAAGAGCTCGGCCGAGGGAATCCCGATCAGCTCTCCCCGAAAGCGCTTCTCGCGGCCGTAGACGACCCAGGTGGTGTCGATTTCGCCAATGTCGAGGTCGAGCCGCAGCTCCTCGGCGTGCTCGGTGACGTGCTCCACGTGGGTGAGGCCCGAGTCATAGTCGCCGCGCAGGAGACCCTCGCCGACTACCGGCTTGGAGACGACGTCGATCACCTGCTCCCACTGGGAGAGGTCGACGTAGCCCTTGGTCGCCGGCACGATCCCGATCGAGCGCGGTACCTCGACGTCGCGGCGGCTGAGCAGGACCAGGTGCTTGGTCGGGTAGATGAAGGTGTCGACGACGAAGACCTCGCGCCAGTACTTCTCGGTGATCTCGTGCACCTTCGGGTGGGCGCTGCACTGGACGAGGAAGGCGTTCGGCGTCTCCCGCAACATCTCCAGTCCGTCGAAGAAGTCGGTGATCAGCTCGCTCCGATATTCGTCGATGCCCTGGAACTCGAGGTAGCGCTGCACGGCCCGCTCGTGACATGTTCCCTGCGGTCCGAGCGTGATCACCGTGATCTTGTCCCCCTGGGCTGCAACCATCGCCACTCAGCGTAGCGAGTGGACAGGAATCCTCAAGCAGTAGGAGAGAAAAATGAGACGAGTCGCCAGTGTGCTTTTCGCAGCAGTCGTCGCCAGTCTCCTTGCGATGGGCACCACCACCTCGGCGGCCATGGCCGCTCCCACGCCCAGCGCCGCCTGCACCAAGGCGACCAACATCGAGGCGATCGTCGACGACTCGATCTCGATGGAATTCACCGACGGCAACCGGTTGCGCGTGCAGGCGATGGACCTGCTGATCAACGCCCTCGACTCCTCGACCGGGCTGGGCGCGGTGGAGTTTGGCTCCGCCGGCTTCGAAAACAACCCTCCCGCTGCGGACACGGTCTTCCCCCCACAGCCGGTCGGAGCCAACGCGGCGACAATGAAGGCAGCGCTCGACCAGAAGATCCTCGCCGACAACGGCGCCACCGACTACAACGGCGCCTTCGCCCAGTCAGACGCTGATAATCCCAGCGCCGACGCTCGCATCTTCCTCACCGACGGTGGTCACGACGTCGGCACTTACAACGAAGCCCACCTGGTTCATGCGGTGCCGACCTACGTGATCGGCTTCGGCGGCATCGCGGCCGGTGAAGACCAGGCGCGCCTGCAGAAGATCGCCGCCGATACCGGGGGCCGTTATTTCCCGCTCAAAGACGCCGCTCAACTGCAGGCGGTGATGGACACGATCGAGGCGGCGCTGACCTGTCAGACGCCTCCGCGCCAGTTCAGCGACCTGCTCAAGCAGGGCCAGAGCAAGACTCACAGCGTCGCGATCGGCGGCGCGACGAAAACGGTTCAGATCGCCTTGACCTGGACCAGCCCGCTCGACAAGTTCAAGCTCTCGGGGCTGAAACTGACCAACAAAGGCCACCTGCTGGCCGTGGCGTCGCGTCCCGGCAAGAAGCCGGGCAAGCTGAAGGTCTCACGCAAGACGGGCTCGACCTTCACCGTGCTCAAGATTTCGCACCTACACAAGGGCCAGCTGAGCTTCGCGGTTAGGGCAGCGAAAATCGGCTCGGGTGAACCGCAGGTCAGCCTGATCACTCAGGTCAGCCAGGGCTCGCACAAGTAGGGCTTCATGACTGGTGGCTGGCGCTGTGGCCCCCGGGCCGCGGCGCCGGTCGCTGCCCGCGTGAGGCAAGGGCGTGACGCGTGTTCACGGCGATCGCGCGCGGGATCGCCGTGGCGAAGAAGCGGGCGGGGCCGATGCTGCGGGTGCCAAAGGCCTCGAAGCGCTCGGCCATTCGCGGGTCGCGGGCGCCGGCGGAGAAGATCAACTTCTCCCCTGGCTGCATCTTCCTGCCGCTGGCGTACTCGTTGATCATGGTCGCGTGTCCGCGCAAGGCACGCCGGTGCTGCCGCCGGTAGCGGCTGAGGCCATCGTGCAAGGGCTCCTCGCCGGCCAGAGCCGGCGCGACGCTGTTGGCGAGCCACTCGCCCGATTGGAAGGCCCAGCCGCAGCCGACCCCGAAGAGCGGGTCCACGGCCATCGCGGCGTCGCCGACAAGCGCCAGGCCCGGGGCGACCGGCACCCGCACTTTGTTCGGCATCTCGATCTTGCCCAGGACCGGGCTGACCAAGCGCGAGACCCCGATCGGCGGTGCCTCCGGCACGCTGCCGACGAAGGAGATCAGCGCGCCCTCGGGGTCGCGGCGAAACTCGGGCAGACGGTCCTTGGTCGGCATCGCCGCGTAGAAGGTGAGCCCACTGTCGGTCGGGAAGGCGGCCGCCCAGTTGGGGTCGAGCATCCAGATTGAGCTAGCTCCACCGGCGGCCGCTGGCGGCCCGTCGAAGTAGGCGCCGTAGGCGAAGCGCCCGTGCCGCGAGGTCTTCGTCTTGACCGCACCAAGCTCGGCGATCCGCGAGTCGCGACCATCCGCGCCGACGACGAGCTGCGCACTCAGCGTCCTCTCCGCGCCGTCGGGGTCGCGGACGACAACCCCACGAACGGTGTCGCCCTCCCGCACGAGGCGCTCGGCGCTGCGGCCGAGCATCAGCTCCACTCCCGGCGTCGCCACGGCCGCCTCGCGCACCATCGGGTCGAGCAGCTCACGGCGCAGGTTGACCCCCTCGCGGGCCTCGGCGGCCGGTGTTTCGATCCAGCCCCAGGGCGTCCAGGCTCGCATTGTCGTGCGCACCCCACCCGCCTCTACGATCGGCTCGAGCAGGCCGAGTCGATCCAGCGCCGGCGCCGCCGAGGCCTGGATGAAGTGGGAGCAGACGCGCTTGAAGGCGGCCGGGTCGGGTCGCTTCTCAACTAGAGCAACGTGCGCGCCGCTGCGGCCCAGGGCGATTGCGGTTGCGCAGCCCGCCAGGCTGGCGCCTACGATCACCGCGTCGTAATCCACTCGCTCGACGTTGCCTTGCCTGCTCTCGTCCATGCGCGCCTCCGGGCTGGGGTTAACCATTCGTCCTGTACTATACGCCTCGAACTATGAAAAGCAAGCCGGTAAAGCTCACCAACACCTCCTACGCCCTGCTCGCCCTCGTCGATCAGCTCGGCGAGGCGACGCCGTATGAGATCAAGCAGGCGATGGACAGTTCGATCGAGAACTTCTGGCCGGTCCCGCACACGACCGCCTACGAGGAGCCGGCGCGGTTGGCCGAGGGCGGCTACATGTCGGTCCGCCAAGAGGAGGGGGGCCGCCGCCGCAAAACGTACGCGCTCACGGAGGAGGGGCGGGCGGCGCTGGCGGCCTGGGCGGAAGAGGCGACCTGGACGCCGCCGCAACTGCGCGACGAGGGCATCCTCAGGATCTTCGCTGGTGGCGACCCTTTCGCTCTCTTCGAGCAGCGGCGCGCATGGCACAAGGAGAAGGTGGTGGAGCTCGAGGGATACCTGGACGAGGTTCGCGGTAATGAGAGCTGGCTCGGCTCCGAGCTGGCCCTGACCGCTGGGATCGCTTACCACCGCAAGATGCTCGAGATGCTCGGCGAACTCGGCCCCTCGACCTAGCGGTCCGCTCTGCTCAGTCCGAGCCCGGGCGCAGGGCGAGGAGCACGAGGTCGTCGCGCAGTCGCCCGCCGCTGCGCGCGATCGCGTCCTGGCGCAGGCACTCGGTCATCTCGCCCAGCTCGAGGTCGGCGAAGGAGTGGGCGAGCTCGCCGAGCGCCGAGGACGCCACGTGCGTCTCCGCCGGCCCCGCCTCGAACCAGCCGTCGGTGGCGAGGACCAGGGTCTCGCCGGCCGCCAGCTCGATCTGGTGGCTCGGGATCGGCGCGTCCGCCCAGGCGCCGAGGACCGCGCCGCCGCCGAGCTGCACCGATCCCTCGCCGGTGACGTGGATCGCCGGCGGGTGCCCGGCGGCGGCCAGGGTGGCGGTCCAGCGCTCGCCACGGCGGCGTAGCCGCAGCAGCAGCGCGGTGGCGAAGTCGTTGAGGCTGCGGCCCTCGAGCAGCATCTCGTTGAGCTGAGCGAGCAGCTCCTGGGGCTCGTCGATCTGGCGGGCGAGGCCGCGCATTGAGTGGCGCAGGGCAACCGAGACGCCGGCGGCGACGCTGCCCTTGCCGGTGACATCGCCGATCATGATCCAGCAGCCGTCCTCGGTGGGGAGGACGTCGTAGAGGTCGCCGCCGATCTCCATCGCTTCGCCGAAGGCATCGAAGACGACGGCGATGTCGAGGCCGGGCACGTAGGGCGGCTCGGGCGGGCGCAGGCCGCGCTGCAGGTTCTGCGCGATCCGGTCGCGCTCCTCGTAGAGGCGGGCGTTGTCGAGCGCCATCGCGGCGCGGTCGGCGAGTTCACCGACCAGGCGCAGGTCTTCGGCGTCGAAGCGCAAATCGGTGCTGGCGTGGAGGAAGGAGATCGCGCCGAGCGTGGTGCCACGCGCGACCAGCGGTGCCACCGCAGCCGAGTGGTAGTGGGTTTCTTCGATCAGCCGCCGGTGATCCTCGCTCTGGACGACATCCTCGAGCACGCTCGGTGCGGTGAGATCGCGCCAGACCATCGGCCGGCCCGCTCTGAGCACCTGGACGACCGGGTGATCGCAGCGGGGATCGAGCGGGGTGCTCCTGCGGATCCCCTCCAACGTGGCCGCGACGGCTGGGTCAGCAGCGCCGACGACGCTGTTGCCGACCCAGCCGTCGCGGCGGACGAAGTCGAGCACGCAGAGCTCGGCCATCTCGGGCACCGCGGTCCGCACGATCGTCCGCGCTGTGCGGTCGAAGTCCAACGAGGCGTCGAGCCCGCGCGTCGCCGCGACGAGGAAGTCCTGGGCGCGCCGCCGGCGGCTCTCGGCGGTGATGTCACGGGCGATCACCGAGGCACCGACGATGCCGCGCTGGGGATGCTCGATCGGGGAGATCGTCAGCGAGACGTCGATCCTGGCCCCGTCTTTGCGGATCCGCTCGGTCTCGTAGGTCTCGATCGCTTCGCCGCGGCAGGCTCGGTCGAGGATTTCCCACTCCTCGTTTTTGCGGTCGGCCGGGATCAGCAGTGATATGGAGGAGCCGATCGCCTCCTCCTCGCTGTAGCCATAGAGGCGAACAGCTCCTGGGTTCCAGGATGTGATCACCCCGTCGAGGTCCTTGCTCAGCACGGCGTCGCGCGTGCTGCGCACCACCTGCGCGAGCCGGTAGATCTCCTCCTCGTCGCGAACGGTCGCTGACGCTCCCTCTGGGCGGGATGGCTGCACTAGACAAAGCTACCCCAGCATTTGGCGTTTCTATATAGAACCAGCCGAAACTACTTATCCATTGACTTAGTAGGCTGACGCTCCGACCTGACACACGGGCCAGCGCGCATGACTCGCAAGAGCTGACCGGCCCGCGGGGGATCTCGATCCAACGCGGTTCGTGCAGAGGCCGCGCGAGGAGCGGTTGAGGTTGGCGACTTGTCAACCCCGAGCTCCCCTGGACCCGATGGCCGGAAAAGAGACCCCAAAAGGAGGCCAGGCGCTGGCCGAGCTCTCCAACGCGATGGTGGCGCTGCACCGCGAGTACTTCGGCCGCGGCCCCGGCGCGGCGAAGAGCTTCATCAACGACGAGATGGTCGTCTGCGTGCTCAGTGACATCTACACCGCGGTCGAGCGCACCCTGATCGGCGCCGGTCAGGCCGAGCACGTGCGGCGCACCCGCGGCCTGCATCAGGAAGCGCTGGAAGACGAGTACAAGTCCAGCGTCGAAGAGATCATGGGCCGCCCGGTCGAGGCGTTTCTCAGCGTCGTCCACGTCGACCCCGACGTCGCGATCGAGGTCTTCCTGCTCGGCGAGCCCGCCGCGGCCTAAGCGCTTTCGGGCTCGGCGAAGAGGAAGAACTCGAGCGCCAGGTTGGCCTCGACGTCGACCTGGCTGAGGAAGACCCGCACGGAGCGGCCGGTTATCCGCTCGACCACCTGGATGAACTCGTCTTTCACCGCCTCCTGAAACTTTTTGCGGGTCTCGCTGACGTGCTCGCTCGACCCGGCGCCGATCAGGGTGCGCTCGGCGGTGGTAAAGATCTCCTCGAGGATGCAGACCGCGTAATCGCTTTGCAGGTAGCTGCGCGCCTTGGTCGGGCCGCGGCCATAGAGGCGCGCGTGCAGTTGCACGATCTCGCGCGAGAGCTGAGAGACAAGTGCCCCATGTGCGGCGGGGCTTTCTGGAGGGTTTGGACGATCCAAGCTACGGCTCCGGGTGGATGAGCCGTTTGCCCTGGCTTCGAATTCGTCGCGCCCTGCAGGTGAGCCTCGAGACTCACGCGCCTGGCTGATGCTCGGCGCCGCCAGGGCACTCAAGCGCGAAAAGCATAGCGTGGGAGAAGTTCCGTCAACCGTGTCGATCTCGGGTCTGCCCGTTCGTCGTAGGGGTAGAAGTCCGACAACGAAGAGAAGGAGAAACGAGATGGGCAAGATCGTCGTAACCGAGTTCATATCCCTCGACGGCGTAATCGAGGATCCGGGCGGCTCCGAGGACTACAGGCACGGGGGCTGGACCTTCGAGATCGATCGCGGCACCGACGGCGACAAGTTCAAGCTCGACGAGCTTCTCGAGGCCGAGGCGCAGCTGCTGGGGCGTGTGACCTACGAGGGGTTCGCCGCCGCCTGGCCGGCGATGGAAGACGGCGCCGGCTTCGCCGAGAAGATGAACTCAATGCCGAAGTACGTCCTCTCCTCGACTCTGCGAGAGGCGAGCTGGGATAACACGACGATCCTCAGTGGCGAGCTTCCCGACGAGGTGGCGAGGCTGCACCGAGAGATCGACGGCGTGATCCTCGTCGCCGGCAGCGCCCAGCTGGTCCAGGGCCTGCTCGAGCACGGTCTCGTCGATGAGCTGCGCCTGATGGTCTTCCCGGTCCTGCTCGGCGAGGGCAAGCGCCTCTTCGGCCAGGTGAGCGAGAAGAAGCCGCTGCGCCTGACCGGCTCGAAGACCCTCGGCGACGGCATCGCCCTGCTGACCTACGAGCCGGCGGCGGCCTGAGCGAGCGCCTCGACGGCGGCCCGCTCCTCGGCAAGGACCCGTTCGGCGACGCCGGTGACCTTGTGGTCGCCGGCCCGCCGGGCGGCCCGCTGGAGCAGCTCATAGGCGGCGATCTCGAGATGCTCGAAGGCGGTGACGAAACCGACCAGCTTCTCGGTCGTGTCAGGCTGAGCGGCGAGGAACGCCCCAACCTGCATGCCGGTCACCTGCAGCACGGCGTCCCTTGCCCTGGCCGGCTTGGCGCCGCGTGCCTCGATTCGTTCGCGGATCATCGCCTCGTGCTCTTCGCTCTCACGCAGGTGGACGGCGAAGAAGCGCTTCAAGGCCTTGTCTTCGATCACCCTCGGCCCCGTTTCGAGCAGCTGCAGCCCCTGCTTCTCGATCGCGTGGACGTCCGCCATGCAGCGGTCGAGCTGGGTGGCAAAGTCAACTTCGGCACCGCCGTTGAGCGAGGCATCGAGGACCCGATCAAAGGAATCTTCGAGGCGGTCGGCCATCCGCCGCGCCTTCTCGACGAACTGGCGGGCGGTAACCGCGGTCTCCTCATCGCCCGCCTCCGCGGCCCTCTTTTCCAGCAGCTCGTAGGCAGCGATCTCGAGGTGCTCGTAAGCGAAGGCGTGGGCGAGAAGCTTGGCGGGGGTATCGGGTTCGCTGGCGGCGAAGACCGCCGTGCCGATCCCGCCGGCCCGCTCGGACGAGCCGTCGAGAACGTCCCTGCCGTGTGCCCGCAGCCGCTCGCGCAGGCGCTGCTCGTTGGCCTCGGTCTTTTCGGCGTGTGCGACGAAGACCGCCGCCAGCGCCTCGTCGCCGACGAGGCGCGGCGCTCGCCGCATCTGGACCAGCGCCTGGCGCTCGATCGCGTGCACGCTGACGAGCTGGCGGAGCAGTTTCGTTTCTCGCGGCCGCTCGGCTTGTGTTGCCTCGACCTCAGCTGGCCAATCGCCGAGGCGCACGGCTGGCCCGCCGACCGCGGCACCCGTGCCGTTGTCGGGGCGCCGCCCGGCGAAGAGGTCGGAGAGCGCCTCGATCGCGGTCACCCGCGGTTCCCAGCCCAGCTCGCGCCCGGCGCGCTCCGAAGAGACCAGCGGCAGCCCCATCGCCATGTCGAGCCAGTCGGGCGGAGTCGGTTGCAGGCGCAGGCGCCAGCTCAGGTCTGCCAAGCGGCGGGCCAGCGAGAAGGAAAGCGGAAAAGTCCTCAGGTTGAGCGTCGCGGCCGGGTCGTCGGCCCCCAGCAGCGGCCCGGCGGCGAGATTGAAGGCGCCGCTGACGTCGCGGACCGTGGCCAGGGCGTAGGCGCGGGCAAGGTCCGAGGTGTGGATCGCCTGGAAGCAGAGTCCGGCCAGCCGTGGGATCGCCGGGAGGAGGCCGCTGCGCAGGAGGAAGTTGGGGATGAAGGGCCCGGTCAGAAGTCCGCAGAGCTCTGCCGCGGCGTCGCCCCTGCAGGTCAGCGCCGGTCGCAGCCGAACCACCTGGGTGTTCGGAGCAGCGCGTTCGAAGTCGTCGAGGTGTCCCTCGATCGTCGCCTTGTAGCGCGCGTGGATCGAGGTTTCGGTGCCGCCGAGCGGCCAGTTCTCGTCGATCAGGCGGTCCCGGGGCGCCGGCGAGTAGGCAACCACCGAGGAGGAGTGGATCAGCTTAGGTACATCCGCCGAAGCGACCGCCTCGAATACCTGGCGGCTGCCATCGACGTTGAGCCGCTCCAGCTTCTCCGGGTTGTGAGTGGGCTGGACCGCCCAGGCGAGGTGGACCACGGCATCCGCGCCGCGGAAGGTCGAGGCGAGGTCGGAGCTGGCGCTGGCGATGTCAGCCGCACCCGCAAGGCCGATGATCTGGCTCACCTCATCGCGCTCAGCAAGAGCCTCGACCACGCTTCGGCCGACGTTGCTGGCAGCGCCAGTCACCACCACTCTCATGAGTGGGGCCTATCTCGACATTCGTTATTACCCATGCTTCCCGTTGCCCGCTCCGAAGCTGGCTAAACGTTCAGCCTTCTTCGAGGAGTGCGCTTAATACGGTACGGCAAGAGTTTTCCAACGGGAGAAGTTCTAAATCGGCGGGGTTTTCCTTCCGATTAGGCGGGTATGAACCTCGGCATGGTCGACACCATGTCGATTCCCAAGCGGGGCGAGCGCTGGCTTAGCTGCCCGCCCTACATGCTGATCGCCCACGTGCTGGGGGTCGAGCAGGCCGACGGGGTGCCGCTGGTCAGCTACGAGCTGCAGGACGATGACGGGGCCATTATTGAGAGGGTCGACCGCGCCGTCCTCGACGATGGCTGGTGGAGGGCCTTCCAGCCGATGCGCCAGTACTTTGGCTAGCGCGTAAGTCGCTTTGGCCCGTTGCGGGCCCTCCTATAGGGTCGGCGGCAGTGCAGGGAAACGCCTCGAATAGTGTGCGCGTTGCCGCCATCTGCGGTGCGGGCCTGCTGGTATTCCTCGCCTGGCTCTCGGCCCCCGGGGCCTCCAACATCGGCATCGGGTTCTTTTACGCGGTCCCGATCGCGATGGCGACCTGGTGGTTTGGGCGCCGCGCCGCCGCAATCGCCGTGCTCGGTTGCGGAGTTCTCTACTGCACGGGCGCGCTGATCCAGCCGGTGCAAGAATTCGGCTTCGCTCTGGCCGTTCGCATGCTCGCCTTTGTCGCTGTGGCCGTGCTGGTCGCTCAGCTGCGCGAGCGCCAGCTGGTCCTTGAGCACTCGGCCGAGGAACTGGAAGCGATCCGGGAGGCGCTGACCCCGGCGGCGCTGCCGCAGCTGGCCCGGGTTGATGCGGCTGCTGCCTTCGTCCCCTCCGAGTACGGTGTCTCCGGCGACTTCTACCTGCTCACCAACGGCCAGGACGGCTCGGCGATCGCGATCGTTGGCGACGTGGTCGGCCATGGCCTCGAAGCGGCCCAACTGGCGACCTTCGTCCGGGCCCGCTTCGCTGCCTTCGCCGCCGGCACCAGCGACCCGGCGGAGCTGCTCGCGCTCGCCAACGGCGCCCTGTTCGAGCGCTCGGGATCTGGCCGCGAGCTGGTCAGCGCGGTCTGCCTTCGCCTCCGCGATAGGCAGCTCTCCTGGGCGATCGCGGGGCACCCGCCGCCGCTGCACCTACCCGGTCTCGCCGAGCTGTCGCCGCAGGGCTCGACCTACCTGCTCGGCGCCGAGGCCGAGCTGGCGCTGCGCAACCGTGAGACCTCGCTGGCAAGCGACGAGGGCGTCCTCGTCTACACCGACGGGGCCACCGACGTCCGGCGCGAGGGGCGGATGCTCGGCCTCGATGGCCTTTCCCGCTTGCTGGCGCCGATGACGAAGTTGCCGGCTAGCGAGATCGTCAGCCAGATCGAGCGAGCGATCCTTGACTGGGCGGAGAAGCCGATCCGCGATGACCTCTGTCTGCTGGTTCTGAAGCCACGGTAAGCGGCACGCTGCGGAGTTTCGTTCCGGCCTCGCCGGGGAACCCAAAAGGTTTGAAGACAAGCCGCGAAGTGACCTGGTCACGCGCGAGGCACCGAGGGCAATTCTCGATCGCCACGGCATGCATGGCGCTGTAGCTGCTCCCACACTTCTCACAACTGAACATCCCTTACCTCCAATAGACGACCCAGGCGTTCCTGGACAACCCGATGAATGTTCTTTACCCAATGCGACAGAGCGTCTAAACCCGCGTCCGAAGTTAGCCGAAGACATCCCAATGACGAAGAGCGAACGCGACGTGGAGGCGGGGCCGGGCTTCCGGCACGAGGCGCTGATCTACGAGGGCCCGGAGCAGTTCTTGGCAGTCGCCGTCCCCTTTCTATCCGCGGCTCTCGCCGGCGGCGAACCGGCTCTGGTGGCGGTGCGGCAGGCAAATGCCGAGTTGCTGAGGGCTGAGCTCGGGCCCGAGGCGCAGGGCGTGGGCTTCGTCTCGATCGAGGAGGTTGGGCGCAACCCGGCGCGGATCGTTTCCTTCTGGCGCGATTTTCTTGCCGGCCAGGCAGGCAGTTCCGCCCGGGGTATCAGTGAACCGGTCTGGCTGGGCCGCGAGGCGGCCGAGATTGAGGAGTGCCAGCGTCACGAGCACCTGCTCAACCTCGCCTTCCCGCCCGAGATGCGCCCCTCGTTGCTCTGCTCATACGACGGCTCGGCGCTCCCCGACGAGGTGCTCGATGGGGTCTTCCGCTCACACCGGGCCGTGCTGCGCGACGGTTCGCGCGAGCTGAGTAGCAGTTACCGGCGCGAGTGCGATTGCTACAGCGGCAAGCTCCCCCGCCACCCGGACGATGCCGAGACCTTGCCCTACAATCGCGCCCGCCTCGCGGCGGTGCGCAAGCGGGTGAAGGAAGCCGCCGAGCAGACGGGAATCGGGCCGCTGAAAGCGGCCGATCTGGTCGCCGCGGCAAGTGAGCTCGCGGCCAATAGCGTCGTCCACGGCGGCGGCACGGGCACGATGTCGATCTGGCGCGAGGGCAACTACCTGCTGATCGACTTCGAGGACCGGGGCACGATCGAAGAGCCGCTTGCCGGCCGCCTGCACCCGGCGACCGACCAGCGCGGCGGCCGCGGCCTCTGGCTGGCCAATCAGCTCTGCGACCTGGTCCAGATCCGCTCCGGCGCCCTCGGCACCACCGTGCGTGTGCAGGCGGCCGTTGCCTAGGCCGTAGGGTCGGCCCTCGGGCTTGCGCTAACAGACATTCGTGTTTACCATTCGCGCCCCAACGGCAGCGGAGGCGGGGATGGGCGACAGGGCACGGCAACCAGACGATTTCGCGTTCGCCTTCGATTCGGCCTTCGCGACGCTGCAGGTGCGGATCGAGTCGGCCTGCGCGGGGGCGAGCGAGTGGCCCGAACAGGTCGCGGCCGGGATCAGGGCCGCCTTCGAGTGGGCCGCGGCCGAGCCCGTCGCGGCGCAGTTGCTGACCAATGATGCCCTGGCCGGCGGCAGCGCCGGTTTCGAGCGCTACGAGCGGATGATCGCCTACGTCGCCGAGCTGCTCGAGCCTGGCCGCGAGCAGGCCAGCCACGGTGAGCGCCTGCCCGAGATCACCGAGCGGGCGATGGCGAGCGGGGTGGCGATGCTCGTCGCCCAGCGCCTCTCGCTCGGCAAGCAGGCTGAGCTGCCGGCGATCGCCGGCGAGGCGATCCAGTTTGTACTCACGCCGTACTTGGGTGGCGCCGAGGCCCGTCGTGCAGCGCTCGGCTGAGCCGATTTGACATGTGACTAAATAGGGCATGTATCCCATCTCCGGGGGTAAGATTTTCCCTTTCTGAAGCGCCAAAAAGCCGTCCTTCTATAGCGCTACGTTCCTCGGCCTGAAATAACAAGCGGCCGGGCACCGCGCGAACGGCCCCGGCCCGTCACCCGGGAGGTTGAGTCCCAAGTGAAGGCCAAGAGTAGTCCGAAGATGCGCCGAGCCGTGCTCGGCCACGTCCTCTACGAACACCCGGCAGAACTAACCCCCGACGCTCTAAGACGCGAGTTCGGGGACGAAGCGAGACAGGCCATCGTTGACCTGCTCGCCGCCGGTCTGCTGCGCCAGGAGGGCGGCCATGTGCGGCCGTCGCGAGCCGCGCTCAGCTTCTACCGGCTGGACTTGCCATGAGCGTCGCTAAGCAGTTCGGAGACAACCTCAGCCGCCTTCGCGAGCAAGCCGAAGTAACGCAGGAGGAGCTTGCCTTCCGAGCCTCGCTCCATCGCACGGAGATCGGGTTGTTGGAGCGTGGCGGTCGCCTGCCCCGCATTGACACACTCGCCAAGTTGGCCGGTGCGCTCGGAGTCCAGCCGGGCGAGTTCTTCGATGGCATCAAGTGGGAGTCCGGAGACGTGCGCCGGGGAGCCTTTGTGCCGGAGACTCCAGGTGGTGCCTAAACCGCGTTCATGGGCTAGCGTTGCCCAGCGCGATTTGTGCGCAATTAGCGGATGGCGCAGGGGAAACTGTGGCCCCGCCCAACCACACTGACTCTATGCACTCGTCCGAAGAACCCGGAATCGCCCCGGCGGCACTAGCCGTTGTAGACGACTACGGAGAGATCGGGGAGGGAGCCTCAAACGCCCGCTACGTCCTCGCCGAGAACGGCGAGGAGTACATCATCAAGGGGCCGAGTCTGGTCCCCGAACACCCCACCGTTGGCGCGAACGAGTGGATCGCCGCTCAACTCGCGGTCGCACTTGGCCTTCCGGTTCTGGACCACCGGCTCGTCACGATGGGCGGCAAGCTTTTCTTTGCCAGCGCGTGGATGCAGAAGCCAACCTTCTCCCCTGCGCTCGACGCGGAACTGTTCCGGCGCTGCCAGAACCGTGACCGCGCATACGGGGTCGTCGTTTTTGACTCCTGGTTGATCAACCAGGATCGGCACGGGAACAACCTGCTTGTGCGGCATTCCCGCAATGGCGAGCATTTTCTGATGCTGAATGACCACAGCCATCTGCTTGTGAGTCCGCTCGGTCCGACAAAAGCCGATGACCTATCGACCTGCCTCACCGATCCTCCTGGGCGCTTCGTTAGGCTGCCGTTCATCCGAGACGGCATCACCGATCCATCGCAACTTCGCGCCGCTCTCGACCAGATCGAGGGGCTTTCGGATGCCGAAGTCCAATCAGCCGTAAACTCGACTCCTCAAGAACTGCTTTCTACCGCTGAGCAGGCGTTTTATGCGGACTTCCTGCTTCAGCGCCGCGATTGCCTGCGAGAAGTCCTGCACAACGGAAGCGCCGCCTTCCCTAACCTGAAAGGGGCGATATGAGCGAAGCACGTTATTCAGTCATCCGCTACATACCCGACCCTGGACGAGGGGAGCGGTTGAATATCGGCATCCTGCTTTGGGACGAAGAGACGGCCGAGTATCGGCTTGAAATTGAGCAGAAGGCCATCGAGAGGGTCATCCGAGAGAACCCACGTCTTGCAAGCGATTCGTTGCTCTACATCGCGCCAACGCTCAATGAGCAGCTATCAAGCGCCGTCACGCCGACCACGGCTCGGATCAAGTCCATCCTTGGGAAACAGACAGGCTTCCCGCTAGATATCAGCGAGCCGCGCCTAACGACGATCTCAGCCGATGAGGATGGCTTGGATATGACGCTTGATCGCCTAGTCAAGCGAATCGTCCGGCCAAAGCGGCGAGGCTACGCTCGTCATCCAAGGCCTGCGGATTTGATGGAGAGTCGCCTCAAGCCACTGATCCAGTCTCAAGCTGTCTCCCGCGGCTATCCACTCAGCGCAACGAAATCCGGGGTGCCGCGCTACGCAGATTTCTTCGCCAACTCAGGCGCCAACGTCGCTCTCGATGTCGTCCAGCTTGCAGTCACGAAAGCGGATGAGATTCGACTGCGGGCTGATGCGGAGGCAAACAAGGTCTCCGACATCCTCGGCGGCGACGCCGGGGTCAATGACTACCTCGTCTATTGCCAAGTAGCCGATGATCGGCAGTTGTCTGACACCTACGGCGATGCACGAACCGTCATTGAGGCTCAGGGCGCACGAGTTCTGACCGACCTCGACGATGCCGTGTTGGCGATCTCGAATGCCGCCAAAACCGGCTAAGCGCAAAGACAAGACGCCTACCGGCCTGACAATTCCCGTCCGGAAGCGCTCCGCCGTCCTCTCCGACTTCGAGAAGGTCGCTGGCCCGCTGCGGGGCCAGAACCGGGACCCGAAACCCAAGGCTTAGGCCGGTTCTCAGGCCCGCTTCAAAACGCAGCTCGCGTCGCGAGTTGCAGGAACATGGCCCGCTCGTCATCGCGGCGGTTGTATCGCCAGGTGAACTCGTTCAGGTAGCCCTGTAGCCATTTGCGCGAGACCGCGTGGTAGGTGCCGGCGACTCCCCGCTTGAAGTTGCCGAAGAACCCCTCAACCGTGTTGGTATGCACTTCCCCTTCGACGTAGATCTTCTCGGCGTGGCGGATGCGCCGATGCTCGGCATAGTGGTCGCCCAGCTTGCGGTAGCCTGCCCACTCGTCGGTGTAGACGATCGACTCGGGCAAGACGTGCTGATGCACGATTGACCGGACAGGCCGATGCTCGCGGTTCTCGGCCAGCGTTGCCTTGACCCGACCCTTGCGCTCGACCATCGCCACAACGGTCGTCTTGTTGTCCTTCGCCCACTGGACGCCTTCCTGGCGAGTCATGCGGCCCAAGCTCGCCCGCGGTCGTCCACCGAAGGCAGTCTCGTCTACCTCAACCTCTCCCGACAGCGGCCCATCGTCCTGCTCGTCCATGAGCTGGTTACGGATTTTGTTCAGCATCCTCCAGGCGGTCTTGTATGTGACGCCGATCTCGCGCTCCAACTGTTTTGCGCTGATGCCGCACCGCGTCTGGGAGACCAAGAACATCGCGTAAAACCAAAGCTGCAACGAGGTCGAGGACTTGTGAAATATCGTGCCTGCGGTCGGGTGCAAGTGGTAGCCGCAGTAATCGCAATCCCAAGCCGGTCGGCCGCTCACGCGATGGAACGGCCGGTCTAGTTCGCATTTGGGGCAGAAGGCCTTCTTGCCCTCCTCGTCAACGGCGTGGCGGGTCTTCCAAAGCCACCGCAAGCACGCCTCGTCGTCTGGGAACTCGCGCATGAACTCCATCAGCGAGTAGCGCGAATCTGAGGACTTGGCGCGAACCGGATTTGCTCGATTGACAGGAGGCACGTTGGCTATTCAAGCAAAATCTTTACCCCCTGTCAAGGGATACTTGCCCTAAATAGTCACCTATAGTCTCGGTCATGGACGAGGTATTCAAGGCGCTTGCCGACCCCACTCGCCGCAGCCTGCTCGACGCGCTCTTCGAGCGCGATGGGCAGACCCTGAGCGAGCTCGAGGGGCGGCTGCCGATGACGCGCTTCGGCGTGATGAAGCATCTGCGAGTGCTGGAGGAGGCGGGGCTGGTCAAGACCCGCAAGCGCGGCCGCGAGAAGCTGCACTTCCTCAACCCCGTCCCGATCCGGCTGGTTCACGACCGCTGGGTGAGCAAGTACGCGGAGCCCTGGACAGCGGCCCTGAGCGGCCTCAAGCAAGAACTGGAGAAGGAGGAGTAACGATGGAGAAGGTTTTCGAGATCTACATCAAGACCACCCCCGAGCGGCTCTGGGAGGCGATCACCGATCCCGAGCTGCGGGCGAAGTACAACTTCGGCGTCGGGGTCAGCTCGGACTGGACGCCGGGCTCGAGCTATGAGTCCGTGCACCCGGCCGCCGGGCTCAAGATCGCCGCCGGCGAGAATCTCGAGGTCGAGCCGCCGCGGCGCCTGGTGCAGAGCTTCAACGCGCTCTGGAGCGAGGACGTCCAGGCGCAGGGGACCTCGCGGGTGACCTGGGAGATCGAGCCGGTCGGCGATTCCTGCCAGCTCACCGTTACCCACGACCAGCTGCCCGAGAGCGCGAACCCGGAACTGTACGGTGGCTGGCCGATGATCCTCTCCGGCCTGAAGACGCTGCTGGAGACCGGCGAGGAGCTGACCACGCCGGGGTCGCTGCGCTACTCCGGGCAAGAAAGCGAGGCCTGGTCCGCGTAGGCGGTGAGCTCAGACGACGCCGAGGTCGACCATGCTGCGGCCGGTCTCGGCGATCGTCTGCTCGAGCGGGCGCGGGCTCCAGCCGAGTTTCGTCTCGGCCTTGGCGCTTGAGTAGGTGAGCTTCTTGCCGAGCTGGTTGGTGATCGAGCGGATGCCGGGATCGAACAGCGCCATCGCCCGCACCACAAAGTTGGGCACGCCGCGGGTCGGCACCTTGGCTGCATCGTCTCCAAGCTCGCGGCGCAGGATCGCCGCGACCTCGGCCATCCAGAGGAACTCGGCGACGGCGATCAAGCGCTGCCCGCCGGCCTCGGGCGCCGACATGGCCTTGATCTGCAGCGCGGCGACGTCGCGGACGTCGACGAAGCTGAAGCCGACCTTCGGCGTTCCCGGGATCCCCTTCAGCAGCCGCTCGATCGCCTCCAGCGAGTAGGAGGCATCGCGGCTCAGCAACGGCCCGAGGATCGCGCCGGGGTTGACCGTGGCCAGCCGCTGCTCGGCGCCCTGCTCGCGCACCAGCTCCCAGGCGGCATGCTCGGCGATCGTCTTCGAACGCACGTAGGGCGAGAGCCCGTCGAAGGTGAGGTCGGTCCAGTCGTCCTCGGTCAGCGGCCCGGGGGTTTTGGCGCCGCCGGCGATCGCGGCGACCGAGGAGGTGACGACGGCGCGCTTGACTCCGGCCGCGAGCGCCGCGCGCAGCACCCGCCGGGTGCCTTCCCGCGCCGGCACGATCAGCTCGTCGGGGTCCTTGGGCTGTACCGGCGGAAAGGGGGAGGCGACGTGCAGCACGTAGTCGCAACCGGCGACAGCGTCGTCCCAACCGTCGTCGCTGGTTAGGTCTGCGGCGAGGACGGCGATCTTCTCGCCCGCCTGGCCGCCGGCCGTGACCGCCTCGCGCACCTCCGCCTCGCGGCCGAGGTCGCGCACCGTGGTTCGCACCTCATAGCCCTGGCCGAGCAGCTCGACCATGCACCAGCCGCCGAGGAACCCGGAGCCACCGGTTACGAGGACGGTCTCAGGCATCGCGGTGACCCTACCTGGCCGCTACGCGAGCAGGCCGGCGACGAGCAGCAGGACGCCGGCGCTTGCCGCCGTCCCACCGCAGGCCAGCAGCCAGCGCCTGCGGGCGATGATCGAGACCGAGGCCAGCACGATCCCGACCTGGAGGCCAACCTCGGCCAGCTCGTAGTCGAGGTGCTGGGTGTTGGCGTGGTCGGTCTCGTCTTCGTCGGCGTGGATCTCGGCGGTGAGGTTGGCGTCGGCGGGCTTCAGCTCGCGG
The DNA here is from genome assembly GCA_035554595.1 of Solirubrobacterales bacterium. Classification (GTDB taxonomy): domain Bacteria; phylum Actinomycetota; class Thermoleophilia; order Solirubrobacterales; family 70-9; genus VRUE01. Next base: position 23,806 of record DATMIH010000083.1, read on the forward strand.
GCGATCCGCGTCTCGTGATGCAGCGCCTCGGCGGAGGCGCGCCGCACCTGCGCGCTGCCCGCGCTGAGCGCCTGCAGCAACCCGGCGTTGCCGCTGGCGATGTCGATCTTGACCCGGTTGCTCTCCAGCCGTGCCGAGGTGTCTGCCCGGTGGGTCTCACCGGTGACGACCTCCTTCACCGCCTCGTTGGAGAGGAAGGTCGCCAGGGCGAGGAAGGCGGCCATCACCGCCACGGCGAGCGCTGCGTTCCGCCCGTAGTGCGGCCCACCGTGGCCATCGCTAGCCGCGGCGACCCAGTGCCCCTCCTCGAACCGCTCATATGAACGATGGGCCTCCAAGGCCCTGCTTCCTAGCAGCTAATCGAGACGCCCACCGATGGATCAGCCGCCGCGAAGCAGTTCGGTTCGCAGCTGCCTTCGCTCGCTGCCCGCCTCCAGCGCTGCCTTGCCGGCGCGGCGCTGGAGGTGGAGGACGGCCAGCAGCGCAACGAAGCTGAGCAGGATCAGTAGTGCAACCATCACCCAGAAGCCCCAGTGTTTGCCCTGGCCGGGGACCCAGGTGTTGGCCCCGTAGAAGCCGACGATCAGGGTCGGCACGAGGAAGACGGCGGCGGCGATCTCAATGCGCCGCTGCATTCGCTCGCTGTGTTCACGCTGTTCCTCGCTCTGTTCGAGGTGCAGAAGTCCGAAGGACTGGCGCAGCCTCTCGCTCAACTTCGCCAGTCCCGCGAGGGCTTTGTCAACGCGGTCGTCGACTTCGATCACCGCGTCGTGGTCGCTTGCGACCAACCAGGCCTTGCTGACGTCCGCCCGCAGGCCGGGGCGATTGAGCGGATTGAGCCAGTCGCGCATCACCGCCATCAGTCCCCAGAGCTCCGGCAGCTCGTCGCGGTTGTCCAGATCGTCGTTGACGTAGAGACTGAGCTCCCAGTCCTCGAGCCAGCTGAAGAGCTCCCGGTGTGCGGGCGCGTAGCTCAGCGCGAGCTCGTTCATGACGGCGACCCCGAGGTCTCCGGACCCACCCCCGCGCCGACGAGCCCAACACTCGGCGACGGCGCCAAAAACCTCGTCAGCCGAGTCGGCTCGCTCCTCGCCAATTTTGATCGCGCCCTGAAACATCCGGCGAGGGTGCCAACAGCTGATCAGCCACCGCTCGCCAGCGAGCAGCTCGACCGGCTGAAACCTCAGGACGCCGATTCCTTGGGCTGTTCCACGCTCGCGTTGGTGGCCACCGCGAACTGCTTCGACGCTAAAGGTCGAGGCCAGCCGGACTGTCCCGTCTCCGTAGGAAATGCCGGCCGGTGCGTCGTCGGGTGTCAGCAGGTCCTCCAACATGCGCCGCGTCAATCCAGCGCACCTTTCACCGAGGAGGGCAAAGACCTCCTCGGTGAAATTGGGGCCACAGACCAACTCGAACCACTTGATCGCACCGTCGTCCACTAGATCGTCGGGAGCCCAGATCTCGGGCCGATCCCCCGGGCGCCAGATGCTCACCCGCCTTAGCCAGTCGGGGGTCTCGTGCTCACTCATCGGGTGCGCCAAAGCGAGGAAGACCTAGCGTCAGGAGCTCGAGTAATGGCGAGCGCTTTGCGTCATCGCCGCCAGGGCCACCCCGGGCGGCACCAGGATCGGCTTCCGTTTCATCAGCGGCGACCCTATCCGTACCAATTAAGAACTGTCAAGCACTTAGTTGGTAAGGGTCCAAAATCCCGCCCCCGTAGAAAGCTGTGCCAACTCTGGCTCAGCCCGTAGCGCTCTGCGTCTGTCGCTGGCGCCGCTCGGCGAGACCGCGTTCCCAACGCTGCCGCGCCTGTTGCCACCAGGTGTCCTCAAATGAAGGCCGTAGCCGCGCCTGCAGTACCGCGGCACAGGCGACGATCATCAGCGCCAGCGCGATCGCTACCTGCGCCTCACCGTGGGTGAAGAAGTTGGAGCTGTAGTGGTTGGCGGCGGCGAAACCGGGATCGGCATCGATCCTTGCGTTCATGTCAATTGCGTTGCCCACGCCTGCGAACCCCCACTGGGCGGCGACCAGGTGGGAGAGCAGCTGTATCGGTGCGCCCATGTCCTTGGTGGTTACCACCGCCCCGGCAAAGAGCAGTTGAGGGAGGAGGATCAGCGGCAGGAAGCTTGCCGCCTGGTCCTCGCTGCGGGCGAAGGCGGAGAGGGTGAGCCCAAAACCGACCCCGACCCAGGCGATCAGGATGCAGATGGTCAAGACGTGCAGCTCGGCGTTGGCGGGCGCTTCTCCCAGTGGGCGCAGTCCGAAGACGATCCAAACGAAGAGCGCGGTTTGGATTGCCGCTACGGCGCCGATCACTACACCCTTGGAGAGAAGGTAAGCCTCGGTCCTCACTCCGGCCGCCAGCTCGCGGGCGAGTACGCCGCGCTCGGCAACGATCTGGCGGACGGAGGAAATAGCCCCAAACCACAGCGAGACGGTGACCATCAAAAAGAGCAGCTGCGCGCTCTGCGCGGCGTGCAGCGCGTTGCCCGAGTCGTCGTACAAAAACACGTCCGACTGGAAGAGGAAGGCGGCCCCAAGCGCAAGCACCAGGACCTGAACGGCGAGGATCTTGGCGTTGCGCCGGTCGCGTACGAAGAGCAACGCGTAGCGCCGGCAGAGCACGCTCACCTGGGGCCAGATCCGGCGCCGTGGCACCTCCCGTGAGGAGGCCGGGCGGGGGTGAGAGAGCGGCGCCTCGACGCGGCGTGGCACCTCATCCTCCTCGGCCTCTTCGGTCAGCTTGGCGTAGACCTCGTCGATCAGTCCAACCCCGAACGCCTCCGGCGCCCCGGCCGGGGCGCCGAGGTAGGCGAGCCGCCCGCCCGGCGCCATGATTGCGACGCGGTCGCAGAGGTCGAGGCTCTGCGTTGCGTGGGTGACGAGCAGCACGCTCTGCCCCTTGTCCGCGAGTTCTCGGCTCAGCTCCATGAGGCGGCGCTCGAGCCCGGGGTCGAGCCCGGTTGTCGGCTCGTCGAGCAGCAGCAGCTCGGGCTTGCTGATCAGCTCGAGGGCGACTGCGGCGCGCTTGCGCTGGCCGCCCGAGAGGTTGCCGATACGGCGGTCGGGGATGTCGGCGAGTTCGACTTGCTCGAGCACGCTGGCGATCGCCGCCTCGCGTTCGTCCTTACTGTGTCCTTCGGGAAGGCGGAGCTGCGCGGCGAAGGAGAGCGCCTCGTGGATGCTCAGTCGGTGGTGCAGGGTGTCGTCTTGGGGCACGTAGCCGACGTCCGCTTGGCGCAGCCCGATGTCGTCGCCGCGCATCAGGACCGCTCCCGCGCTGGTCGGTCGGATGCCGCCGAGCGCCTTCAGTAGCGTGCTCTTGCCGGATCCACTGGGACCGATGATCGCGACCAGCTCACCCTCCTCCAGCCGCAACGTCGTTGGCTGCAGAAGTGTCTTGGCACCGGCCTCGACCTCGATCGCGTGAGCTTGGAGTGGGGCCGCGGAACGGGACGCTTTGGGTTCCGTGGGAGCCGGCTCCGGGGGTGGGGTGGTGAGCTCCTCGACGGCAGCCTGACTGGCTCCGCACGCCTCGCAGAACCGCCAGTCGGGTTGGACCGGTGCGCCACAGCTGGTGCAGAAGATTTTGGCGGACATTCGGCCGCGCGCAGACTACCGTGACCAAGCTGAATGATCTGCCTTCTTCGAGAAAATGATTAGCTACAACCGATTTGGGGCGGGTGGGAGAAATCGTCGATGGACTTAAGTAGCCCCCGCAAGTGTGGATCGTGCGGCGAGGTGCTTGCTCCCGGCGCAGCCTTCTGCCGAGCCTGCGGGACGCGCTACGAGGAGCCCACCTGTGACGCCTGTGATGCTCCAGTAGCGGCCGGCACCGCCTTCTGTCGTTCCTGTGGAGCGCCTGTCTCCGCCGCCGCCGCCGCGCCGCCGCCGGCTGCTGCACCGACCGCTGTCCGGTCAGTCTCCCCGCCACCGGCGCCACCGCCTCAGGGTGGCCAACGGCGTACGGCGGTCCTGGTCGCCCTGGCGATCCTGCTGGTTGGCGCTGGCGCCGCCGCCGCGATTGTCCTCGGCGGTAACAGTGACTCTTCGACCACCACGGTGGCGGCGGCCGGCGCTGCGCCGGAAAGCAGTGAAGAACAGCCCTCCACTGAAAGCGACGAATTCGAATCCTCTGAAGACGGCCTCCCCTCCGTGGGCAGGCCGGAAATGGAAGAAGAAATCACGGCGCTGCTGCTCGCCTACCACGAGGACGTAGTCGAACGCGACTTTCGCACGGCCTGGTCATTGCTCTCGGTCCGCAAGCGCCAGCAGGACCTCGCTGAATACGGCTACCCGAAGTGGATGCGCGCCCAGGCGAGCCTCTCCGACTACCTCGCGCCCGCGGCCCTGCGGGCGCGGATCGATTCACTCGAAGGCGAAGGCGTGGCGCGGGTTCTGGTCACCGGGATGGACTGGTCGGAACCGGGCTCCCCCTGCAACGAATGGTCGGGCCTCACTTGGGTCCGATACGAAGGCGGCGAGTGGGCCTATGACCCCGGCTACTCGACCACCGCAGCGCGGCGCCAGGAGTGGAAGTCGCGTGCCAGCGAGCTGCTCGGCGGGGACTGCTGAGCGACGGTGAGGCCGAAGCGGCTCGCGGTCGGCCTCGCCTACCTGGCAGTGCTCGCGCTGACGGCGGTCGCTGGGCTCCGGGTTGGCGCCGGCTCTTCCGCCAGCGCCCCGGACAGTCGGCCGGGAACGAGTGCGGGCGAGTCAACCGCCGGATCCCAGCCGGGACGGACGCCGGCTGAACAAGAGCTCGCCACGGCACTGCAAGCTGGCGTCAAGCGAGCCGCAGAGCTCGGTGGCGAGGTCGAGGCGGCGGCGATGCTCGATCGCTCGCCTGCCCCGATCCTCGCCAGTTCCGAGCGAGGCGGCGAGGCGCGCTACATGCGGATGTGGAGCATGAGCAAGGTGGCGACAATGGTGGCGCTCCTGCGCTTGCTCGGCTGGGGAGAGCGACCGGGCGAAACGCTCTCGCCAGAGATTGTCAGCGCCCTTGAAGGCGCCTTGACTCGCTCGGAGAACTGTCGGCAGCGCCGCGTCGTGCTTGAATTGCAGCGCGCCGCCCGGGGCATTCCCGAGGCGCGCCGGTCACTCGCCGAAGTCTTTTCTCTCGCCGGGGGAAGGATCGTGCCCGGCACGCAGGTGGAAGCGCCCGAATCGCTTTGCGTTCCCTTCCTCAGCGAACAGACGGAAATCCCCGAACCGCTGGCACCGGCGCTGCTCCTCGGCACCTCGCGCTGGCGAGTAACCGATGCGGTGCGTTTGGCTCACGCACTTGCCGTCGGTACCTATGGCAAGGCGATCTCCGAACAGGTGCTTGAGTTGATGCGCGCGCCAAAGCAGCCCAGCCGTGAGAGCAAGCCGGGTGAACTCACCGCCCCGCTCGACTGGGGCGCCGGCGCTTCCTTCCCCGGCCTGTCCCCTGCCTACAAGGCCGGCTGGGGAGGCAGTCTCAACGGCAACTTCCTGGCCGGACAGATCGTCGTCGTGCCGATTGGAGACGACCATCTCTCACTCGCGGTGATGTTTCACCCGGACTCCCAACCCTCTCGCGATGACCCTGGCATTACCACCGCGCCGGAAGCGATCGAGCGCGTCATGGAGGAGGTCCGATCGGGGGTCCCCTCCTCAGTCTCAGAACTAAAAGGGTGAAAAATGGTCAAATGTTGAGCGAGTGGCACCAAATAAGTAGTGTGCTGCAGGCTGGATGTCGATCGAGCGGGAGGTGGGGAGAGGATGAGCACGGTGGGGCCGCCGCAAGGCAATTTCAATAGTGCCACGGGTACACCACCCCCGCCGTCGCCGGTGGCGGTGCAACAGACAACCGTGATCCAGGTAGCCGCGCAGAAGAGTGTGGTCGGCGCGGTCTTGCTCGCCTTCTTCTTCGGCCCGCTGGGGATGTTCTACGTGACCGTGCCGGGTGCGCTGATCATGTTCGTGATCAGTTTCTTCGTCGCCTTCGCCACTCTTGGCCTAGGTCTGCTGATCACCTTGCCGATCTGCGCAATCTGGGCCGGCTTCGCCGCCAGCTCCCACAACAACCAGATGCAGGCCCTGTCGACCCAGCAGGCAATCGCGAGCGGCGGTGGCGGGGCGGCGGCCGGATGGCACGACGATCCGGGGGGCAGCGGGCGCCTTCGTTACTACGACGGAATGCGCTGGACCGACCACTACGCCGAGCAGGCATCGCAACAACAGCCCCCCGCGCCGGCGGCGAAACAGCTCGAAGAGCCGCCGCCGGTGGCGCTCGACGAAGACGCGCCCGCGGAGGCCGAGGAGCCGGCGAAGGAGGAGCCAGAGAAGGGGGAGTCGGCGCCTGAGCAGGCAGTGAGCGAGGAGCCCGAGGCGAGCGACGCCGAGACCCAGGTAATCGAGTCGCAAGCCGCCGAGCCCCAGCGGGTTTTTTGCGGCGCTTGCGGCGCCGCCATCGCCGCCACGGCGCGGTTCTGTTCGGCCTGTGGCGAGACGCAAGCGATCGCCTGAGCCGCGATGACCCAGGTGTACTGCGGCGCTTGCGGCGCCAGCTTGAATCAGACGGCGAGGTTCTGCCGCGCCTGCGGCAGCGCCCAAACGGCGGCGCCAGCCTTGGAGCCCGCGGCGAAGCCAGTGACGGCGGCGGACACCGCTGCGGCCCTGCTGGCGATATTCGGCGGCGCGGCGATCTGTTTCGTCACCCTCTACGCGGTGTTCTATCTCCCTCTCCACGATGAATTCCCGGTCAATTACGGTGAATCCCCGCGAATTGGCGATCTACTTGCGCTGGGGTCCGGTTTGGTGGCGATCGTGGTCGGCGTTCTCCTCCTCAGCGGCCGCCCCGGCAACGCCAGGGCCCGCGGCATCTGGCTCGTGGTCGCCGGTGCGCCGACGCTGATCATGGCCCTGCTCTGGGCCTTCCCGCTCACCTTCCACCTCAGCCTTTTCCCGGTGCCGTT